>BNGT01000008.1 GCA_016860565.1 Candidatus Mesenet longicola | reverse complement strand
GCACTGAAGTTCTTTATCTTCCACCATATTCTCCTGACTTTAATAAAATTGAACCTCATTGGTTTGTTATCAAACACAGCGCTAGGAAGAACATCCCTCTGTTCAAGTCTTTTCGTCATGCCGTTGATTCTTCTTTCTTATGAATCCTTCAAATTATTGTTGGATATGCTATAATAAGTATCCTGACAACCAAAATAACCTAATTTCACCATCTTTCACTTTTTCTAAACTCTGTCAAAATTATTCCATCTTGTGCAACTTTTGCTTCAAGCGCCTTAAGTCTTTTTTTGAAAGTTTCAAGATCATTTCTTAGCCATACAGATCTTACTCCACCTTCAGAATCTTCCTTTTTCTTAGCTCATTTTTTGTTGTCCATATGCTGGAAATTCTATTGCTATGTTAACTACTACTCTTTCTACATCTTCAGAGACTCTGTTTGCAATTACTTATTTCATCCCCCATTTTCTTATAACTCCTTGAATCTGTAAAATTTCTATTACTTTGTATACCTGTGACACATTTCTTATCTCTAGTCTTAGTATTTTTGTTTGTATTATTTCTTTTTTTATTTTTTCTTAGTTCACTTCATGTTTTGTTTAATACAAATTGTCTTATTATTTATAAGATTTGGTATTAGAGAATACTATTAAACAAATTTTCTTTTTTGCTATGGAAAGCAATTTATACTTATTTTAAAGTTTAATATTTTTAAATTATTGAACACATTTCAATTAAACGTGAAACTGTCCTTTTTAGATCCTGAGAATATTGATTTATATTACTCAGTCCAATTGCAGAAGAACAAAAAAGCTTAACCTTGTATTCATATAGCTCATCTATTAATACTGTAAACCTTTTTGCTTCATTTTGATTGCTAAAATCAAAGGCAGGAATATTAGAAATAAAAATCATATGGCAAGACTGTGCTATCTTCTTATATTCAGCAGTCCAAATTGCCTTTTCACAGAGTTCAGCAAATTCAAACCATAATACCCCCTCGTAAGCTCGTTTAATTTTAATTTTTATGTGATTAATAAAAAAATTAGAGGTATCTATCTCTTTTTTACTATGAGTTAAGTCTGCAAAAGTGTTAGCTAAAATTTTGTCTGCATTTTGTCCAAAAAAATAATTAGGAGCTTTTCCCTTTAGAACTCTATAGTCTTGCTTACCATCTAAGCACATAATATGCATGTTTTTTTTTATCAAATCTATTGCTGGAGTGAATAATTCACGTTTCAGCCCATCACAATACAAATTATCTGGAGAATAATTTGATGTTATAAGGAAGACTACTCTATTTGCGAACAAGGCAGAAAATAGACGATATAATATCATGGCATCACCAATATCATGCACTTGCATCTCATCAAGAAAAAATAATCTAACTTCTTTAGCAATACTTTTGGCAACTTCATTTAGTGGCGATTTAGTAGATGTGCTACGCAATTTATGAAGATGCTCGTGTATATCTTGCATGAAAGTATTAAAGTGCAACCTGTGCTTTTTAATAATACCACAATTTTCATAATAAATATTCATTATTGTAGATTTACCACGCCCTACATGGCCATGAAGATATAAGCCGAGCTTATTTTTAGAGAAAAAATTGTAACTATAAAAACGACTAGAAAATTCCTCAAGCAGCTTTAACACATCGAGCTGCATATCATCATATTTAATTCCACCTTTTTCAACTATTGAGTAATATGCAGAAATAATATTGGACTTTTTGCAATACAAACTAATGCTTAAGTGGTTTGGTAGAAGAAAAATTATTACTTTCTTTTTGTAGTAGAAGATTCTTTTCTTGTTCTATGAATTCATCTTCAATAATTGGAGTAGGTGTTGCAGTCAAAGCAGCGAAAATTACTTCATCAACATTTTTAACAAAAACAAGCTTCAGCCCTTCTTTTATATTACTTGGCAACTCTTCAATATCTTTTTCATTTTGCTTTGGCAGAATAACAGTATTAATTCCTACTCTGAGAGCAGCTAATAATTTTTCTTTAAGTCCACCAATTGCAAGAACACGGCCACGTAGAGTAACTTCACCAGTCATAGCAACGACTCTATTAACTGGTATTTTAGTCATAAGTGAAACAATAGATGTACAGATTGCAATTCCAGCAGAAGGACCGTCTTTAGGTATTGCACCTTCAGGAACATGTAAATGTATATCATTGGTTTGAAATTGCTTAGATTTTATACCAAATTTTAAACAACATGACCTTATATAGCTATATGCAGCCTTTATAGATTCTTGCATAACTTCACCTAATTTCCCTGTATACTTTATTTCCCCTTTGCCTGGCATTAGAACTGACTCTATAGCTAAAATATCTCCACCACTTTCAGTATACGCAAGCCCAGTTGTTACACCGATTAGATTTTCTTCTTCTACATCACCATAGCGAAACTTATGTACTCCTAAATAATCCTTTAGATTAGCAACATTTACAGCAACTTGCTGAGTTTTTTTAGTTGATATTTCTACAATGGCTTTTCTCATGAGTGCAGAAAGCTTTTCTTTTAAATTACGAATTCCACTTTCACGTGTATGTGAGCGAATTGTTTTACGTAAAGCATCATCAGATATCTCCCATTCTTTTTCATATAAACCGTGCTCTTTAGTGAGTTTCGGAATAAGATGATTTTTTGTAATTTCCACTTTTTCGTCTTCTGTATAACCAGATAATTCTATTATTTCCATTCTATCGATTAGAGGTGGAGGAAGATTTAAAGTGTTAGCAGTAGCAATAAACATCACATTTGAAAGATCAAACTCAACCTCCATATAATGATCAACGAAATGTTTATTATGTTCTGGATCTAGAACTTCAAGTAAAGCAGAGGCTGGATCACCACTGAAATCTTTTCCTATCTTATCTATCTCATCCAAGAGAAACAGAGGATTAGCTGAACCAGCTTTTTTTATACATTGTATAATTCTACCTGGCATAGAAGCAATATAAGTTCTCCTATGACCACGAATTTCTGACGTATCTTTAACACCATTTAAGGACATACGTACAAATTTTCTACCCGTTGCTTGTGCTATAGATTCTGGTAATGACGTTTTTCCAATTCCAGGAGGGCCAACTAAACAGAGTATTTGTCCCTTAAGTTCCTTAACTCGTTCCAATACTGCCAAGAACTCAATTATTCTTTTCTTAACTTTTTCCATGCCATAGTGACTTTGATCTAAGATTTTTGCAGCATTTTCCAAATCAATTTTAGTTTTTGTATATTTTCCCCATGGCAAATCAAGTAACCAATCAAGATAATTTGCAATTACTGTAGCTTCTGGCAAAGTATTATTCATTTTCTTATATCGCTTTAAATCGCTAATTGCTTTTGCCTTTGCTTCAGTTGACAATTTTGTTGTTTTAACTTTTTTTTCATACTTATCTATTGTATGTTCATTATTTTCTTCACTATTCTCTAGCTTCTCAGACGTAGCTTTAATCATTTCACTTAAATAGTATTTTCTTTGTGCTTCTTCAATTTGAGATTTGATTTTTTTATCTAATTCATTTTTTGCATCTAAAATAGCGATCTCTTTCTTAATTAAAAAATATACTAATTCAAGACGCATTTCTATCTTAAAACACTCGAGTATTCTTTGCTTATCCTCTGTTCTAGCACTTAAATGTGAAGCTATTTTATCTGCAAGATTGCCTGCATCTTTGATTTGATTAATGAAATCCATACCCTCAAATTGGATTCTTTTGCTAAATTTATTCCAGTTTCTAAACTCACTTAGAATAGACTCTCTTAAAGCTTCAACAGAATCCCTCACTTTATTAGATTTTATCACTACCTCGTCGCTTATGAAGCTTACCTCAGCTTTAAGAAAAGGACTAGAATCAATGTAATTGATAATTTTTGCTCTCTTTTTACCTTTTACTACAATTCTAATTGAACTATCAGGAAGCTTTAGTAATTGCAAGATATCAGCAATTACACCTACCTTATATAAACTCTGAGGTTTGAGATCTTCAACCCCCTCATCAATTTGGGTAATGAGTAAAATTTCACTATCATTTTGCATAGCATAATTTAAGGCATTAACAGATTTTTCCCTACCTACAAATAGGGCGATCGTTTCCTCAGGAAAAACAACTGTATCACGCAGTGCTAGTACTGGCAGCATGATGGTATGTGATGTTTCAGTAGCCATAAGGTTTCCCTATTTTATATAAATTCAACTAGCAATAGCCAAATTTTTCTTAAAAAAAGCAGAATTTGTATATAGATTTACCATTTCCTTGGTAACACATATTTTATTATCTCTTAAGCTTTGACTTGGAATTTCAAACATCAAATCACGCAACAGAGATTCTATAATAGCTCGCAAACCCCTTGCTCCTGTTTTATGCTTCACAGCTTTATCTGCAATTGCAGATAAGGCTTCATCTTGAAATTCAAGTTCTACTCCCTCCATTAAAAACAATTTCTGATATTGTTTTGTTAAAGAATTCCTTGGCTCTACAAGTATCCGAATTAAATCAGCATGACTTAGCTCATCTAAAATTGTAACAATTGGAATACGACTCACAAATTCTGGTATTAATCCAAACTTAATTAAATCTTCTGGTTCGACATCATATAGGATATTTTTTGTTTTCTCTGTTAACTTACAAACGTTAGCTTCAAATCCCATAATGCTGCCTCGATTTCTGGTTTCTATTATTTTCTCTAAACCATCAAAAGCTCCACCACATATAAATAATATGTTAGTAGTATCGATTTGCACAAATTCCTGCTGCGGATGTTTTCTACCACCACGAAGAGGAACAGAAGCAATAGTGCCCTCAATAACTTTAAGTAATGCCTGCTGTACTCCTTCGCCAGATACGTCACGAGTAATAGACATGTTTTCAGATTTACGGCTAATCTTATCTATTTCATCAATATATATTATACCACGCTGCGCTGAGTCAATATCATAGTTTGCAGCTTGGAGTAGACGAAGTAGTATATTTTCTACATCTTCTCCAACATAACCTGCTTCAGTCAAAGTAGTAGCATCAGATATAGCAAATGGCACTTGTGATAATTGAGCAAGCGTGTTGACTAACAAGGTTTTTCCTGAACCTGTAGGTCCAATTAGCATAACATTTGATTTTGAAACTTTTACATCATTAATAACATCAGTTTGAGCTATACGTTTATAATGGTAATAGATGGCAACAGATAAAGCACGCTTTGCATATTCTTGTCCAACAGCATACTCATCAAGAATTTTCTTTATTTCTTTAGGCTTTAGCTGAATCTCTCTTTCTTTTTTATTAGAAAATTTATTTTCCTCTTGTAGAATACTAGAACATAAGTTTATACATTCATTACAAATAAATGACGAAGATGACCCTGCTATTAGCTTACGCACTTCATCATGTTTTTTTTTGCAAAAAGAACAATAAAAAGAATCTCTAGTATTTTGATCGTTATTACTCATTGGCTTTAATTAGAATTAATCTTTTTAGGCTTATCGTTATTATCTTCCAAGCGCTCAAATATTATTTTATCAATAATTCCAAATTCTTTTGCTTTTTCAGCACTCATAAAGTTATCTCTTTCCATACTTTCCTCAACAACACTTAATGATTTACCTGTGTGCTTTTCATATATCTTATTTAACCTTTGCTTAATTTGCTTAATTTCTTGAGCATGGATCTCTATGTCTGTTGCCTGTCCTTGGAAGCCACCAGATGGCTGATGAATCATAATACGAGCATTAGGCAAAGACGTGCGCTTACCAGCTGCACCAGCAGCAAGCAGTAAAGAGCCCATTGATGCAGCTTGACCTATACATAAAGTAGATACTTTTGGCTTGATATACTGCATAGTATCATATATAGACAAACCAGCAGTTACAATACCACCAGGAGAATTTATATACATACAAATATCTCCATCAGGATTTTCAGACTCTAAAAATAGAAGTTGAGCAATAATAAGACTAGCCATATTATCCTCTATAGGACCAATAACAAATATTACTCTCTCTTTTAGTAAACGAGAATATATATCATAAGCACGCTCTCCACGGCTAGTCTGCTCAACAACAATAGGCACAAGATTCATATAATTCCTATATTCTAAATTGCATTAAATAACTCTTTTAGCTCTTTTACTGATATAACCTGCTTTTCTTCTTTATTCACTTTTTCCATAATATAGCTTACCACTTTATCTTCAATTGCTTGTCCACTTACCATTTCATAAAATTTTCTATTTGACTTTAATAACTTTAGCACATTATCTACTGAAGAATGCTCAGTTACATACTGTTTTAAGATCACGTTTAATATATCTTCATAATTAACAGATATTTTATTTTCTTGAGCATATCTCATGAACAGCAAACCTAATTTGACACGTTTTTTAGCCTCTAAGGTATAATCTATTATACTATCCTTATCCTTTAATTTTTGTATTTTTTCTTGCTCTTGCCCAACTATTGTGTTTGGTAATTCAAAATTATAACTTTTATCTATCTGGTCAAATAAATCTTTTCTCATCACCATTAATTTCATGTGATTGCATTCAAGATTAATTTTTTCAGCTATATAATTAGTGAATTTTGTGATATCTTCAAACCCGTTATTTTTCGCTAACTCATCATCTTTATCTAGAAAAGCACGCACTAAAACATCCTTAACTTCTACATGAAAACCAGCTTCCTTACTTGCGAGAGAGATAATTTTATAATCTTCAGGAAATTTTAACGTAAAATTTTTAGTTTCTCCTTTTTTCATGCCAATTAAATTGTGGCTAAAATCAGATAAAAGTTGATTGCTACCAACATCAGCAACAAAATTCTTAGCATTACCACCCTTAAATAACTTACCTCTTATCTGTCCTTCAAAATCAATAATAACTCGATCTCCATCAATTACCTTATGATCATTAACCGCAGAAACGAAATTATAAGACTTACTTTTAATTGAGGAGATAAATTCCTTTACATCGCTATCTTCTATTTTTACTTCTAATGATTTGATACTTATTATACTTGGATCTATTAGAGGTACTTCAGGCATGATCTCTAAAGACAATTTATAAATTAAGTCTTTTTGCTCATTTAAATCTGGTGCAGAAACCACTTCAATATTTGAAGAAACTAAGGAATTAAATTTATTTTTCTTAATATAATCATCAGCACATTTATTGATTATATCTCTTATCACTTCTTGTTTAGCTTCTTCACCGTAATTTTTAACGATGATATGATGTGGTACTTTGCCTACTCTAAAGCCGGATAATTTTGCATATTTAGAAATTTCTGATAATTTATCGTCTAATTGACTTTCTATATATTTATTATCTACAGTAATTTCATACTTTTGCTCCAATCCCTCTTTATGTATCTCTTTGCAAAAATAAAAACTATCACATAAAACATCAGACATTACTAAACCTGCTCAAATGAACCTTTAAATTATAAATGATGAATATAAATTTTGTTTAACTTATACTTACTATACTACTTATAAAGTAATAATCAACCATATTAGGCAAAGTTGATGTTCTATTTATTAGACATTTAACTTACTACTTCTAGATATCAAGAACACTGAAAAAGCAAAACTGAGCATTATTAAAAGAACTTGCTTAGTGAAATTTAACAAAAAATATAATGGCAGCGCTTTAAAAGCTAGAAAAAAGAATCAGTATCCTCTCGATAATGGTATGATTTTCGAAAAAATACCTGGTTTGAGCAACGCCAATTTTGCTGCCTTTGATATTCCTATAAATCCAAAAAATCAGTAAAGAAACTAAAATATTTCATCTCGACTTTAACGAACCCATAGCTTAAAAATAATGTTCTGTTTAACTTTCATGCTATTGATCTATTTTTTTATCAGTCTATTATGAGAAGTATTGTAATTTAAAATAAGCTATAAAAATTCATGAAATTGCTTAAAGATAAAATAAGCAATAAATTTTGTTAAATTTTTTATTTTAACCGATAAATTAAAGCCTCTGCTATATGATTTTTCTTTACTTGCTTACTGTTTGCTAGATCCGCTATTGTTCTTGCAACTTTTAAAATACGAGTATAGCTTCTTATAGATATATGATTAGCTTTTAAAACATGCTCTAAAAGATTCATTCCTGCTGTATCGGGAAAAGCAAACTCTTCTAAAGCATTACCGCTTATTTCTGCATTGGATTTAAAATTTAAATTAGCGTACCGCTGTGTCTGTATTTCTCTTGCGGCAAGTACTCTATTTTTAATAATTTCTGTGCTTTCGCACTTATCTTTGGCATTATAAGAGAGTATATTTATATTTGGTACTTCAACGTGTATATCAATTCTATCTAGTAATGGACCTGATATCTTGTTTTTATAATCTATGCCGCATTTAGGTACTCTACCACACGATCTTTTTGCATCACCTAAGTATCCACAACGGCAAGGATTCATTGCAGCAATAAGTTGGAAATTTGTAGGGTAAGTTACATGAGCATTTGCCCTAGCAATAGTAACACTTTTATCTTCTAGTGGTTGACGCAAAGAATCAAGTACGGCTCTTGGAAACTCTGGTAATTCATCAAGAAACAAAACGCCGTTGTGTGCCATTGAAATTTCTCCGGGTTTAGCAGTTTTTCCGCCACCAACCATTGCTGCAATGGAACATGAATGATGTGGTTCGCGAAAAGGACGGCGTATATTTAAAGTTCCATTGAAACTTTTAGTTATGCTGGAAATGACATTAACATCCATAATTTCTGAGTCGCTTAAATTGGGCAAGATATCAATAAATCGTTTAGCTAACATGGATTTACCTGTGCCTGGTGGACCAACCATTAATATGTTATGTCCACCTGCTGCAGCAATTTCAATTGCTCTCTTTGCAACTGCTTGACCTTTGACATCTTTCATATTGTATGTAGTGATTTTATCGTTTGAGAGATCTTGCTTTCTGTTGCAAATTAAAGGAGCAATGAGTTCATGTGCAGAGAAGTGACCTATCAGTTCAGTTAGATTTTTGATAGCTAAAATTGAAATTCCTTTAGCCCAAATAGCTTCTAAACCATTTTCTTTTGGGCAAATCAGCCCCTTACCCTCCTTTTTAGCATAGATTGCTGTTGGTAAGGTTCCAGAAACAGGCATTATTCCACCATCTAAGGCAAGTTCACCTATGATAACATAATGATCAACGCTTCCCATCGGTATTGTTCCAATTACGATAAGTAATCCCATAGCAATAGCTAAATCATAGTGACTGCCTTCTTTCTGTAAATCTGCGGGGGAGAGGTTTACAGTGATTCTTTTCGGTGGTAAGGATAAATTTATTGAATTTAATGCTGCTCTGACTCGCTCTTTTGACTCAGCTACCGTTTTATCTGGCAGTCCAACAATGTTAAAAGCAGGAATACCGTTGGCAATATGAACTTGGACATTGACGTTTGTTGCGTGAATTCCTTGTAATGCTATGGTATTTATATATGCTATCATAATTATAGATTATATATATAATATTACTATATTAGTAAAGATTTTTATTATATCAAGTTCGATAAAATCTCTACTATTCAACTAGTAATAGTATAAGATTATATTTTTCTAGTATAAAGAGAAAATTAATATTTTTATTATAGCTTATATGCCTAAATCCAATAAATGAGGACATTATGACAAGACGGACAAAGAAAGTTGCTTTACCAAGTAGTAAAACAATAACACTTTCTGGTGATTTAGAAGCAAAATTACACTATGATAATTTGCCTAACGATATAGTGGAAAACACCGTAAATCAAATTAAGAAAGTAGATGGCGAGTATCCTAATTTTAAAGCATTAGTTGAAAATAATGCTCATAAGCCACTTCAATTTTATGTATATAATGATAGAGATAGCTATCAAAAACACACAGAATCAACTAGTAAGTATGGATATTTTGATCACAGTTCAAACACAATGTATACGTATATAGATCCTAATGATAATGATCCATTTCTAATTGATGCAATGCAAATTGCACAAAATGAAAGAGTTTTACCAAAAAAGTATATAGTGCAACTAAATGATAACCTAGAAGCGATTTTACACTATAATAACTTAAGTGATAAGAAGTTAAAAACAATTGAACAAAGAATTAAAGATAATTTTAATGAATATGAAGAGTTGTTTGGTATTGATGATCATGGTACTGCTAAAACAATCACCTTCTTTTTACATGACAATAAAAAAGATTTTGATGATTATGGATATTCATATGCTAATTATCTTCTAAGGCAATTTGATCTAGATCGGACAAATATTCTTAATGCATATCACTATGTTGGTCACAGTAACGTGCCACTAAGAGAGCAAATTAGTTACGCATTATCTTATCATAATGTATCAAAGAGTTTAGCAATGTTGACTGATAGGGTGGAAGTGATAGAGCTTCCTAAATCTAATGTACAAATAAAGTTAGATACTAATGATTTGAGTAATGAAGAAGTAAAAACAGCTAAGAAGGAGATTATTAATACTTTTATGGATATTAAGTTTGATACCCATATGGAGATCAGTCTGGATAGGTATAGTGTTGGTGATGACGTATTGGTATCTCTTTTAAGAAAGGTACGTCCTCGTGAAGATTATGATCATGAATCTGCTAAAGAGGCACTTGAAGATCCAATTATTCAGCGTGATATGCCAATATTGCTGTCTGACAAAACTAAAGTGGAAAAGAGTCAAATGCTACTTGCTCACAAAGAAATAATAGAGTTTCCTCGGTATAACTTTGAAGTGGAATTTTATCATAATTTAAAAGGTTATGCACTAGAAAGGGCTAAGCAGGAGATTATAAATAATGTTTATGACTTCAAAGAAGCATTTGGTCTTAGGGCAGAGCACCCTAAAAATCCAGATATCACTAGTAAGTTTCGGATTTTTGCATATGAAAATGGTAGCGATTTTTATAATTATGGAGGCATAGCTGGCGGATATGCAGAAGGTGCCGGTTGTGACATTTATATTGCTAATGCTTATACATATCAAGGTGCACCAAGTGAAGCCCCTATTCAAACGATACGCCATGAATTCGGCCATGCTTTAGCAAATTATATTAATGGATGCAGATTCCCTGAAGACCCTATTGGGGAGGGAATGGCTGCATATCCGCAACGGCAATTTCATCCCTTAAATAGCGCATATGAAAGCAGGGTTTATGGCGAAGAACTAGTTAAAGAGATACAAAGCTCAGCAGTATTAGATATATCTCCTGAGAATTATTTATATAGGATTCCAGCGTTTTTTGCGGAAATATATCCTGAAGTGATGAAGGATATATTTCAGAATAGAACGCTTTATAATAATCCATTAGAACATTTTAAAAATAAGTTTCCATTTTTAGTTAGCCATATATCTAGTAAAGAATCCTTTGACTCTTACGGCTATAAGTTTTTAAGTAGAATATTTGAAAAACCAGAAATAAAACAAAAGTTTTTGGATTTTGTTAAATCCAAAGTTGCCGAAAGCAAGTATATAGATGAAGTAAGGGATTTAAATGCCTTCCGAGTGGTAAAAGGAGATCATATTGGCACAGATAAAAATACAGACGAAGAATACTATATAGGAATGATAGTTGATGATAGGGGAGAAATTGGTGCTTTTTCTCCAGTAGAATATTCATTTTCAAGAGGAGAAATTAAAGCTTTAAATCATGCAACTCAAGACTCTATAATTATACCAAAGCAATACCATAATTTGAAATTAGTTAAGGTTGATAGTAACTACAAATTGGCTTTTTGCGATAAGGGTGGTAATGAGTATAGGGATGCTCAAGCCTGCAGAAATCAAACTAAAGATTTCCTTTACACTGATAACGCACAAGAAGCATTTGCACTTGTAGATTTACATTCTCTTCAAGGTATTACAGGGAAAGAAGAAAATTTGGGTAAGATCTTTTCTATAAAACCTACAAACTCGAAATCTATAATATCTATATACGATGGTCGTAAAGAAACAGGCTCATTTACTAATGAGATTGGTTATATTAATAAAAACAAGTTCTATTTTAAAAATGAGCATTCAACTGATTTTAAAATATATGATAAAAATAGGGCCTTAATTATAATTACAAAAGAGAATGATGAATATAAGCTGTCTCTAGCAGATGGCAATTACATCGATGATGATAATAAATTTTTAAAACAAAGCACTGAGCTGAGTGGTAATGCAATTGATGTTCACGATACACATTCTAAAGGTACAGCGATCACTGAATTTTTTGAAAAGGAAGATACTTTATTATTTAGATATGGACCTGGACCTGAGAACGAAAAAACAATGACGCTTTCTGATGGTTTAAAAGCAAAATTGTACTATGAAAGTATATCTGATGATATAGTAGAAAACATCGTAAATCAGATTAAGGAAGTAGAAGATGAGTACCCTAATTTTAAAGCATTAATCGACAACAATGTTAGTAAATCAATTCAATTTTATGTATATGATACGAGAAATAGCTATAAAGCACATACAGGATCAGATAGTAAGTATGGACATTATGATCATAGTTCAAACACAATGTATACGTATAGAGATCCTGATGATGTTGATGCATTTCTAAGTGATGCCACGCAGGTTGCACATAATGAAAGAGTTCTTCCGAAAAAAGATATAGTGCAACTAGATGATGATATGCAAGTAGTTTTGCACTATAATAAATTAGATGCTAAAGAGTTAAAAGCAATTAAACACAAAATCAAAGATGCTTTTGACGAGTATGAAGAGTTATTTGGTATTGAAGATCACGGCACTAAAACAATAACTTTCTTTTTGCATGATAATAAAGAAGATTATGATAATTATGGGTATTCATATGCAAATTATCTTTTAAGGCAATTTGATCTAGATCAGATAAATATCCTTAACGCATATCACTATGTTGATGGCAATGATGTGCCACTAAGAATGCAAGTTAGTTATGCATTGTCACATCATAATGTAGGAAAGGGGTTAGCAATGTTGTCTGAAAGGGAAGAACCTCTTGAAGATGAGATTCAAGATGAAGGTGAATTAGACGAAGAAGAAGTGATAGATCTTTCTCAGTATAATCTTAAAGTGAGAATACATTATAATGATTTGAGTGATGATCAGTTAGGGGCAGCAGAGAAAGAAATTAAAAAAACTTTTAGCGATTTTAATAAATCATTTAAACTTGAGAAATCTAATTCTCCGCGTGAACTTCAACTTTATATATATGATAACAGAGGTGATTTTACAAAACACACAGGAAGTGATGCTGCTGGGATTGCATCTCCTTACTGGAATGGTGATAATGTTGCAAAGATGAGTATTTACAAACTTGATGATGATGGAGTAGGGTTTACAGAATATTTAAGGCACGAGCTTGCTCATGGTTTAACATTTTATTGCAACGGTTCTCCTGGACTTACGTGTGGGGGAAAAGCAGATTATGGTCTTACATCGTTTCTTTTAGAAGGAATAGCATACTATATTCATGAAGGAAGTAATCTCCCTGGGGGTTCAACTTTTAATCCAGAAGATTATTATAAAGATGGACATAAACTTGTGTCATTACTAGAACGCTGCTATCCTAAAGTTATTGATAGCATTATTCATAATAATAATCTCTATAAGAATGCTTTAAAGCATTTTAAAGCAGAATTTCCAAATTTAGTGAGTCACATATCTGATGATGAATCTTTTTCTGTATATGATGAAGCTTTCTTTGAAAGAATATTTGATAATGATGAAGTAGTACGAACATTTGAAGAAAATTATAATAATATAAGTGAAGATCTGAGTGATATGTCATATAAAATGATAAATGGTAGTTTGCGAATTACGGATAGTGAGACTGGCGATACTGTCAAGATGCCAAAGAAATTTAAATACTTAAAATTAGAAGAAGATGATGAAGGGGAATATGGACTTGCCTTATGTGATAAAAAAGGCCGTGCTTTGTCTGATAACAAAAAATATGCTAAAATGGATGATAAATATAAGTATCTTGATACAAAAGCTGTTAATCTTGATGAAGATATAGAGTTTGGTGATTACGACGAAGGAGATATTTTCTCCATGAAGGCTGATAAGAGCAGTCCACAAATAATTAGGATCTTTGATTATGATGAAGAAGAAATAGGTATGTTATCTAATAATGATTTTATTTAAGAGAGTGATACATATTATCTAATAAGGAAGATAGAGTTGTATAAAGTTATTTAATATCATAAAATATAAAGTGTTTTATCTATGTTACAATAGGTAAAATGCTTTATAAATAAAAATGGTGCTTTTTAACGTAGTTTATAATGAGGGTAACATGAAAAAAAATGATATTGACTATCATAAAATTACTGTGGTTATGACCAATGGTGAAAGATTTGAAACACGCTCAACCTATGGTTCAGAGGGGGATGTAGTAATCTTAAGTATTGATCCACATAATCATCCAGCATGGACTGGAAATTTAGCTGATTCAATTAAAAAAACTAGCAAATTAACTAAATTTAAAGATAAGTATGGCGATCTTTTTTAAAAACTTTTTTTAAGGTTTTTCAAAAGTTACAGTTTATATATTCTTTTATATAATGAATAAATATAAAAAAATAGCTTATGCAGTAGCAGATTCAGTAAAATCGCAACAGATATATAGTTTTCTTAAAAGATCTAGTTTTATTGATATAGAGCAGCAAGAATCAATACCTGATATCGACCTTCTTTTAGTCATAGGGGGGGATGGATTTATGTTACATAGTTTACATAATTATGTGATTGGTAATGGTATACCTGTATACGGAATAAGTTATGGTACAGTAGGGTTTTTACTAAATAAACCATTAGAAGAGACAGGGGTTTTACTAAACGATTCTTTAGAAGGAAATTTAGTGCAGCATATAAATAAAGCAGTGCCAACTGAGCTAACTTTGCTTGAAATGGAAGCTACAGATGTGAATGGTCAAGGATACCACTCTGTTGCTATCAATGAAGTGTCGTTATTTAGAAAAACCAATAGGGTGGTTCATATAAAAATAATTATCAATAATAAATTAAGAATGGAAAAACTAGTTGGTGATGGAATAATGCTTTCAACTCCAGCTGGTAGCACTGCATATAATTTTTCTGCTGGTGGTTCTATTTTGCCGCTAAATTCAAATCTTTTTGCTTTAACTCCTATAAATCCGTTTAGACCTAGGCGTTGGCGTGGTGCACTATTATCTGATGATGATTTAGTTGAACTTGAGATTATTGACCCACAGAATCGATCGGTAACTATCGTTTCTGACTATACAGAGTTTCATAATATATTGAGAGTAAAAATTTATAAAAGTCTAAATAAGCAGATAACTTTGCTGTTTGATTATGACCATTCTTTAGATGAAAGAATATTTAATGAACAATTTCTATTTTAATAATTTAAAAATGTTGTTAGATAAGTAAAAACCGCTCTCCTGAATGGATATCTTTAAAGTCATATACGGTAATTAAGACATATTTGCAAAACTAAATCCTGATTTTCTACTGAATGAGTGATATAATTTTTACTTTTATCTAATTCTGCATTCACTGATAAATTTGTCGATAAAGTTTGATCTTTTATATATTCTCCCCATTCTTTTATCACATTTTTGAAATTATCGTTCTCTGTCCTCACAATAACCTCAATACGGTCAGATATGTGTAAGTTTGCTTGTTTTCTTGTTTCTTGAATTAACCTTACCAGATCTCTAGCAAACCCTTCTATGATTAATTTATCATCTAGAGTTGTATCTAGTATAGTTATCCCATTATTGTTATCAAATACGCAAGAAAAGACGTTATCTGTTTGCAAAAGCAATTCATATTCTTCTTTTATCAATATATCTTTTCCTACAAGCAGCTGTCCATTTTCAAGTATTCTCCATTCTCCTTGCTTTATACATTGCATTAGATCTTTTACTTTATCTGGCATTCTCTTTCCTAATAAAGGAAAGTTTAATTTTAATTTTACTGACGCTATTTCTTCTACATTATTTACCATTTTAAGGGTTTTAACATTAACTTCGCTTTTAATTATCTCTTGATATTCATCAGACAAATTACTTAAGTTCTTGTGATATATTGTGATTTTACTCAAAGGCTGACGAATGCGTATTTTATGAGTATTACGTATCGAAAGAGCAGAGTTACATATATCTTGCACCAAATCCATCTCTGTTATCAGTTCTTTATCAAAATTTTTACTTTCAGGAAAATTAGTTAAATGAATAGATTGCTCTTCAAACTTGAGCCCTTGCCATATAGCCTCTGCAATAAGTGGCAAAAGCGGTGATGCAGCACGCAGTATATAGTAAAGCACAGTATACAAAGCATTATAAGCATCAATTTTATCTTGATCTATCTCACTTCTCCAAAAACGACTGCGGCTTCTACGTATGTACCAATTATTTAGCACTTCAAAAAAATCTGTGATTGCTTTACATGCATTTTGCGCATCGTATGAGTCCATTGAATCTTTGATATTTGCAACTGCTTCAAAGCATTTAGCAATTATGTAGCGATCAACAGTAGCTTTAAACTCCTCACATATTTTGGCTTTTACGCCGTCAACGTTTGCGTACATAACAAAGAAATGGTAACTATTCCATATAGGTTTTATCACCCCTCTAAGGATGTCTTTTATCATATTTCCTTCTTTATCTAGAAGTAGATTTCCACCGCAGACAATCGAGTTAGAAAGCATAAGAAAGCGTAGAGAATCTGAGCCGTATTTATTAAACATCTCCATGGGATCTGCGTAATTGTTAAGACGCTTAGATAACTTTTGTCCTTGGGTATCAAGAACAACTCCATGACATATGCAATTTTTAAATGGTGGACGATCAAACAGTGCAGTAGATAAAACAAATAAAGTATAAAACCAACCTCGTGTTTGTGCTACGTATTCGGTGATGAAATCTGCAGGTTCAAACCATTCCTTATTTTCAAATGGATAATGAATTTGTGCAAATGGCATAGAACCTGACTCAAACCAACAGTCAAAAACGTCAGAAACACGACGCATTGTCGATTTACCAGTTGGATCATCAGGATTTGAACGCACAAGACTATCGATAAACGGTAGATGCAGATCTTCTATTTTTATACTAAAATCTTTTTCTAGTTCTGCAATTGAGCCATAAACATCTATTCGTGGATATTTAGGGTCATCTGATCTCCATACCGGTATTGGTGTTCCCCAAAAACGATTACGTGAAATAGACCAGTCATGAGCTCCTTCTAACCACTTGCCAAACTGTCCATCTCTTACATGTTGTGGTACCCAATTGACACTTTGATTTAATTCTACCATTCTATCTTTGAATTGAGTCACAGCAACGTACCATGAAGGCATGGCACGATAAATCAAAGGAGTATCTGTGCGCCAGCAATGCGGATAATTATGTACATATTGTTCAGTCTTAAACCACAAACCTTTTTCTTTCAATTTTTTAATTATTATGTCATTTGTATCAAATACATGCATGCCAGCTAGATCTGAAACAACTGCAGTAAACTTGCCACCACTATCTATAGGGCAGATAGTTTCTATATTATGCTTTCGACAAAGAAAAAAGTCATCTTCACCAAATCCTGGTGCTGTGTGTACAATGCCTGTGCCATCTTCTTCTGTTACATAATCTGCAATTAAAACATGAAATGCATTTTTTGTATCTTTAAAGTAATCAAACAGTGGCTTATAGGAAAGATGAGCTAAATCTTCTGCTCTAAATTTTATATCATATGTTGAATAAGCAATATTGCTCTGCTGACAATGATCTATAAATTTCTGCATATAATTTTTGGCAAAAATATATAACTCGCCATTCACTATTGCGCTTAAATATTCTATATCTTTGCCTATTGCTAAAGCTAAGTTACTGGGTAAAGTCCACGGAGTTGTCGTCCAAGCAAGTAACTTACATTTGCTGATATTGCTAGCAACAGATTTAGGTTTTTCTGATAATTCAAAGGCAACTGTTACTGATTTACTTACTTTTTGTCTATAGGCATTGTCTATTCTTGTTTCGAAATTAGATAGTGGAGTTTCGCATGCCCAGCTATAGGGAACAACTCTGACTGATTCATATACCAAGCCCTTATTGTAAAGCTTCTTAAAAGCCCAAATTACTGATTCCATAAATGACTTGTCCATAGTCTTATAGTCATTATGAAAATCAACCCAACGAGCTTGTCTATTTACGTATTTCTCCCACTCTGCAGCGTATTTCATCACAGAAGATCTGCAGTGGCTGTTGAATTTTTCAACGCCAAACTTCTCTATTGCTACTCTACCAGATATACCAAGTTCCTTTTCAGCTCCCATCTCGGCTGGTAGTCCATGGCAATCCCAACCAAACCTTCTCTCCACTCTTTTACCTAGCATTGTTTGGTATCTAGCAAATGCATCTTTTATAAAGCCTGTAAGCAGATGACCATAGTGGGGCAGACCATTAGCAAATGGCGGACCATCGTAAAAAACAAAACAGTTGTCTTTAGGACGATTTTCAATTGATTGCCTAAAGGTTTTATTTTTATCCCAAAAATCTAAAATTTCTTCTTCTATAGCAACAAAATTTGGATTGCTCTCAACTTCTTTATATTTCATAATTATTTTTTAAGCACATTGCTTAAAGGGTACGCTATTTTCCTTTTTTGACAAGGAAGAGTATCTTTAAAGAAATTGCTATATAGAATGGCTTTGCTCCATTGGTTTAGACAATGTAGGATTTTGTGAAACTTCTGGCCTTTCCTTTATTGTTACCTCTCTTATTTCTTGTATTTTTTCTACTATTGCTTGTGGATCTGAATTAAAAATTTCTTTATTAATGGTAGCTAGATGTTCAAGATCACGATCAATTACTGTACTAGGATCAAGATATGCTTCTGATGATAAAAACTCTAACCTCTCTTGTTCATTTAAATGAAGCATATCAGTAGGTATTTGTCCATTTTTATTCTTAATTTCTAAACTCGCTCCTTTTTCTAGTAGTTGAGTTATAAATTTTTCATCTCTTCTTGCACAGGCAATGTGAAGAGCAGTATCACCATATATGGTCTTATCATCAATATGCTTTTTAATATCCTTGTGATTTAATACTTCATCAACTATGCATCTTTGCACATCATGGCCTTTAAGTAACAAAAAATGTAAAGCATTCTTGTTATCTTTGTCACAGATAAATGGATTAGCGTCAAATTCACGTAGTAATATTAATGAAGCTTCTGGAGTGATAGCCCTACCATAAGAAATATCCCACAACAATTGAGTATTTCCATAATTCCCAGGAGAATGTTTTTTGTTGAAATCAAACCCTTTTTTATAGATAAAACGCATTATACTGAAATAAATTTCATTTTGATCAGCATCATCATCTAAGCTGTGCAGATGATTAATTATACTTTTAAGTACATCATACTTAGTATATTCATCTAGTGGTTCATTAACTTTACAAAACTCCTTAATATCTTGTAAAGTAACATTAGATGTAATTTTTAACTTTCCAAAATTGCCTAAACTTATACTAGATTTCCCACTTTGCATTTAATAAAGATTAATTGCATCTTACATTATTCCATTTTTGCTGCTATTACTTGCGGATCTGAACTCAACAACTATCACCTATAAGGTAAATTTAATCAATTTGAAGTTGTTGTGAACTGGCTCACCTTCTTGTATAGAAATATATTCTTTTCGTCAGTAATGGTTCCAGAACTGACAGCTAACTTGCCCACAATCCCCAAAATTGCTTATGCAAACTGGAAAAATCTTGCATTTTGAGCTTGTTCCTTTTAAAAGCTGTGCAATTTTACTAACACTTTGCTGAGGAAACGAACATACGTATGTAATCAATTTACCAGATATTTTCCATTGTCTAAGTAACTCCCTTGTTCTGACAGCCCCATCTTTTACGATATTTTGGAATCCAGACTAATTCATATCATACTTAGAATGTGCATTATACCTATAAAGTCGTGTACATAATTTATTATATTCTTTCCTTCGCTTCAAGGCGGGGGATTTTTACAATCCCCGATGAGAGACATTAAAATCATTTGAGATGTTTTTTATTGTCTATTACATGAAATAGCTTTATATTATTAGAGCTTTGAAAGCGGGAGTAGCTTAGTGGTAGAGCGCAACCTTGCCAAGGTTGAGGTCGAGGGTTCGATCCCCTTCTTCCGCTCTAATAATCTATTAGATAGTTTGTAGAAATAATAAGCAAGTTAAGTAAAATATAATGTTGCTTGAGTAAAGCAGCTAAGTAAATACTTTATTTACCTAATTGACGTAACTTAAAACATCTGTTACAAATATAAGCCTTTACTCTAAAAAGTATGGAATCAAACGGTAATATGCAAGAAAATGAGCAAAAGATTATAAAAAATCTTGTTACAAAAGGAATAAAAAAAGGTGGGTATGTTACCATTGACGACATAAATGATATTATATCTGATGATGACTTCTCATCAGATTTTGTAGATGAAGCCGTATCTCTGTTGCAAGATTCTGGTATTAACGTACTTGAAACAAATGAAGAAAATGAATTTGCTTGCACTGACAAAGAGTGTGAGATTGAAGGAGAACCAGCTGATGCTCCATCGGTTGGACAAATAGCTGATCCTGTACGAATATACTTGCATAAAATGAGCTCCGTAAAGCTTTTATCTAGAGAAGAAGAGATACAAACAGCAGAAAAAATTGAACGTGAGAAGATAAATATTTTAGGAGCACTAACTGAATCTTCTTTGACACTAAAAATACTAACTTCGTGGCGTGATGATTTAATAAATAATAATATATTACTTAGAGAAATTATAGATTTAGATGCTAATTATAATTCTGAGAATGAAGACATAGACAACTCTTCGACTGACGATGATAGTGCATATAATAAAGGTCATGATAAAGGTAAAACAGTAAATGATCATGAAAGTGGTTTAAAAGATGATCATGAAGATGAAGATAAGGTATCTTCAAGTAGCAATGTGTCAATACTACAAATGGAAAGTGACTTATTACCTAAAGTAATAAATGCTTTAGATGAAATCATTGGTTTAGGAGAGCAAATATTACAATTAAAAAATAAAAAAAAAAATCTCTCCAGTAGTGATTACCGTGATAAATATGAGGAAATTTATAATAAAATATACGCAATTGTACTGCAGATAAAATTAAGTGATAACGCTGTTTCAATAATAAAAAAACAAATTTATGACTTAAATAAATCCGTTATTGCGGAAGAAGCAAAGATTATTTCTCTAGCTGAAAATTACAAGATAAACCGTAAGGAGTTTATAGAAGCGCATAATAATAACATGTTACTACATCAAGCAAATACTAGCAGAGAGTGGAAAGATCTTTTACGTGATAAAACTTCTTATATAGAAGAAATGTTATGTAGAATACAATCTCTTTTAGGGGAAAGTAATTTACACGAATTTAAAGAATTAGTATCTAGAATACAAAAGCACGAAAAAATCCTCAATGAAACAAAGCAAAAAATGATAAAAGCTAACTTGCGTTTGGTGGTTTCTATTGCTAAAAAATATTTAAATCGTGGATTACCATTTTCCGATTTAGTACAAGAAGGAAACATGGGCTTAATCAAGGCTGTAGATAAATTTGACTACAAACGTGGTTATAAATTCTCTACATATGCTACTTGGTGGGTCAGGCAATCTATTACTAGAGCAATACCTGAACAGGCTAAGATTATTAGGGTTCCTGTTCATATGGTTGAAAGTATAAGCAAAATTAATAGAGCATTAAGACAGATGACTCATGAAAATGGTTGCGAGCCTACTGTGGAAGAGCTCAGTAACAAACTTATGATTCCTATTGAAAAAGTACGTAAAATTATGAAAATAGTAAAGGATCCGGTTAGTTTAGAAAGCCCAATAGGAGATGATGATAGTAGTACTTTTGGTGATTGTATAGAAGATAAGCGTGCCTCAAGACCTGAAGATTCGGCAATACTTGCTGATTTGCGTGATATCACTACAAGGGTTCTTGCTACTTTAACACCAAAGGAAGAAAGGATTGTGCGTATGCGTTTTGGTTTAGGAAAAAGCGGAAGAGATCATACTCTAGAAGAAGTAGGCAAAACTTTCAATGTTACACGCGAACGCATAAGGCAGATAGAAGCAAAAGCATTACGTAAACTTAGGCACCCAAGCCGTGCTCGTAAACTTAGAGGTTTTTACTAATGCTTTATATCTAGATCATAAATACTATAAACCTAATACTGTTTAGATAATATCCTTATAAAAGAGCGGCAGAATAGATAAAAAAGATAAGCCAAAAAATAGGTAGGGTAATATGATTAATCTATATATAAAAATATACAGCAAAAAATAGAGAAATTAGAAATAGAAAACTTAAAAGCAGAAAATGAGGATACTAAATTAAAGGTTGGTTTCAATGTACGGGCAAGACTTAATCTGACAATTAGAAGAATTAAAATAAGAATCTTGATTTAATATTTTTCTGGAAAGCAATATATCAAGCCGAAGAACTGATTGTGTAATTATAAGAAAATATCAATCTTCTAAAGAACTGTATTGCGAAATATAATTTGCATAGTTTTGTGAAACATTGGTCTGTGGGTTTTGAATGATCGATATGCCTAAATGAAATTTCATTTGTCAATCAAATATCAAATATTATTTAGCAGAGCTGTCTTATCGATTTAGCAAATGAGAATGAGTATCAATTGCTGATAAATTCGTTCATTGATATTACTCGCGTATCTTAGGTAACCTATTCTTTCACTTTTTCTAAACTCTGTTAGATGATTTTTGCTTTTTAAGTCTTTTCTTAAAAGTCTCAACTTTCAGTTTTTTTTAGCTTATTTTTCATATACTATACTGCTATTTCTATATCCTCTATTTGCTTTACTTATTTTATTCAAATGCTTACTATTATTTGATAGGATTAAATATCTAGATCCCTCTCAAAACTCATATAGAAAATTATAAATTCCAGCAATCAAATTAAATCAAAACGCTTTCTTTATCTATACCTACTCCATTTCTTAAAATAATCATAGCAATTGCACCATTTTGTTTAGACAACATTACTTTTCAAAACTTCACAAAATACATCATATAAAATCAAGTTTTTTGATTTTATCTTGCACTTTTCAAAATCAGCCTTATTTTCTCAAATTTCTCGCGACTTTGGATATGAATTTTGCTAATATAATCTTATATAACTTATGCTCATCTTACTCTTTTCATAGACTGCATACAGATGCTAAGATAGATTTAAGCAGCTTTATCAAGCTAAAAGTTCTTTTTAGCGTATAATAAATTATATTAAAATTCAATAGTATTTTTGTTATGCGCTTAACATAGCTTCATTTATGCTAAGTGGTAATTTATCCATACTATATTGAGGATCAGAAGCAATACCATAAACTTTAAAAGGAGGATTAACTTTTTCTTCAATTCCGTAAATGATGCCTTTAAGTAGTGCAGTAAATACCGATTCACCATCACTATCTGCTCCAGGGACTCTATGCTCTAATCTATATTTTTGTTTATCACCTGCAGTATATGGCAATCTAATTGCAGTAGTTCTATTGTTTCCTCCCCAACTGACAGTAGTGGGTGTGTTGATATCAGGGTATTTGTATCTAAGATATGAACTATCATTTGGAGCAAAACAAAGCATGTGTTTTTTCATCAAGGCACACAATCCACCAACGCTATATAGGAAGTAATTCTTCTGCTGTGAATCAAGATCAGCAAACACATTACAATTATTAAAATCTAGTAGACTTATATGTACATTTAGTGCACTGCCTGCTTTATTTATATAAGGTTTTGCCTCAAAGCTAACTTTACCTTTTAAACTACTAATTCGTTCAAAAATGATTTCTTTTGCTAAATTTAAATGCTGTACTAGAATTTTTAGTTTGCTATAGGTAGAAGTTTTTAGCTCATACTGATGCTCAGAAATCTCTTTATTGAAAGATACATTCATATTTTCACTTACTTTTGTAAAGAGGAGATCTATCTTTCTTTGATCTACTTCTTCTACATAAAATTCAAGTTCAATACCAAATACAGGAAATAACCCCAACCTTTTATTTATATATTCTAAAAGCTCACCCAACACAATATTTTACTATTCTTTAGGCTTTTCACTATATTCGTGATCTTCTTCTACATTATTTTCTATATAATCATCGCTTTCATATCCCTCTTTTACATTACCTTCATAATCTTCTTCTTCATAATTACTATTTTCTTCATCATAT
This sequence comes from Candidatus Mesenet longicola, assembly GCA_016860565.1. Lineage (GTDB taxonomy): Bacteria > Pseudomonadota > Alphaproteobacteria > Rickettsiales > Anaplasmataceae > Mesenet > Mesenet longicola. The sequence goes on along the minus strand of BNGT01000008.1, from coordinate 7,705 downwards.
ATATCTTCAAGTTGATCATTTTCATCTATAGAATTTTGCTCTTGCTTTTCATCCAAAGGTGGTAATTCATCAACATTTTTTGCTAAAGAATCATCATCTTTTTTATTTTCTTTAACCCTCAAAGAAGAATTATTTGGATCATAAGGTTCTTGTACAGGGACAAAGGTTTTCTTAAACAACCTTCGCGTGAATATTTTATCAGAATAGTATTGAATTTTCTTAGATTTAATTGGATATGCTGATTCTACTAGCACTATCTGCTCATCACGCGGCAACATAATAATCTCTTGTGGTAATAAAAGAGCCCTTTGTGTGTCTGAAATATGTAGCGATCTTGAAGCTGGGTTTAAGTCTAAGAATTTAGGTCTATTAAGTGATTCCTGTTGTACAGTCTTATTACCTATCAACTGTGATATTAAATTAGCTGTTTCAATGTTGTTTGCAGCAAAAGTTATTCTATAGGTAGAATTTGACAAAAAAGAATTCATTCCTGCTTCTTCATATATCCCTTTTAATTGCTCTGTATCTTGAATTATTAAAAACAACCTTACATTATAACCACGAAAATATGCTATTCCTGTTTGGAATTGTTCCATCTTTCCAAGAGTTGGGAATTCATCCATTAAGAACAATACTCCATATGGCTCATCTTCTGTAGGTAAACGTCTACATAAGAATTCTGTTGCTTGTTGGTAAAAAACCTGCATTAGCGGTCGCAACCTATTTAAGTTATCAGGTGTTAAACCAACATATACTGAAACCTTTTTTCTTTTAAAATCTTGAATATTAAAATCACTTGATGCAGTTGCAGTATCTATTAAAGGATTTGCCCAAAGTTCCAAAGAAGAGTTCATAGTGGATACAACACCAGATCTTTCTTTATCGGCTTTTTGTAAAAAAGCTGCAATATTCATATATGCTACAGGGTGTATTATTTTTCCTATAGTATCTAAAACAACAGCAAGATTATACACAACATCATCACTACGCATTGTGCGTACTACTTCTCCAAAAGATTTAACTTTTTCTGAAGCAGCAAGTAGATAAAGCACTACACCTACAAATAAACTCCGTGCTTCGTTTTGCCAAAAATCTTGTTCAGGCATTATAAGATTAGCTATTTTTTGCACATCATCTACCATTTGTCCTGGTTTACTACTAATCCAATCTAGAGGGTTATAACAGTGGCTAACCCCATCTGGTTGGGCTGGATTCCAGACAAAAACTTCTTGTTTTTGTTGCTTTCTCCATCCACTTGTCAATTCGTAATTTTCCAGTTTTATATCATGTACAATCACAGAATCAGTCCAAAATAATAAATTTGGAATTACAAACCCTACACCTTTACCAGATCCTGTTGGTGCAAATAGTAGTGCATGTTGATACCCACTTGCAATAAAATAACCTTTTTTATCTTTACCAAGAAGTATCCCCTTTTTGCTTCTTAAACCAGCTTTACGTATATCCTTCTCTAATGCCCATTTTGAATCTCCATGTAAGGATTCCTTTTTCTTAAACAATCTCCACTCAATTATTGTTTCCCTCATGTTCCACAATATTACGGTCAAAATTAAAAATGGAATCGTAGTAGATGTAAGCAATTTAACTTTTATCATGAAACTGTAATTGCTTGGATTGTTCCAAGCATCTGCAATATAAACAAGGATTGTTGGCCACAACCGATCTGGAAATTGAGTTAAACTTGGATTTATAGCTTTAAAATCCACATAATCGGGACCCCATACAAAAAGAACAAATAATATACCAGAAATATAAAAACAAAATTCCAGTACAGTAATAAGTATTATACTTGCTGCTAAAATATTACGTACATGATTTGTCCCTTGGCCTTTCTGACTCATAAGTATGATCCTGACTTAGCTATTTATAAATATTTTGGCGTAAAGTACTAGTAAACAATATTTCGGATACATATCTTATACCATTGATAGCTCGTTTTAATTGAATTACTATATTAACTACATTTATAATATATTCCATTATTTGCTCTGGTGGAATACCAATATTTGCTTGCATAACCATTAGCTTTAATTGTTCAAGTGCCATTCTTGGGGTATCTGCATGTAAAGTAGATATCGAACCTGGATGGCCTGTATTAATAGCACGTAGAAAACTAAATGCTTCAACTCCACGCAACTCTCCAACTATAATCCTATCAGGCCTTAAACGTAAGCATGCTTCTATTAAATCTTGCGTAGTTACTTTTGCTCTGCCTTGCCCTCCTTTTGAAGCAATAAGATGTACTCTATTTGGGTGATCATTAAGTACAACTTCTCTTGCATCTTCAACAGTAATTAATCTTTCATTTTGTGGAATAGTACGCAAAGCAGCATTAGTAAAAGTAGTTTTACCAGTTGAAGTACCACCACTAATTATAATGTTTTTTTTACCCTTTATTGCATACTGCAGAAAATCTTTTACTTTCTTCTGTTGCAATAAAGAACTTAAAACAGTTTCAGTGCTATCTTCTACATTTTCGGTAATAGTATTTGAAAACGCTCCTTTTTTTTCATACTCATCAAGAGTTAACTGCATTGCTGAAGGTTTTCTAATAGACATAACTACTGTACTTGTCTCACAAGCTGGTGGAAATACCACTTGTATACGATAACCATTAGGTAAAGTTGCAGAAAGAAGTGGCCTTTCAGCACTGATTTCCTGGGAAGTATTTTGTGCTATTAACTGCCCTAATTGCCTTAGATGATTAAAATCAATGCTTGGTACTGCATCACATCTTATCTCACCATGTTTTTCTATCCACACTTCGCCTGGCTTATTAATTGAGATCTCATTAATCCCTTCTTCTTTGAAAATTGCTTCTAACGGCTTGAGATATGTGTTTAATGCTTCTTCACTTTGACTCATTGTATAATTTTTGTTAATTTTATTGATTCAGGGGGGAAAAAGATATCTTGATTTACAAAGATTTTAACTAAAGTGCCTTGATCAATATAAGCTGTCGGCTTTGTATTTGTATACCTGTTAATAATATTTTTTATAGAATTAGAAACATCATTAATGGCTTGCGATATTGATTGAGTCAAAAGAGGGGCAGTAGTTTTTTGCTTACCATCAGAGTCAGTTACAATTGTAATAGCCTGATTTGCTCCCTGTATTTGTGAAGCTGAATAAGCTGTGCCAAATGAAACTCCAGCTAAAAGTATTGTAGAAATTAGTGCATCATATATCTTATCATCGACAATAGCTGATAATCCTTGCCTACCAAGTTCATCTACACCAGGAGAATTCACTGCAATATCTACTCCATGAGGAAGCATTATTCTATTCCATATAATATCAATACGCCTTTGCCCAGGCTGATTATCAAATGAGTACTGCCCTATTAATCTTGATCCCTTAGGAATTAGCACTATATCTCCTGCTTCAGCATAAACATCTCGACTAATTATAGCACGTATCATTCCAGTTAAATCAGTATTAACTGACGTTTCTAGTACTGCATCAATTATTTTTCCCTGAGCAATCATAAAATTCAATAGCTCCATACTTGTTGCGCTTGATTGTGCTGCTGCAGTTTTTTGCATAGCACGTGAAATAGCACCTTTCTTTTTGTTGCCGCTACCTTCATTACTACTTGACGATAATGACCTATCATTGCTCATTACTAGCATTTGTGTGCCTCTTCTCTCTCGTGAATAACCGCTAGCTCCAAGAGGTAGCTGTGAAACTTGAGGTGCAATTGTTGATTTAGGTGGAGTAGGAATTTGACTAGCAGACTCGGACATTTCAGGTAATTTAGGAACTTTAGGTTTTTCTAAAACAGGAGAAGGCAACAAGGGTATTACTGAAGGCATAACTATTGGTGGTAATTCTGGTAGCTGATTTGGAACTACTACAGGAGGAAAAATTTCTTGTGGAACTTGTTCGGATTCTTCAATTAATTTATTAATATCTTGTTTTTTTTCCTCTTGAACTTTATCATTGTTAAAGTATAAATGATATATTAAACCACCAGCTAACAACATAATGGCTAGTATTACTATTCTTTTTTTCCTACTTACACCAACAATATTAACACTGCTCTCAATTTCTGATTGTTGTAATTCACTATCTCTTTTAGTATCATTATCATCTACCATAACTTAACCACTTTAGCTATTATTTACAACTTCAACGTATTTGCTTTTATAACGCATAAGCAATCTTTTATGCACTCCTTTTATTACAATGTAATCATTAAATGATAACATTTTGCACGGCATTTCATTACCCTTTTTATCTTTTATAAAAATTTTTGGTATATTATCATCTTTAAATTTAAAATATGTTAAAGACCCATCATCAAACAACTCGCTCGGTACTATATCATCACTATTTTCTCCTGCATTATAAATGTAATTAAGTTTTGTGTTGTTTGTTTCTATTATTTTGTCTAATTTTTCTTCACTATAGTGCATCTCCACTGGTGTAGTAGCTGTAGGCTTGTCATAATCAAATTCATTTTCATTTTTTGGATAGTAAAAGCGTATTATATATGACAAATCCCTTTCTGCAGAAAAATCATAATTTTGACTTATCTGCTTAGTAAGGTCAGCCTTGCATATGATATCAAATACGTAGCTCCTTCTTTTGCTGGTAATTACAATCATGTTTGTTTTACCATTTGGCTCAACTGGCATTATAAAAAGTCTGTTACCGATATTTCTCACTTTCCAGCTTACCGAATCACCCATAGCAATTGTTTGGACTAATTCTCCTTCATCAAATTCAATATAAGAATGATAACCGTGACTTAAAACTACTGTAAAAACCTCATTTGGGCTATATACAAAAGTTTTTACCCTACTATCTACTGCAATGGGAACATCACGATTTAAAGCTATAGCTGCTGATATACCTGTGCTAACAAATAGACAAAAACTTAATAATATTTTATAGAAACTCATTATCTGACCTGTAATAAGTTATACGAAAACCCAAAGGATTAATATATCTTTGTTGCTCATTCATTTCCATAGATACATACTCAAATGACAAAGTAGCAATTTTATCCTTTTTTATGATATTACCATTTTTTTCATTAAATTCTAGAGTAAATCTTACTTGTACTTGACCAGGGCTCAAATTTTGAATAGAACGAATTTTTAACTCGCTATCACTCACATTTGCATATAGATTAACGGGACTATTTGCATTGTTTGGATTTATAAAATTTCTAAATTCAGTGTAAACTTTTTGAGTAGAAAACATCCTAACTTTTATATGGTAATTATATTGAAAATTATTAGGATCAAAAAGCTCACGTATCCTAATGTATTCTACAATAAAGTGATTGTTTAGAACTTCATCAGCAGAATATTGCTTCACTGTTATTGGATTTACTAAAGTCACTATACCGGACTTCTTTTCTATTTCTACAACAAATGGTTCTATAGTCTTACTTGTACTAACTTTTAAAATAGTTACAATGCTTATTGTTATTACTCCAAACAGTAGCAACAACAATAGAAGTAAAACATTCCTCTGTATTACTATTAGATTGTAACGGTTTGAATACCAGTTATTTTGCTGATGTTCAATATTGTTATCACTATTTTTTATATCATTTTTTTTTTTTAAAAACTTGAACATGGTATCCTACTTAGAATCTTACTTAGGTTCAATATGACCTAAACGCTTAAATTTTGTTTGTATATACGAATCATTATATTGATTATACTGTGTGATAAGTTCTACTCTTTTTATTATCTTAATTCCATATCTTTCCAATTCTATTACCTTTTTTGGGTTATTTGTAAGTAGGCAAATTTTTACTATATCTAACTTTTTAAGAATATTAGCTGCATGTACAAAATCTCTTTCATCATCATCAAATCCTAACATTGCATTTGCGTCTACGGTATCAAATTTGTAATTCATCTGCAAGCTATATGCTCTTAATTTATTAATTAAACCAATGCCCCTTCCATCTTGATTTAAATATAATATAATTCCTCCATCCGTATTTGTCATCATAGCTATAGCATCATGCAGTTGATTATAACAGTCACATGAGAGGCTTTTTAATAAATCTCCAGTGTAACATGAAGAATGCACCCTCACTAGAGGTTCGTTATAATCTGGCTTACCAATTATAATTGCGTAATGTTCCTTACTATTGTAAATAGTTCTATATACTATAACACTTACTTCTTTACAATTACTTAACAATAATGGTGTTTTGCATACTTCATACAAATCATTATTTTGTTTGTAATTTATAATATTAGATTTTTTTAGATATATTACATCATTTTCACTACACCATTTCTGCATTGCTACATCGTTTTTAAATTCCATATCTACAACTAGAGCAAGTGGAAGTAATTCTGTCATTTTCAGTAGGCTAATAGCATATTCATCAAGCGCTTTATGTTTTTTTATATTCTGTATTTGATAATTCTGCTGCTTATGCCAATTTAAAATATCACTTAAGTCTTCAAAATTGTCTATCTGTAGTCGAAAAAATTTTTCTTTGCCAATATCATAATCTTTTGTCATATGCTGTAATTTATTTGCAGTAATTACAACATAGATGTTGCTTGTAATTATTTTATATTTCTCAAATAAATCCTCTTCTAATATCTCAACAGCAGCAAATAGAATGTAAGAGTTATGATCAAATACAATTATTGGCATACCACGCCTTATTTCACTTAATGCCCTTTCAACACTATTTTTCTCTTTATTGTAAAATGTCATAATTTTTAGGTATATTTTGTGCGGTCGAGAAGACTCGAACTTCCAAGGCTATAAACCACAGCGACCTCAACGCTGCGTGTCTACCAATTCCACCACGACCGCTATTTAAAAGTTAAATGATACCTTACTATCAAAACAACTGCAACTATAACAATCAAGTAACTGATTCTTTAATAGTAAAAATCTTAATTTTTAAAAAGGAGATTAAAAATTATAGAGTAGTACAGCAAGTTACATTTTTTCTCTCTTCACAGCCTTATTGTAAAGTAACATTTGATAGCAGGTACACGCTCTGCTTCGTAGAATTTCTGCGATTTCTTTATGGCCATTTTGAGCAACAAGCATTAGTACATACTCAATTACATCATTTTGACCTCTTTCAAATAACCACTCCTGACAGCACTAATTAATGAATTTTTGTCTATACTTTTTGCTATTTGTTTTTTTATTACTAAGGCTTGCTCATGCTGCATCTTCTCTATTTCTTGCACTGCTCTATCTTTAGTACAAACACTAATTCTTTTGCAATCTAACAACTTCTTAACGGCCTTGTCTAGAAAATATACAGCTACAAGATCTATTGAAAACATTCTAAACTAATAGCATATGCGAGAGATTTCATCAATAGCTAAAGCAGGTAGTATGAGTAAAAGCTTATAAAACAAATTTTAAAACTCAGAAATGTTTATTATGAACTTCTTGCTCTGCAATATATTTCTGTACGTCTGAAGAATTTACATTACCAACAGTGACAGCAAATAGATCCAATATCTTTTTTTAATTGTTCGAATTCTTGGTTTGATATATTGTTGGATGGCATAGAATATGTAAATTGCCACTTACAATATCTACGTAATTTATGTTTCTCTGATCACAGCTATTTCATCTGTAAATATCTGTATTTAGTACTACATTAAATCAAACGTACTGTGTATTTATAAATAAACTAAAAATACTAAAGCTCAAGGCGAGGGTGTTAACC
>BNGT01000007.1 GCA_016860565.1 Candidatus Mesenet longicola | reverse complement strand
AAATGGGCTATGGCTTTGCCTAATTGGGCTCTAACTATATCTCAACTTGATATCTTTTTTCCTTGTAGGTTAAAAATTGAGTTGAACTAAAAATATGGTTTGACACAGTTTGTCGAACACTCCCCTGCACTGCTAATTAATTTACATGTACTGGATCAGGAATTGTTGCTCCACTGCTTTTAACATATTCAGGAATAAACTTACTTTCAAGAGTAATATATGAATTTATACTTGAATTCTCACCTTTTTCTTCATTAATTTTTACTATAGCGAAACATACAGCTGAAAGGACTGACATTCCAATAAAAATACCAGCAGCAATTATAGGATTAAATTCCACTATTTCAGCTAATAAAGTTACTTCAGCATCAATCCCTACTGCTATGAATGGAGAAATTGTCATAGTGGCATATATAGCCTTTTTTATTGGAGTGGCCTTCTGTTGCTGATTACTGTTTATTATTTTGCTATCCATAACTTGGGAGTTTCATCAGTAATGAGGCTGTTCTCTTTGAAGATATTCTTTTCTAACGACTGGATGTCATCACCTAATGTGAACTTTGTAGCTAATAGCTGTTCATAATCTTAAAACCTTTCTCTTTGCTCTATAAAAATAGGTGAGTCATAGTCAGAATTTTGATTCAAAAGCTCATTATAATTTACTATAAGATCTATAAAAGACACTCCCAGATCAGGATATACACATTAAACTTACTGGATTGACTAATAATTTAACGTATGTAGTTTGTTGAATATCTCCAATATGCTTCCTAATTTTTTTATGTCATTTACTCTATCTTTAGAAATATCTCTGCTTTTGTGGATTAAGCTATAACCTTGTTTGAAGAGTTATGAGAATGACTATAGTTTAAGCTGGATGGATCTCTTTTGAAACTCTACTTCTAAAGATAATTATTACGGAGCTCAAATCCTTATATATTACGATTTTTGCTCCGTAGCACTTGCTTCTTTAAGTGCAATTCATACCTAAATCAAGTTTGATTCAAGATTGACTAAATATGGAGATTCAGCTAGAAATTCTGCACCTTCAGCACTAATGTGATTACCCTTTAAATTAAGTTGTTCAAGGGTTCCTAAATTTTTAGATTTAGCTAAAGCTCTTGCACCTATATCACCAATGCTATTGGACTCTAAATCAAGTTGTTTAAGATGCACCAAATATGGAGATTCAGCTAGAAATTCTGCACCTGTAGCACCAATAAGATTATTCCTTAAATTAAGTTGCTCAAGAGTTCCTAGGTTTCTAGATTCAGCTAAAGCTCTTACACCTATATCACCAATGCTATTGGACTCTAAATCAAGTTGTTCAAGATGCACCAAATATGGAGATTCAGCTAAAGCTTTTGCGCCTGTAACACCAATGTGATTACCCTTTAAATTAAGGTGCTTAAGATTTTCTAAATTTTCAGATTCAGCTAAAGCTTTTGCACCTATGGCACCAATATAATTGGTGTTTAAATCAAATTGCTCAAGATTTACTAAATATGGAGATTTAGCTAGAGCTTTGGCACCTACATCGCCAATATTGTTACCATATAAAGCAAATTGTTTAAGAGCTTCTAAGTTTCTAGATTCAGCTAGAGTTTTTGTAGCTTCAGCGCCAATATAGTTTAAACCCCAATCAAGTTGTTTAAGATGTACTAAATATGGAGATTTAGCTAGAGCTTCTGCACCTGCAGCACCAATATTATTCCACCTTAAATCAAGTTGTTCAAGGTTTCTTAAATTTTTAGATTCAGCTAGAGCTTCTGCACCTGCAGCACCAATGTTATTCAACCCTAAATCAAGTTGTTTGAGATTTAATAAATACGAAGATTCAGCTAGAGCTATTGCACCTTCAGCATTAATGTTATTCTGATATAAATTAAGTTGTTCAAGTTTTTCTAAACATGGAGATTCAGCCAGAGCTTTTATGCCTACATCGCTAATGTAGCTATCAACTAAACTAAGGCGTATAATGTGTGGACTTTTTTGTAAGAAACTTATCAAATCTTGTATCTTAATCTGAGTTAATCCTTTTAAATCTAAAATATTGTCTTTGACGTGTTCATTAAAATTCATATTTTTACCTTTATTAAAGATAAACAATATATTAATACTTTTTATTAAAAAAGTCAAGTTTTATATTAAAATATATAAAATTAAACATGTTCGTAAATTTAGAAGAAACTAAGTATTTAGTCTTATCAAGTAATGCTAAGACTTTAAAAATGTTCAATAGTAGTTTCTATATTGTGTGTAAATAAGGTAAATATTAAAGTAGAGATATCGTTAATAATAGGAACATGCTACAACAGAAGAATTCAATTACATAAAATTAACATAAAATTAATCTCTTTATTGTAATATTAATAATATTAATTAATGAATTAAGGAGGTATATATGGTATATGCCATTGAAAACTGTATTGAAGATCTTAAAAAATGTAACAACAAAATAGATGAACTAACACTGACAAACGGTACTATTCAAGGATCACTCGCTCAGTTGCAATCAGATTATAAAAGTTGTCAAGGGGAGAGAGAAAGATACAATGATTCAATAAGTCAACTTGTTCGTGCACGTGATGATTTACGATTAGAATATGATCAAAAACTCATAACTGCGCGGGATGTCTATCAAACTGATCTTAAGAATTTAATGAATCAAAGTAATGAATTCTATACAAAAAATCGACAGCTCACAGAGGAGAGAATAAAGTTAAACAATGAAATTGATATTTTAGTTAAAAAAAACATAGCTTTACAAAGCGCACTTGATAAATTCAATGAAATGATCGAAGGAGTAGCATATGATGAATCTAATCCAACTTATAGTATTTCAAGCTATGATTTTATCAGTGTATAAGTTTAGCTTAATTAATAACATTTTAATTTTTTTATTATAGGAGTAATATATGTCAAACAAACCTAATTTAAACGTGTTGGAAAAGCTTCAATTATTAATTGAACAAAAGAAAAGCCTAGAAGATCAGGTAAGTAAATTAGAAAAAACAATAGAAAGTTTGAATAATAAAGATGATTCAGATCTTTCAACTAAGGTGAATATAGAATTATCTTATAAATTTGATGGATTGCCTTCGGTGTTTGAGAAACTTTATACATTTTCTCCTGCTCATAAAGCAGTTTTTGATACTATACATAGTAGCTCACTAGAACATTCATCTGATAGTGATGTTCTGTAGGTAAATAATGAAACTTAATGAGAAATACTTTTTTGTTAAGTTTCAAAATTATTAGAAGCCGTGTATAATTATAAACAATATTAAAAATAATCAATGGGAGATAATATATGTCAGATAAGTCTAATTTAAATCCAGTGGAAAAACTTCAATTATTAATTGAACAAAAGAAAAACCTAGAAAATCAAGTTGCTACACTAGAGAAAAATATTCAATCATTAATCAGTAATGACATGAAGATAGATGCCATTGACAAAAAACTACAAGATACTAATGCTTTAATTACAGGCAAGAGTGATAGATTATCTGATGAATTGCGTGACATTACTAGCTTAGTAAATAGAAAGAGTGATCAATTATCTAAGGAGTTACTAGATCTATATAATAGAATGGAAACTAGGTTTGATCAAGTGGCTGGTGCTGTTGATGATGAAATATTGCCACAATCAGAAGGTTATTAAGTAATATGGATAATTTATGCATAAAATATAAAACTTGATCTGATATGAACAACTAATAATAGTATCATTAAGGTAGTTAAAATTACTATCAGTTGTGTGTTACCAATATTTTTCTAAAAAGCTACTATTAAAAAAGGTTTGGCACAGCGTCTTACCATGGTAGCCGTAATTTGTTTTCTTTCGTTTTAACTTCAATGATATCAATATGAAATACCTGATAGGTAAGCTTCTTTTTATTTTTCACCTCTTCTTCAATTTTTAACAACCTGCTAATATCATACTTTTGCAAACAACAATATAAATTGAAAGTGTTGAATTGTTGCTTGCAAAGAATAAAGACAATCATTCAAAGGAAAGTTCTACGAAAAGTATAGCCTCTTTCTTCTTAGTTAAAGCTATTGACCTTATAAACCTACATCATAGTGAAAAGCGCTTTTTCCATTTTACAAAATAGTTTTTGGATTGAGATTGTAGCACTCAGAAAGTTTTGCTATTTGACTATTTTGTATTGCTTTTGCATAATTATCTTTGTTGTTTGGTGCACCCATGCAATATTTAGCTCATCTTTGATAATAACTTCTCATATATTACACCATCATACTCTAGAATTATATACCTAAATGTGCAGCAAAAAAGCATAGTATATCAGCTATAGCAAAAACATGTAGTCTGACTGAAAAGAAAATGGAAAATTAGAAACTTGCAAGCCAGTCGTAAAAAATGTGGTTGGTTTATTAAAATGTACCAAACAGAACTTAATCAGATAATGCTAAATCATCAATTGCTTGATAAACTTAAATATAAAAAGAATTTTATATTGTAATTTTAACATAAAATTAATCTCTTTATTATAAAATTAGTAATATTAATTATTAAATTAGGGAGTTATATATGAGTGAATTTGAAGAAGTACGGCCTTTAATGGCCATGGCTAACATGGGAGATATAAATAAAAATGTTCTAAACTTGCGCAGCTTGGTAACAAGCAACAATGAAGAACTACTTAGCAAATTTGAAGAAACTAAAAAATTAGTTAATATGAAAAATGAAGATCTAAACAACAAATTTCTAGAAACTAAAGAGTTAGTTAATCAAAAGAATCAAATTCTATCTACAAGATTTGATGATTTGAATGACATGGTAATAAGTAAAAATAATTCTTTATCTGAGCAGATAAAGGGTCTGTATAATACTATGCAGAGTAGATTTGATAGAATGGAAGGCGTTGATTCTAGCGATGAATTAGCAGCAGATAATCTTATATAACAAACAGGGGTTAATGGGAGAGATTTCGTTAACCCTAATAATGAATCAAGTTTAATTTTATTAAAATAGAGAAAAATATGGCTGATCTTAATATTATAAGTAGAGATATTCAATCTGCTTTAAAATCAATTAAGTCATTAAATGATAAAAATCAGGTACTATCTGATGCATTAGAAAAATTAATTACAAAAGATGAATCAATATCTATTCAGCTGACAGAATTAATTTTGAAGAATACACAATTGCCTGATAAAATCGAGGAATTAACTGAGAAATATAATCAATTTAATATATTGGTTAATAATAGAATTGATAAATTAGCCACTAATGACAAGCTTGATCAACTTAGCAATCAAATGAATGCATTGCCTGGAAAAGTGAGTGGTTCTGGTTCAATAAGTCAAGATCTATCTGATAAACTTGACCAAATAATAAATAAAACTGAAAAATTATCTAAAGGAATTAACACAGTCTCAAAAGAATACACAGTAGAAATCACTAAAGGAGGTGAAATAACAGGAGGGAAGTATGAAGCTAATATAGAATTAGAAAATAATATAATTGGTGCTTTTTCACCAACGGGATATTATTTTTATGATAATACAATTTATATTTATGACCATTTTGCTAAAAATAAGGAAAGTATAGATTTACCTAAGAGTTTTCACTTTCTTCGGATAATAAAGAATGATGAAGATTATAAACTTACTTTCTGCAACAAATATGGTCATGCATTTTATGCAGTAGTATCAAGTAATTATAATCTTATAGATGCAACACATATTAAAAGCAGTAGAAACATTGATCTTGCACATTATTATAATAAAGATGGCTCTAATCCATCATTTATTGTTAAGGCAAGTGATCGATATTCTAACACTGATCAACGTGGGATAGATGTGTACGAATATAAAACAGACGGTAATAGTGCAGGTAAAAGAATTGGCTCTTTAATAAATGATCTTGGTTATTTTGACGCACAGAATCAGTTTCATTATACTAATTATCAAATGGGAAGTAAGACATATGATAATCCTTCTTTTATTATCACTAGAGGTGACAACAGGTGTCAGTCAAATGAGGTAAGAGAAAATAATGCTATTATAAACGATGATTATGAAAATACAGTAGACTGTAGCCTAGCTGAGTATGTGGCAAATTATGCAAATTTCCTGGTATCTATTGACTAAGATTTGTTGTAACTATCTAACAAAGATTATAACTATGGTGGAACAAAAACCAACTATCCATCACAAAATCCAAACACCACCTCCAGTACCACTTTATCTTCTCCAACATCTGTTAAAAAATCTTTGTTTAGTAAGGTTATAGGAAAACAAGAAATCTATAATCTCTAACACTACTGGCAATATTTCAGCTCCTTTACCGATACCTAAAATGTTAAAACCTCATTTATTATCACCTGTAAATGATCAGAACTCGAGTAAGAAGATTAATCAACTATAACAGCAGCCTAGTTTCTAGCAAGTATTAGAAGAATTGAAAGAAAATTTTGCTAAGAAAAACAGTGAGAAAGATAAGCCAAGCACTGAATTAAAGAGTGTAACATTAGGACAGAAGCCTAGTATTGGTGGATAACTATGAAAGCTGTTTAATTTTAGTAAAACCATACTACTCTAGCACCAACAAAAATCCACTTATTTACTCTTACTTTACTCTCAAAACCACAAAAAAGTATCTATATTTTGGAGAAAAAGAGCTGAAAATGTCACATTATGGAAAACAAAATATGTGGTTATTTTATAGTATAATTGAATACTAAGGTATGTATGTATGCAAGGTAGAATTGGCTACTGTTGTGGTTTTTAGAATAATACAAAACTAAACAGAGAAAAGTTCGTACAGGTTGCTATGGTGGACCATTCCACCCTCTCTAAACTTTCTCTCCGTTTCATTCTTTAATTCTGTAAAAAAGACCATAATAGGGTATATTAATAGTGGTATAAAGTAATGAAGGTACTCACCTTTCAGAGAAAGAGGAGAATAATAACAAGTAAAATGCGGTAAATATAATATTTTGGGTTAGCATTAGCTTCAGCTAAAATATAGCAGCTTTTTTTTATGGTAATAGGAATGAGGTTCAAATGATCTTCCTATATTACATGATTCAAAAATGAACACTTCTTATGTATGTTGTTTTTAGTTGTTGAAAATGGCTACATAATTTAAATTCTTAGTAAGAAAGAATACTAAATTAGTAATAATTTGTTCAAGAATAACAGAGGAGAATTAAGTTAAATTTATAATAAAAACAGAATTCAAAAATAAATAAAATTCTTTATATTAAGCTTATTGAGAGGCTTTAATTAAAAGCTGCTCAAGTCTAAAAAAATTTTTTAAATTAGGAATTGACAAGGTTTGAAGATAGAGTAGTATGCTAGAAATATAATAATAGCTGGAGGAAATTATGGATAATGCGGAAAAGGTATTATTAGCTTCTGTAAAAGAAGATGATCCTCATAAGGAATCTAAAAGGTTGGAAATTAAAAAGTGGTATAGTGTATACTGGCCACTAATGGAAAGTTGGGGAGAAAGAAAAGCTCTGTTTTTTCAAAATGTTTTCAGCAATAAAATTTGTTGGGAAGTAGAGAATGCTTCGAATCAAGTTACGCTCAATAGATATACTATTGGGAAAAGGCTGTTAATCTTAAAAGCTGAAGATGGGCAAAAAAATCTCCTTAATCTCTTTGATCGCTACAGGATTGCTTGCTGGTGCTGTTTCGAGGAAGAGATTAAAGCTATTTTTGAGGAGTTTAAATCAACATTAGGTAACAAGCCAGTAGAGAGTTTAGTTAAAGGATGTAATAAAGGAGCTTTAATGATTTACTGGTCACACGCTATAAATAATCAGGAACATCAGTTAAAGTTAAATAATGAGCATCCATACGTTTACGCTTTTAGATGCGCAATGATAGAAAAGCATGTGGAAGCCTTAGAGTTTTTTTGGAATAAGTTACAATTAATTGATTCTATACCCCTAAGAAGGAAAGAAGATTTATTAATGGAAGCAGCATATAATAAGGGACATTTTTCTACTGACAATGTTGGTATGGTTGATTTTTGCCTACGGTACCTTCGTGAAGATAAATATTATGAATTATTAAAAAGAGATTTTAGACAAAATAAATGTTATTATACTTTAAGTATATTAAGAAGAAATTATTCCTTTGAGAGTGCCAAAAAACTATTCAAACATTTAAAGCCAGAAGATTTGTCTTATGAGGAATATGCTACGTCAATGTTTTCAGCATTAAATTCAATTGTTTCTGTACCAGATGATAATTTTATTGAATTTGGCAGCGATATGCTTGCCTCTATGTGGAATTGTCCTGGCTTTGAAACTCATAGACAACACTATTTACATGATTTAAGCGTAAGATTGTCATCCAGAGATTCAATTGTTCGTCTAATTAGAGAGAACAAGGCCGTTAAAGTATTATCGGAAATTATCAATTCTCTCAGTCAGGAGCAAATGCAATCTATTATGGAACTTAATGAGTCAGAATATAAGGTATTCACTAGAGTGAGAGATAAGCAGTTAGATAATAGTGTAGGTGATTCAATGGTAAATCAGTCACTAGGTTCATTATTAAATGTAGAAACTGTGCAGCAGGAAGTTACTGATGTTAGAAGTAAAGTTTAGTGCTTCTATTTTAGGAAATAAAATTATTCAGTTACTTAAGTTTATGTTACTAAATAAAAATAGGTATATGGTCTAGGCAAGAATGCAAATTGTAAAAAGTTGAAAAAATATTACCATGGGGCAGTTATGGTTAATAATAGTCAGAAACAAGAAAAACCGCAGGATTTTAAAGATTTTGAGTTAATAAAGTTACTTTTTCAGGAAATGACCTCTGCTGGTTCTGATCCAGTAGATCTACTAGATAAATCTTTCAAAGTAAGGTTTCAATCTTTGGTTGATCAGATACAATCTTATTTGCATTCTAGTGAAAAAGCTGGTTTTTTCCCTCATAGGTTTTTAGCTTGGTTTTCTAGTGTGTTAGATACTAAGCTTAATAATAAGTTAGGCATAAAGGAATTACATTTTCGTTTTGAAGGAGCAAGGACTTTAAAGATTGTAGCGGAAACAGAATCGAAAGTACATGTTTTTATTTTTACTGAAGATATAGAAGCTCAACATTTTAACTCTCCTCTGACATACACTAGAAATTTTGAATTTACTACAGGTGAATGGAAGGATGTAATGGGTAGAGATTATACTCCATTAGACGAACGTAAGCTTCAAATTGATTTGATAAAAATCCTAAAAGATAAGTATAAGTTAGTAAAAAGTAGACCAAAATCGGACAAAGATGTTAAGTCAAAGGAATTATATTTATATTTGAAGAATAACGTATTAGAGTGCAAGGCTAAAGATGTACACGGAAGAATTCAAACAATACAAATTGGTCGTGATGAATTAAAAGGTAATGATGCATTTAAAAATAAATTTTTTGATGAAGTTAAGCAGTTTCTGGGTCGATCAGGTAAAGATCTTAGTGATAGTGTTAGAAAAGAGTTATCAAGAATTACATCAGCAAAGGGATATACCTTAAAAAGTGATGAAGAAGGTGAAAAAATAAATATTGAA
Source organism: Candidatus Mesenet longicola (assembly GCA_016860565.1). Lineage (GTDB taxonomy): Bacteria > Pseudomonadota > Alphaproteobacteria > Rickettsiales > Anaplasmataceae > Mesenet > Mesenet longicola. The sequence goes on along the minus strand of BNGT01000007.1, from coordinate 22,704 downwards.
GTAGAAAGGAACAAAAAAATCAAAAATGAACCTATCACTCCTACAGCAGAGTTTCCATTTCAAGAAGTAACAAAAAAGCTAAATAAGAAAAATTCTGAAGGTAATCCTATCTATCTAGAGGATTATATAGGAAAGCTTGCTAACCCAGATGTACATATAGATCAAGTCCAGGATAATCTGAAAGAAATACTAACTTATATTAAAGAAGTTCATACTAATTTAAATTTACAAGATAATGTTTACGGCAATAAAGCTCGTGAAGCTGATCAACATGGTTTTGTGGTAGGAGTATTTGATAATTTTCGATATCGTGATAATACTAAGATTTACCTGGAGCAATTTGCTGGTGGAGGTTATGCTGATATTGTTTTGCTTGTTCGTGGTTCTAATCGTGCTATTGATTCAGTTCCAATTCTTATTGAACTTAAGGCTGGAACTAAAGGACAAGTTACTCCAAGCGATGCACTAAAGCAAGCTAAAGACTATGTTAAAGGTTTTAGACCAAATAAGATGAGGGTTTTAACTAATACAGGTGATGTCATTGCTGTTGGGTTAAATTTAGATTTCAAAAAACCATTTGAAATTAAAGAAGAACCTATTAAACAACCACCATCTCCTTTGATGGAGAGAATATTGACTGATATTCATGATTGGGATGGAACTCAACAGAATGGAGCTCAACTAGAAGAACAAATTAAGAGTGCTTTATCAAGTGAATACCATACTTTTCCAGCAAATAAAGAGACAAAAGATCATTATTATTTTAGTCGATATATATTAGGTGAGTCAATCTTAATTAACGAGATTGGTCAAGACAAAAATAATATTAAAAAGTATATATATTCATATGATGAGTATCCACTGAATTGGCCTCAAGGAACTGAATATACTTTGTCCAAAAGCCCTGTTATGACATTAATATTTATTCAAGGTAATGAAGGACAAGAAAAAACAGCATTTATTTTTCATATACGAGAGTCCAATACAAAAGAATTCTATGCTGATAAGAAAATTCCAGTGCTAGATATACCTGAAGTAGGAGAAATAGGGAATGTCATAGAAACTAAAATGAGTTTAAAAAAATATGAAACAGGGTTGTCTTTTGAAGAACTTTTTGAAATAGAACGAATAAGTAAATATAAACCAGGTAATACTGATCAGAAATTTACAGGTAATTTTCTTAAGATACCTAACTCTGATGAGCTGAAGGCAGAATTTAGTCATGCAATTGCTTCTCAGCATGCTGACTCTTCTAATAGTAAGGCTTCATTACAAGCGTACAAAGAGTTACTTACTAAAGTAGCAGATGCGATTTATCCTATTAAAGATCTAATTACTAATGAAGCTAGATTGCAAGCTGTTCTTAATGGCTTATTTAGTAGTTATAGTGATTTAAAGCTGCAGGAGACTTCTGCAGAACAAGATGCTTCTGCAAAAATTGTAATTATCCCTGAATTTCAAGTAGGAGCAGGTGGTCGTGTCGATATGGTGATTCAAGGCATTGGTCCTTCACCTCATGGTACTAAGGAATATACTCCTATCGCGCTGGAATTTAAGCTTATAGATAAAAACTTAAATCAAGATCAGCTAAAACAAGAAGTTGATAAATTAACAAAAGAACAAAATATTAGATATGCTAAAGGGGCAGCACTGAAAACAATAACAGATAGTGATAAAATGCTTTTCATGGGTGTAGTTGTTAATGTAAAAGCTAAAGATAAAAATTCTTTAATATTAGCGAGTGATGAATTTGTTCCTGCTATGGTAGTTCATAGTTCTATTGATATAGCTAAGAGAAAACATTTGCAAGAAATACAAGAAGTAACTCAGATATTCAAAAATATGGGTATACGAGAGGATAATTTACGTACATTAGAATTTGCAACAGCAGAAAAAAGTTATCATTATTGGCTTCATCAACATGATATAGCTGACGTTGCAAGAATAAAATACGGCTATGGAACTGATGAAGCTAACACATTATTTGAAATAGTTGGATCACCAGAACACATAGTTAATCAATTACAACAGTTTCAAGATAGCGTCACAACAAGAGGTGAAAGAAGGCCATTAACTTTGATTGTTAATTTAGATAATAATCATTGGGTTACATTAGTAATCTCTCATCAAAATGGGCAGTATAATGGGTATTATGTAGACTCGTTGGGCAATAATATTCCAGATAATATTCGTCAAGTTTTACAACAGGCTCAAGTTACCGTTAATGATGTTTCTTTTACCCAGCAAAGAGATGGTTATAATTGCGGCCTATGGGCGTTGGAAAATGCTAGAGATATTAATGCTGTGTTACAAGGAAATAGATTGCGTAATATTCCTGATGAAATACGTAGCAATTTGCAAATTCGAGTTCGAGAAAGAAATGAAGATTATTTTATACATATGAGAGAAGATGTTTCAAATGCACTAAGTGTAGATCCACAACGCATAGCTAACTTAGAGGCTGTACTTGCTGAAACACAACAACCTAGATTTGACCTAAATAATTGTGTAAAGCAAGGTAATAGAAGAAAAAGGAGTACTAATTCTTGTTCATTCTCAAAAGATGATGTAGAAAAACTTAGTAGGGGAAAGGTAGATGAAAATAATGTAGATAAGATTATAATTGATAGCGATAAGTTCTTAACTTATGTCAAAAGCAATCAAAACGAAAAGAAAAATGCTCAGCTAATAGAGTTCATTGGAGACAAAAGTATTGAAGGTGATCGTAAGTACTCACTTGATAAAGTCATTGAAGACCGAGGATATGAACGTTATGTTCAAAATGAACGTGTTAAGGACTTATATAGTGACGTTTCACAGCAAACTGGTAGCTCAACAAAAAACTCAAAATTAAAAGGCAGGTTAATGAATGCTGCAGGTGGAATACAATTAATAAGAGGAATTCATGGAGCTATTGTATCTTGTAAAGATGGAACGGCAACAGATTGTGGATTAAATTTAGGTGGGATAGCATGGTCTTTTGCATCTCAACCAATTGAGAATGTAATGGTTAAAATTACTCCAAAAGTTGTAGCATCAGCTGAAAAGGTTGCAGGAAAAATTGTATCAGGCACTCTGGGTAAACAGACAAAATTTGCTATTCGAATTGCAGGTGTAAAGTTTGGAAGCACAATAGCAAAAGGTATTGCAGGAGCTATATCCGGTGTATTTGATATTGTTGATATAGGCATGTCTGCAAGTAATCTTGTAGATTGCAAAAAAAGAGAGAATAGCAATAATCCATGTGGAGAAAAGGAGATAAGGGATAATATAGCGTCTATATCTTTTTCTACTGTATCGTTTGTTTCTGGTATTGCTCTTACAGCACTTGGTATGCCGGTAGTTGGTATTGCAGTTGGAGTTGGATTGATGGTAGGATATGGGATTTATAGTGGTGTTAGCAATATCGTAGAGTACGAAAAAAAGTATGATACAACCCATGATGAAAATTGGCGCATTTTTTGGCATACATTTGCTTTTCAACCTATGCCACAGGACGTCCAACATCTTGCAGCTAGAAAGGAAATAGTTAATAATCTAGCTGAAGGAGTTTTGCAAGCTTTGGATAATAGTCCTAATGTAGTTGTTGCTTACGGTGTTGGTCTTGGGAAGGTAAGCGGCAATACTCTTCGTTCAGATTATGCAACAATTATGATGAATAGGAAAAATGCCAATACAAGAAACCTTTCGCGTGTTATACCTAGTTATACTGAAGGTGCTAGCAGGATTTGTTTACCACAGATTACTAATCAAGATTATGAAAAAGGTATTAAAAGCTCAGTTCCATCAGCTCAGTACTATTGTGAAAATGCAATAGTTATTAGCCAGGATAAAAAAGTAAATATGATGCAAAAAAATAGAACAATTGTTTATGATTTAAGCAATGTGGATAGAGGAGTCATTGCTGGAAGTAATGAATGGAATAATAATTTTCTAATTGGTTCAGGTACAGTAGAAGTAACTGGTGGTAGTAATAGGGTAGCAAATAGGTTTATTGTAAATGATGTTGACTTCTCAGGTAAAATTATTGGTGGAAATAACTCTGTTAATATACTTGATTTAAGCCAACTGAAAGATACAGTTGTAGGAGTAAACTTTAACTATCGTTTTAAACCTAATGCTTCTGGATCATTAAAGGCAAGAGTAAATGGTCATTGGCTGATCGATGATCAAATTGATAATAGCGGCATCTTTAATTACTACTATGTTGGAAGGAAGAATAAGGTTGATGAGGTTTTGTGCATGGGTTACTTTGAGCACTTAACAGGAATTGATGATCGTGATGTTATCATAGATAGTAGTGGTGGTTCTAACAACAATGAGAAAGATGTAGTTGAAAATTGTAAAAAAGTAATTATTTCGCCGTATACTACAGTTAAAGGTGAAAAGAGTAATTATACTTTTTACGTAAAAACTGCAGACTATAAAGGTAGGGGTTTATATTCAGAAATTGATGTAGATGGGACAGGAACTGTAGTTTTTCCGGAAATTGATCTATTAGGTGATTGTGATCAAATAGTTTATTCTAAAAACAGTAACACTTTATCTTTAAAAATAAATTTGGGTCAAAACAATAAATTTACTTTTAATATAAAAAATTATGTTGAGCAAAGCAGTAATAAACCTCACTTTGCACTAATAGACAAAAATGGTAGTAATATTGTTCCTAAGATTGAGAAATCAGACTCACCAACTATAGAAATTAAATCATTTGAGTTACATTCAGAACATTCTTTAGATAATTTTAAGGATGTTGAAAATCATTACAAAAAGATTCTAAAGAATAATAAAGATTATAAAGTCTTTAGTGTTATTAGAGATAAAGTACAAAATCAGGATAATGGTGTAGTTCCACATACGGTTTTTGGTTCTTTAGAAGATGATATAATTAACTTTGATCAAGGCACCATGTTTGCTAGAGGTGGAGAAGGAAGTGATGTATACATTATTGGTAATGGTGTAGATGGTAGAGAAGTTAAGATTGATAATAATTCAAATGATAAAAAACTAGATACACTATTTATGTCGACGGTTGAGGAAGATTTTTCAATCCAGCAATGTGACCTGTATTTGAAGCACAATAATAGTAACATTCAAGTAAAAAATTACCTTCAAAATCCTAATTATAGGCATCTTATAATTATGAACAAAAAAGGAGAAACTTTTATCCCTAATATACAGTCAATGTCATGTTCTTCTTTGGAAAAGGGTAAATTAGTTCCTTTTTTACAGGCTACACAAACTCAGAATATGTTCTTGTTATCTAAGGATTTTAAAGATGATCATGTAGTCATAGATTCCCGTCTTGAAGATATTGAGAAATATAAAGATAAAGATGATCTCTTATTAATAAGAGAAAGTGAAATTCCTTTTATGATTAGAATAGAAGGTTTTTATACTGAACGAAGTAAATGGGAAAATATTTCTTATTCTCTCTGGAATAATGATCATCTTTCTCCATCTTCTGGGTTATTAAAGAATGTTGATGATGTAACTGAGTATAAGGATAAACTTAGAGGTAATTATGAGAGAATTGTAAAAGAATATGTAATAGATTTTACTCAGTCTGTCAGTATTGCACATAATCAAAACGATACTTTAACTTTAGTAGGACAAGATGAAGAACGTGTAGGAGTAGTGATATTAAAAAATATTACTCCAGATCGGATTAAAATCTCTAGTAATGATACGGATTTGGTGTTTTTTGATAAAGTATCTAACCATACAATCAATATAAAAAGTTGGAATAGCAATGAGTCTTATAGAATCTCTACACTAGAATTTGATCTAGGTTTAGAGCCAATAACAATCCGTAGATTAGATAGATTTAGTTTATCTGAGACGGGGAAAATACAATCTTTAATTGAAAAAGTTTCAGAAAATTATAAAAATAAAAGTAAATATGCTTTTAAAGTAGAAAATGACTTTAAATGTTTAGTATCAATTGATAATTTTATGAGGGAAAACAAGAATCCAATATATCAATGTTTAGGTTTTTCTTCACTTCAAGATCATGTCGGCTTTACAGAAAATTCCTGTAGTTTAGAGCAAATTGAGGAATTAAAAGATAAAATGCCAAGTAGCAGTCAGATTTTAACATTGCTTGAAAAGTCAGAAATTGACCTCTTACTGAATGGTTATGGTTCAAACGTAATAGATCAGTGCAATAAGTTGATGATAACTTTAGGATTGGGAGTATTGAAACCATTGGTAAGTACAGCAGTTCATGAAGGTAAATGGGATGAAGTTAAAATTCTTCTTGATAAAACTGCTAAAAAAAGTAATGCTGATGCTGAACATAAAAATCAGTGTTCACAGAATTGGACACCTTTACATTATGCTGTTTACAACGGTAATGTGGAACTAAGCGAAAGTTTATTCAAAAAATTCTTAGAGGAGAAAGGCAACATTAATGCCTTAGATAGTGCTAGTTGCGACAATGATAATTTAGCGCTTTTACACTATGCTGTTCATTATGGCAATCTTGATATGGTTGGCTTTCTTATAGATAAAGGTGCTAACGTTGAAATTAGAAGTAAGAAGGGTAAGACATCTCTGCATTTGGCTGTTGAGGAAGCAAAGCAAAACATAATTAAGCTTCTTCTTGATAGAGGTGCTAATATTGAGGCTAAAAACAACGATGGTAGGATACCTCTGTATTTAGCCGCTTACAATAATGACTCAGGTATAATCGAACTTCTTTGTAACAGGATCAAAGCTAAAAGCAATGATGCATTTAAAATGATAAAGCAGATTAAAATTTTAAAGCAGGAAGTTGTTAACCAAGCAAATATTCCATCTGAAGCAAAAAGATTGGTAGAATCTTGTATAAGTGATTTAAGAGATTCAATAAAAAATGCAGCCAAAAAGGTGCTAAAGGACGGTATACTTAATAATTCTAATGCTTCAAATATTAAACTTACGAATGAAGTATACAATTTTGATAAAAAGTTATTTGGTGAAGCAATTAAGGAAGCCGTAAGTGATACGTATGCAAGTGTAGGTATAGAAGGAATATTAAGATTTATACGCAGTCACTATTATATTGGCCAGTTTATTTCAGGTTATATAGCTGTATTTAACAAAATACCAAAGAACAATAGTGCAATAGTTGCATTAGCTTACTCTATTAAAGAGGTTACGGAAATGAATAACTATTCTAAGGTCAGTTCAGAAGAAAAAGATGATCTTGAAAGGTTAAAAAATAAATTACCAAAATCAGTAAAGAATTTGGTATTTTTGTCTAAAGTGTGTTTTAAAGATATTAGGATTAATGAGTATTTGTGTGCTACTGAATATACATATGATTCAGATAGACGAAGGGTATCTACTTATCCTTCAAAAGGAGGTGATGAATGTAGGTGGTTGATTGAACGTAGTGGAAATAATGTTCATATAAAGAATGATTATTATGGTGAATATCTTTACTCTGCTAGTAATGATTATAATTATGATTTAGATAGGCGTAGAGTATTTACTTGGATTCCAAAAAACAAAGTTTATAGTGGTTGGAAGATCGAACCTAGTAATGACAAAGTTTATATAAAAGATAATTCTGGTGAGTTTTTGTACTCTTCTGATCTTTATGATGGGCATAATTATGGAATAATCGATTATGGTGCACCTGACCTATCGACTATGGCACGTGGAGTATTTACTTGGATTCCAAAAGGCAAATTTTATATTTATGATGGTTGGCGAGTTGAAGATTGTAGTAGATCTAGAAAAAGAAGGGATATTACTAGCTTAGATATGAGTATTGGCACTGGAGATAATAAAAGCAATGTCTCTTTAAATCGTCAGTTGCCTGATATAGAAATGACAAACAATGCTACAAGACCAATTTATCTCAAATTAAAAGATGATACTAATCAGCACATTATTGTAGAAGATGCTGAAAATTCATTACAAGTAGTAGACTATAAGTCTATATTGACTGAAGAAAACGGTCAGCAAATAGTGAATAGAGTATCTGCTATAGCTGAAGATGTTGAAAGGCACACCTTCTTAAATCAATCAAAAAATAAATTAGATTTTGATAGTTATTTGAATAATAAAGGAAAAGTCAATACTGATCTCTATCTAGATTTTATGAAAAAAGATATATGCAGTGAACTTAATACAAGTGAGAGAAGAAATATTATTCTAGGTAGAAACGATGTATGCATAATTACTTCAGGTCATGAAATACTTGATATTGAAAACTTTCCTATTCAGGAAGTAGTAATTAACGATGATATCGATGGAAAGAAAAGTTTAAGAAGTACATTAGATTTGCGTCAGTTGATGCAGCAAGTAGATAGGGATTTAAGTATAAAATCAATACCAATGGTTATTGAAGACGAAAGTGATTTATTAATTAAGCTGTCTATATCAGCTATCGGCTTGCAGCAAGATGTAATCACAGTCAGGCTGAAAGATGCCCTTATAAATAAGTGGTATAAAAAATTACAAATTATTTTTGATAATGCACAGGTGGAAATCGATAATAGTTTAGATTTAAAGTCTTCATTGTTTATCTCTGATAAGAAAATTATTGTAGTAACATCTCAAGACATAGAAGAGAATAATAAGTTAATTATATCTAAGAAGGCAGGACATTATACTTATCTTCATGATAAATATGACTTGATAGTTACCAATGCCTTTAATGCTGATATAGAGACAAGCGAGTTATGTATTATATATTTTAGAGATTTCTATAAAGAACCTAAAATGAAAACATTATCTATAAAATTCATTGATAAAGAAATATTGTTAAGTAATGAAATAGATAAAATATATAATTCAGATAGTATTGATAGCTTAAGATATGTTAAGCCTAGTATTGATTTACAAGAAAGTTCTGCACCTTTGGAAATTCCAAGTAATGGAGACATAAATGCTCAGGGTGAATTTAATAGGACAGCTTTGCATCTCGCTTCTGAAGCAGGCGATTGGGATAAGGTTAAACTTCTTCTCGATAGAGGTGCTAATATCGAAATTCAAGATAAGTTTGGGTATACGCCAATATTTCTTGCTACTAAGTCAGGTAAATGGAGTATAGTAAAGCTCCTTCTTGATAAAGATGCTAATATTGATGCTCAAGATAAGGAAGGTCATACGCCTTTACATTTTGCTGCTCAAGAGGATAATTTGGATATGATTCAGTTCCTTCTTGACAGAGGGGCTAATATTGAAGTTCAAGATGAACGTGCTTGGACACCGATACTTTATGCTGCTCAGTCAGGTAAATGGGGTGTGGTCAAGCTTCTTATTGGTAACGGTGCTAAATTTAATAATGAAATAACATATCAGGGAACGCCTTTACATTTTGCTGCTCAAGGGGGTAATTTGGATATAGCTCAATTTCTTCTTGATGAAGGTGCTGTAATCGAATCTCAAGACAAAGATGATAAAAAGCCTTTGCATCTTGCTGTTGAAGCAGGAAGGTTAAATGTAGTAAAACTTCTTCTTAATAGAGGTGCTAATGTCAACGTTACAGATATGAATGACAAAACACCTTTAGACTTAGCTACTAAAGGAGATATGATAGAGCTTTTGAAGAAAGCGCAATTGGATCAAGGATTGTCAATCAATGCACAGGATGGCAATCTCAACAGAGTTAAAGATCTTATTGCTCAAGGTGCTAATTTAGAGACTAAAGATAATAATGATAATACTCCTCTACATAATGCTTGTAGTAATGGTCACTTGAAAGTAGTAGAATATCTTATCGAAAAGGGAGCTAGCTTAAAAGCTAAAAATAAAGATGGAAAAATACCTTTAGACTTAGCTGCTCAAAAAGGTCACACAGATATAGTACAAACGATAAAACAAGTACAGTCAGACTTAAATGAAAAATTGTTATCTGCAGTAAAAGATGGTGATCTTAATAAAGTTGAGGATCTTGTTAGCCAAGGTACTAGCTTAGAGGTGAAAGATAGCAATGGTAACACTCTTTTACATTATGCTTCTCAGAATGATCATTTGAGAGTAGTGGAATATCTTATCGAAAAGGGAGCTAGCTTAAAGGCTAAAAATAAAGATGGTGAAATACCTTTAGACTTAGCTGTTAAAAAAAATTACATAAATATAAGAAAATTTTTGGAAAAAACACAGTTAGATTTGGACAAAGAATTATTGACTGCAGTACAAGATGGAGATCTCAATAAAGTTGAAGGCCTTGCAAATCGAGGTGCTAGCTTAGATACTAAAGATAATAATGATTGGACACTTTTACACTTTGCTGCTCTTAGTAACAAGTTTGACATAGTTAAGTTTCTTTTTGATAAGAACGCTAATATTGAAGCTAAAGATGTGTATGGCGATACGCCTTTACATGTGGCTGCTCAGTATAGTAACAATCTTGAAATAGTTGAATTTCTTTTAGATAAAAATGCTAATAGTATTAATTACGTAAATAATAATGGTTCTACACCTTTGCACGTAGCTGTACAAGGAGATAAACCAAGTACGGTTAAATTTCTTCTTAATAGAGGTGCTAATATTGCAGTTAAAGATAAAAATCATAAAACACCTTTAAATTTGGCTGATACAAAGGATTACACAGATATAGTACAAATAATAAAGCAAGTACAATCAGATTTAGATGAAAAATTGTTGATTGCAGTACAAGGTGGCGATCTTAATAAAATTAGGAGTCTTGTCAGTCAGAACGCCAATGTTAGTACTACAGATATGTACAGTTGGACATCGCTACATTGGGCTGCATTTAAAGATCATTTAGAAATTGCAAAATTTTTGATAGAAAAAGGTGCTGATATTAATGCTACAGATAAAGGCCCTTATGGTAAAAAGCCTATACATGTTGCTGCTGAAAATAATAATAAGGATATCATAGAGTTTTTTCTTAGCGAGAAAGCAGGTATCAATGATACTGATAAGCGAGGTTACACACCACTGCACTATGCTGCATTTAGAGGACGTTTAGAGGTTGTAAAGTTCTTGATAGAAGAACATGCTAATTCAACATTTAAATACAATAATGGTAGTACTCTTTCATGCAATACTTCTTCAAGTAATTATTTACACACAACTAAATGTTTGATAGGTGAGAAAAATATTTTAGAAATTAGAGATAATAGTGGCAGACTTCCCTTGCACTGTGCTGCTTCCAACGGTAAGCTGGATATAGTAAAATATTTTATAGATGAAGAGAAAATTGATGCTAACATTACGGATAATAGTGGTTGGACACCTCTTCATTGGGCTTCTGGAAATGGTCACTTAGATGTGGTTAAGTATCTTATAGAAAAAGGAGCTAATTTTGAGATTAAAGACAAGGATAAAAAAACACCTTTAGATGTTGCTGCCGATCAAAAAAATGATGATGTTGTAAAATATCTAGGACAAGCACAATTAAATAAAGAATTATTGAATGCAGTGCAAGGTGGTGATCTTAATAAAGTTAAAAATCTGATTAGCAAAGGAGCTAGTGTTAATGCTAGGGATAAGGATGGTAAGGCTCCTTTACATTATGCTTCACAGTTTAATCTTGTAGATATGGTGCAGTTTCTTATAAGTAAATATGCCAATATCAATTCTAAAGATAACAATGGTAGGACGCCTCTAGATGTTGCTGTTGATAAAAAACATAATGATATTATCGAATATTTAAAGCAAGTCCAGTTAGATCTGGATAGCAAATTATTGATTGCAGCACAAGGTGATGACCTCGATAAAATCAAAGATCTTGTAAGTCAAGGGGCTAGCTTAGATGCTAAAGGTAGTGATGGTAGGACGCCTATATTCTGTGCTGCTCAAAAAAGTAAATGGGATGTAGTCAAATTTCTTATCGATCAGGGTGCCAAGTTTAATGAAATGACGGATCAGGGAACATTATTGCATTTTATAGTTCAAAGAGGTAACTTGAATATGGTTCAATTTCTCCTTAATAAAGGTGCTAATGTTAATGCTCAAGATAAAAATGGTTGGACTCCTGTATTCTGGGCAATTCAAAATAATAATTTAAATATGGTTAAACTTCTTTTAGATAATGGTGCTGATATCAAGGCCAAAGATAATGAAGGTTGGACGCCTCTGCGTTGGGCTTCTTGGAATGGCCATCTGGATGTAGAGGAGTACCTTGTAGGTAAAGGAACTGATATTAGTGTTAAAGATAAGGATGGTAAAACACAATTAGGTTTAAATGAACAATTGTTGACTGCAGTACGAGGTGGTAATCTTAATAAAGTTAAAGATCTTGTAAGGCAAGGTGCTAGCTTAGACGCTCAAGATAGTAATAATGGTTGGACGCCTATACTATATGCTGCTCAAGGAAGTAAATGGGATGTGGTCAAATTCCTTATAGCTCAGGGTGCTAAGTTTAATAATGAAATAACGTATCAAGGAACACCTTTACATTCTGCTATTCAAGAGGGTAATTTAGATATGGTTCAATTTCTCCTTAATCAAGGTGCTAGCGTTGAATCTGAAAATGACAGTAATAGTAAACCTTTACATCTTGCTGTTAAGGCAGGTAAATTAGATGTGATAGGACTCCTTCTTGATAGGAATGCTAATGTTGACACTACGGATATGTATAGCCAAACACCTTTACATCTTGCTGTTGAAGTAGATAGATTAGATGTAGTAAAACTTCTTCTTAATAGGGGCGCTAGTGTTGATGTTATAGATATATATGGCCAAACACCTTTAAGCCTAGCTACTAAGAGAAATAGTACAGATGTGGCAAGATATTTAGAACAAGCACGTTTGAATAAAGGATTATTAATTGCTGCAGGAAAAGGAGATCTTGATAAAGTTAAAAACAGTATCAGACAAGGTGCTAATGTTAATACTCAAGATAAAAAGGGTTGGTCTCCTATATTTTGGGCAATTCAAAAGAATAATTTAAATATAGTTAAACTTCTTGTAAATTATGGTGCTGATATTAAAATCAAAGATAATGAAGGTTGGACACCTCTTCATTGGGCTGTTCAATTAGATTTATCAGATGTGGTTAAGTATCTTATTGAGAAAGGTGCTGATGTTAGTGCTTTAACTGTTGATGATAGAACACCTTTAGACTTAGCTCTGCAAGGAAATTGTGCAAATATAGTAGAAATTTTACAGCAAGCAAAATTAGATCTAGAAAAAGGAAAACCTACTCAACGTAAACTTCTTTCTATAGATTCAAGAAATTATCCTGAAATAGCAGCAAGCAGTGGAGTAAGACCATCTTCATGGATAAATGGTTTGTTTGGTTGGATGAAAGCAAAAGGTAATTTGTTAACGTCAAGCATAGTCAGTCCTGTAAGTAGGTGGTTTATTGATGATCAAGATATCAATGTAACTCTAAAACAAGCACATAAAAGACAGATGCCTATTAAATTCAATCCTAAGATAGCAGAGAGCAGTGCTTTTGAAAAAATTAAAAGTATGATATTTGGAAGAGATGAAGTATCTCAAAATATGGTAGGATTTTATGATGAAGTATTGGGAGAATTAAATAAAGAAAATTTAAAAAGAGTAGAAGATCTTTGTAAGGAAATAAAAGCCAATTTTGAACCATATAAAGACAGTGATATATATACGTGCCGAACGAATGTTGCTAAGCTTATAAAGGATAAATGTGATGTAGATAATAATTATTTAAATAACTTATGTACTAACAAGTTATTAGAGTCCATGAAAAAGCAAATTAATAACGTGAAACGATATAATATGCAAAAGCAAAGTGAGTATATGAGAAGTTTATGCAACCAAGATGGTAACATCATATTATTAACTTATCTATTAGGATGGTATAATAAGATAAAATCAAAAGATAAAGAAGATATATATCATGAAATTCGCGAATTGGCTTATAAAGTGCTTAAAAAAACAGAAATATGTAAAATGATAAGTCAAGCAATGAGTCAAGGTAATATGTCAATGCATATCTCAATCTCAGAGGATGATATATATACTTCAGCTTTGGGGGAAGCGGTTGTCTACACATATTTAACAAAAAATCAAATATACGATATTTTACTGAGTTCATTAGAAAATTTAAGTGAAATAAAATTAAATGAAGGTAAAAGGCAAGAATCAAATATAATCAAAGAATTTGCGAATAAATATGGTAGTTCTGAAATAGTTTCAATTTCAGAAGATGATCCTTTATACCTGATAGTTCAAAAAATTATTGATTATTATGATTTAGGTAAAGAAAGTAGGTATAAGGAGTCATATACTACGCCAAAAGCACAAAATACATCAAGGAATAGCTATTCAACTGATTATGCTAACTTATCTAGTGTTTTATATAATAGTAGTATTAGACCATCTGAATTGATCAATGATGATTTGAACTTAAGTTTAAATATACCTGCAACTGAATTAAATGATGTTTCTGTTATAAAAAATATAACTCAAGTTATGCATTTATAATCTATGTTGTTAATGATAAAATAGCTTATCAAAGTTATTAAATTAGGTTATGGGTTTAATTTAATAAAAGAAGATGTATGATTACTAAAGGTAGAGCCAACTGATTTATGAAAATTAATCTCAGACCTACTTAGGTAACATACACCTATAAAGCAACTATCATTCTTGTAATTTTTTGATCTCATCTAAAGATAAGCCAGTAAACTTGACAATAGTACCCACATCAACATTATTAGCCAGCATTGTTTTTGCCACTTCAATTTTCCCTTGGAGAGAACCGATTTGGATGCCTTCATAAAGCTTTTGAGAGAGAGAAGAAAGGTAATCATCAGTACGTTTCTTAGCTTGATCATAAGCAAGACGCTCTTCTTCAGTCCAATTGAATTGGTTTAACTCATTATAAGCCCTACCAATAATGACATCATTACCTATTATTTTTTGCAAATCTTCCTCATTAGTTTCATTGGCATATTTAAAAAAGTATATCCATTTTTCAACGATATTTTCCAACTGATCTTCTTTTGTTTTATGAAATTTAGGTAATTCTATGAAGGTGAAGCTAAAGTCTTTAAGATCATGTTCAAAGGTAATTTTATCGAAAGTAATGTGATCGGATTTATAAGCAAGCTTATTGGGAAATAAGATAAAATTAGTGATAGCAATAAAAACAACGCCTTTGAGATCGTGATACTGATCCCCTACATTGGCTTGATTAGAATAGGCTTTAGCAGCATAATATTGGGCACGCTTTTCAAAACCAGTAGTTTTAGCTACTTGCATCTCAACAATTGTGTGTACTCCTGTAGAATCAACGCAGAGAACGTCAACAATGCTTTGTTTTTGAGAGGCAATAGTAGGATCTTGAATAGGACTTAAGAATGAAACATCTGTAATTTTATTGATATCACGCAAATCTAGTATATCATTTAAGAAATGAATAAGAATATCCTTATTACCCACAGAACCAAAGATACGCTTGAATGCACAATCATTTTTAGGATCTAAAAACTTGGAAAGAGCCATACTCAGGATATAGATGAAATATTAATAATGATACACTATTTAAAGTAAAAATAAAATAGGACTTTTAGTCTTTTATGGTATCATATTATAATTAAAAAATAAACATGATATGAAGTATCTTGTATTTATTCTGTCTGTCCTGGTCTCATTGCGTAGTTATGCATCTACTTGTCCTAGTGTAGAGGTTTGCTTTGTTCCTGGTGAAAATTGTACCCAAGAAATTGTTAGCATGTTAGATAAAGCTGAGAAGTCTATACTACTACAAGCGTATGAATTCACCTCAAAACCTATTGTGAATGGGGTTATAGCAGCTAAAAAGCGTGGCATTGACGTGCAAGTTATTCTCGATAAAAATCAGGTAAAACATAAGTACAGTATTCCCGTTGTCAAAGAGTTATTAAGTAACGAAATATCGGTGTGGATTGATAATAAACCTGCTATTGCGCACAACAAGGTGATGGTAATAGATAATCATAAGGTTATTACAGGCTCATTTAACTTTACAGCTGCAGCACAAGATAGGAATGCTGAAAACTTGCTTACAATTGATGATGAAGAAGTAGTTAAAAAATATACAGAAAATTGGTATAAAAGGAAAGAACAATCTAAGCCTGCATCAATAGATGTTAAAGTGTTATGGCGATAATTCTATTAGATGCAAAAACAATTAATCGTATAGCAGCTGGTGAGGTTGTAGAACGTCCAGCTAGTGTGGTAAAGGAGTTAGTAGAAAACGCTATAGATGCCGGTAGCACTGAAATAGAGATCAAGATAGAAAGTAGTGGGCGTAATCTCATTACTGTTTTAGATGATGGTAATGGCATAGAGAAGGAAGATATTGAACTAGCATTTAAGCGTCATGCAACTTCTAAACTTAAAAATGATGATGATTTGATAGAAATTAAACACCTGGGATTTAGAGGAGAAGCACTACCTTCAATTGCTGCGGTTAGTAGAATAAAACTATCATCGCGAGCAAAAGGCATGGATTCTGCCTGGAGTATAGCTTATGAAGGTGGGGAAAAGGTGATGGATCTTACTCCTGCTTCCGCTTTAGGTGGTACAGAAATTGAGGTGAGGGATTTGTTTTTTGCCACCCCTAATAGGCTTAAATTTCTAAAGACTGAAAGGGCTGAAACCCAAGCAATTGTTGACATTATAAACAACTTGGCCATGATAAACCCTAGCATTGGTTTTACTCTTAGCGTCAGTAACAAAAGACTCTTAAAGTATAATAAGCAAGAATCACTACTGCTGAGGTTATGTGAGATTGAGAAGGAATTTACTGAGAATTCTCTTAAAGTGAGGGAAGAAGAGAAAGGTACTTGCGTGACAGGCTACATCTGCAAACCAACAGTAAATCGTGGTAACTCTACCATGATCTATACTTTCGTTAACAATAGACCAATTAAAGACAATATGCTCATAGGGGCAATAAGATATGCATACAATGACTTTATTCCCAGTGGCAGATATCCAATTGTCGTACTGCATTTAGAAGTACCTTATGATCAGGTAGATGTTAATGTTCATCCCAATAAGCTAGAGGTAAGGTTTAGAGATAAAAAGCTTATATATGAGGTAATTACCAGAGGATTAATTAAAGCCTTATCAACAAGATTAAGTGATAAGAAAGACGTTACTCTTAGCCCATTTGAGAGATTTATTGCTGATGATAAGATTAGTGAACACAGTGAGGTAAGTAAAGATAGTCGGAGGAATCAAGAATTCTATCCCAAAAGACCATCTCCTTTAGAAAGTTCATTAATGAATAAATTCCTATCTCCTGATTTAGAAACAAAAAGGGATAGTTTCTCAACAAATAAACCTTTAAATATAAGCTTACAGAAGGAACTTAAACCTTTTGAGCAAACAGATATTTTAACTAAAGAGCAGATAAATATAGTAGAGGAATATCCTTTAGGACTTGCACGTTGTCAAGTTTATAATACTTACATAATTGCGCAGTCAAAGGATAAGCTAATTATTGTCGATCAACATGCAGCTCATGAGAGGCTTGTTTATGAATATTTAAAAGGGGTAATAAAAAAGTCAGGAGTCAAAAGACAAAAATTACTTATTCCTGAAACTGTGGTGATAAACAATCAGGCTGGAATTGAACTGATAGCAAAATATAAAGATAAGATTGGTGAAATGGGTTTTAATCTTGAGATTGCCTCAGATACACTAGTGACAGTCAAAGAAACCCCAGCAATTTTTGGTGCAATTAATGTTAAAGAGATGATATTGGATTTGGCTGATAATTTGATAGTGATGGAGGACGCTTTACCGATAGAAGATAAAATGAGAAAAATTTGTGCAACCATTTCCTGTCATGGATCAATCAGAGCGGGGAGAGCAATGAAACTTGAAGAAATGAACGCTATGCTTCGGCAAATGGAAGAGACCTCATTTTCTGGTCAATGTAACCACGGTAGACCTACTTATATAGAAATGAAACTTTCTGACATTGAGAAGCTTTTTGAGCGGAGATAATTTTTACTCAGATATGTAATCTGTTTCTATAATAAAACTCAAAAGTAATTGTTCAATTTCTTTATTTTTATTGGCCTGAGCGATATCCAAAGCTGTCATAGTAATATCATTATAATTAACCTCTAAATAAATATTTGCTTGCTTCTTTAGTAATATCTCAACGATTCTTTTATTACCTTTAATGACGGCAAGATGCAGAGGTGTACAATCGTATTCTCCTTGAGCATTAACGTTAGCACTATTTTGTAATAGAATCTCTACAACATTTTCACAATTATTTAAAACTGCAATGTGCAAAGGTGTATTTAAATCTTTATCTATCGCATCAACATATCCACCACTTTTTATGAGCATCTTCAGAATTTCATTATGACACTCTTTTGCTGCTAAATGTATAAGAGTATTTCCCCAACAGTCCTCATAATTTACATCTGCACCATTTTTTATCAGGGCTTCTACAATTTCTTCATAGCCAGGTTTAATAGAATAGTGTAGCGGAGTTATATTATAAATATTTTTAACATTGGCTTTAGCACCATTAAGCAAAAGAATATTTAAGATTTCTTCATGGCCATTTTTACTCGCAAAATGTAAAGCAGTGTTGCCGTTTCTATCTCTAACATTAACCTTAATGCCTTTTTTTACTAAAAATTCTAACACACTTTTCCAGTTATGTTTAGCAGCCAGATGTAACAGTTTTAAACCAAGTATACTATTAACCAGAGGGTATAATAATAGATTAATATATTTACCTTTATTAACCTTTCTTGCGATAGCATTTAAATCCTTATCAATCCCCATACTAACCTCTATAGAGCGTTATATACTAGAGCATGTGCTCTTCAGGGTTAGGATAGTATTAATATAATTGCTCTTAGCAAGAGAAATATCTAAGAATAATACTCTTTATACGAGAAAGTATTCGGTAAACATTTAAAAAACTTCTAGTGCTGGATTTAGTAAAAATCTATAACATTTATGCTACCATCTGACAAAATTCTTCTATTATTCTTTGATTATCATTAATCATCATCTGGGCTTCTTGCTTTAAGTCCTCAATATTTTTAGCAGTAGTATTGTCTATCTCAGCTGATGCAATTTTTAATTGAGACTGTATCCTGATGTATCTATCTCCCATCACTTCATTAAGTTGGTAATCAACAGCATCAAGGCTACTGCCGAACATAACATCTAGTAAAGGTTTAACCCAGGTTATTTTACCCAATCTTTTTGAGCTACTATATTTTATAGTTCTTTCTAATGTACCTGTACCAATGGATAGAATAGTGATATCATCATTTGGAAATAACCTCTTACCACTGGCATAGCCACAAGCAGCAGGATTATTGACAAAGATTCCCCCATCAATCAGTACTCTATTTATTTGATTAATTTTAAGATATTTAGGGGTAAAGTAAGTGGGTGCTGCGGTTGTAGCTCTTAAAGCATCTTTTAATTTGATAAGATTTCTATCATCTCGCCAGTTTTTAAAGAAGAAAGGACAATGATTGTCTATATCGTAGCTAGTTAACAGGAGATTACTTAAAGTATTGCTTAGAATGTCCTCACCAAAATACCGAGTTAGAACATGTTCAAGATTCTTATGTGAGTACTCAGCACCATTAAACCAAGCAATTGCTTTTCTTAAGAATAAGGATTTAAAGATATAAGACCCATACTTTTGATAAAGGTCGACTAAATCTTGAGCAGAGTATTTAGGTTTTCCTTGCTCATCTTTCTTGCATAAGCCAGCAACAACAATGCCACCGGTTGAAGTACCAGCAATTAAATCAAATATTTGAGCTATTGGCTTTCTTGTTCTCTTTTCTATTTCTGCAAGAACAGTAGCAGGGATAATACCTCTGATCCCACCACCATCAATTGAGAGGATATATTTCATTATTTTAGAAAATAGTTTATGAGTTCATTTACAATTCATACTAGAGACATTTATTTTGAACTCGTCTAGCTCTTCAGATAAACTTTTTACCCTTTCTTCAAGACGATAAACAGTTTCTACTAGCTGATTATTGTGCTCTATAAGTTGATCATGAGAATGGACTTTCATATCAAGCCTAGCTAACCACCACACTGCTGTTACCGTTTGTATTATTAGAGTTACTATAACTCCCATAGAGAGCTTTCCTGTAGTTTGGTTTTTCATACCTCTCCTTATCGTTAAAATGGTTTAAATTAAAGTTTTTTGGTTAATTGGTAAGATTAAAGTTCTTTCAGCTTAAGTAGACTGTCATTAAGATTTATAGCAGTTATCTAAATGGGAAAAAGTAGGGTCTATTGTAAAGTTTGATATTACTCATTGTTTACACTCTAGAAAGTTATCAGCTTTTTAAAGTGTAGATTATAATTACAATCAGATTTTATGAATTACGGTTTCACAACACTAGATTGCATTTGCTTTTCTGCATTATAAAGCAGACTTATAATCTCGTCATAGGGTTTATCTTTATTATGTCGCGATCTTAATACAGCTACTGTCCTTGGAGTTTTTCCATCATCATCTTTGATATTAGGATTCGCTCCTTTTTCTAATAAGAACCTGACAATTTCTAAATGACCTTCGTAAGTAGCATGGTGTAGGGCTGTTCTTTGATATGTACTATCATCTATAACATTAACGTTTACTTCCTCTGTTATCAAAAACTTCATAACTTCCAAGCAATTTTTTCTTGCAGAATATATCAATGCTTTTGAACCAACATTTGGAGTATTGTGCATGTCTAATATATCCTTTACTAAGAGTTTTGTAATTTCTAGGCTACAATCTTCTGCAGCAACTTGCAGTATTTGCTTATAATTGTCAGTAGCTTTTGCTTTCATACAATAATAAGTAATAATAACACATATTACTGTTACTATAAGCCATACAAGGTTTAAACTGTTTTTTACGTTTTTATTCAGCTTGTTCATGTTCAACATTTTTTTTTACATTAAATAGATAATTTATTTAATTTTTCTTAACCCTTTCATTTATTAGATGCCACTAATGTAGTAAGATAACCTCTACTACTTAGAGTATGTTCTACCTTATTTATTACCCACTTACCATCTATTTCTTTGCCAAACCCTGCAAGGTTAAGTCTAGCTTCAGTAAAAACTTGAGGATTACCTGGCATGGTTATATCTAAAGTTGCTGTACTACGCTTTAGCTGTTTTAATTTTGCTTGAGCTGCACTTAATGCTAATTCTGAGCTTGGGTAAACTTCCTGTATTACATAACTTGGACTACTAATTCCAGTTGTTTCTGAGATAGTCTCTCCTTTTTCATAATTATACCATTTTGCTATCACAGAATTATAACGATTGCGTACAGTAAAACATGCTTGCCAGTTAATTACATCTTGAGGGGTGATAGCTATTGCTTCTAAAGTTTTCCCTGATACTGACTTTGATTCTTCTTTAGAGACAAAGATTATATATCCACCCATAGGCTTGACTGTTGCCCCATATTCTCTAGCTACTTTAGTTAAAAAACTCATATCACTCTCATTGGTTTGATAAGTATGCTGCACTAAAATATCTTTAAACTTTGCAGCAACTTTAGCTCCATAACCATGCTTTTGTGCTATTTGTTCTACTAAGTTGCCTAAAGTAATTTGATGCCATTGTTTTGATACCTGTTCTTTTAAAGACTTCTTTAAATTAGCCGCATGAGCTTTAATTTTCACTATTTGTGGTAGACTTTGTATTATCACTTCATTTGCCACATAAACTCCCATGGGAATTAATCCTGTCTCCTTATATCCAAGAAACACCTTTAAATTACCTGTAAAATCTAAAGCACCATTTTCATAATTAAAACATATCTCAGCTTCATCACTGGTAGTGCCAAGTTCGTCAGTAATACGCAGCGATATTAACCTATTTTTCAAACTCTCTATAACAAAGCTTTCTTCTGTAACTATATTAAAATCAGGTGTCATTTTAATCTAAAATTCTTACAATGGATTTTTGTGATATTTTCTCAAGCTTAGGCAACTTAATCTTAAGTCCTGCAGGCAAAAAACTACCATATTCTGCAAGTCCAAGATTTTCCTCTAATACTTTTTCTACAGCTCCAGAAGTAAATCCATAATGTTGATGACAGATATAATCTAAAACCTCATTCTCTTGAGTATGGTAATACATAGCGTTTTAAACTTAAGCTAAATTCAATCTTCCTTGGCAAACCAGAAGGGAGAAAGAATCTTAGCTTTTCTTCTATATGAGTAATAACAAAATGCCCAAAGATAAATCCTGAAGCTTGGGCTAAGATATGGGGTATTTGCTTTACCTGTGACTCTCTCATGTCAACTAAATCATTAAAATGTAGCTGCGGATAGATAATTCCCTCTAAATCAATATGTTCTACTCCTGGACCAATATTTTGTAATGATACTTGACCGATGCACTCGATTGTATGCCATCTTTGCTCTTTATAGCATCTTAAGCTTATTGGTGAGAATTTATATGGTCCAAGTGACAGCATTAATAAACCTCTTCTACTATATCAAAAAGGGCGCCACGTGCTTGTTCTCTTATTCTTCTTATCACTTCATCGGCAAGACTACGAGTATCTTGATTAGGCTCTGCTTTAATACTGATATTATAATTATTAGTAATATGTTGAGTTTTATTGAAGGTTTTCTCTTCCTTATTTTCAAATTTACTCTTGATAAGCTCTTTAAATATCTTGTCAGTATCGTCTTTAGAGTTATTCTCAGCAAACTTTTTCTCTTCTATAACGCTATTTATTTTAAAATCTTTATTTCTAGAAAGTTCTGTTAATACGCTGTTGTTTAAAGGAGAATT
>BNGT01000006.1 GCA_016860565.1 Candidatus Mesenet longicola | reverse complement strand
TTATATATCTTATCGCATTAATAATTGTTCTAATATTATGCTTTCTTGGTCGCCCTATTGCCCCTTGTTCAACATGTTGCTCTAAAATTTCCCATTCTTTGTCATTTATATCACTTGGATACAATTTTACCTACTATTTTTTGTTTACCTCATCTTATCCTTTTCTTCATTCTCTTTCAAGACAGGTTCTAAGTAATGTGAATAAAATTCCAGCAAAGCCTGTATAAAATCTTCTTAGAATTCTTGGTTTTGCGAAAAAATATTTAGATAAGTATCGCTAAGGATTGAATAGTATTTTATTTACTAAAATCTTAAAAAGAGTTAAACATTAAGATTAAAATAAACAGTAACTAAGTGAAAGATTACCAAATTAAAAAAGTACTGCTATCAAGTTTGTTGTGCAAACTGATGATATGGTATGATTTTATGCTTTTTATTGATTTAATAAATTTCATTAGCAATGAATTCTTCCCTAAAGTAGGAGTTTATCAGAATTTATTTAAATTATTTGGAATATTTGCACTTAGTACCATTGCAAAACCATTTGGTGCTTTTATATTTGGCTACATTGGTGATAGATATGGAAGAAGAGTTTCATTATTTATCTCTATTCTACTTATATCTATTCCTTCTAGTTTTATTTCATTCATCCCTGGATATGAAAAAATAGGTATATTTGCATCTATATCAATTATTTTAATTCGAATAATGCAAGGAATTGCATTTGGTGCTGAACAAGGAAGTCCTATTTATTTTATAGAACACTCAGCTGATAAAAAAAACCTGGGTATGTTTTATGGAATAGTAGGCTTAGGTAAGTCTTTAGGAATTTCACTTGCTGCAATTACAATAATCCTTTGCAAAAAAAATACTGACTTTAACACTTGGGGATGGAGACTACCTTTTGTTCTTTGTTTTGTTTTGGGACTCATAAGTGCATTTAGTAGGTATAAGCTAAAAGAAACCTTGGCATATCAGATTAACAAAAGTAAAGATAATCTATCTAAAACACCAATCTCTGAACTTATAAAAAATTATAAAAACACTTTGATATTAGCAATTTTTATATGTATGCCAATCAATCTTATCTCTGGTTTTATGACATTCTTTCGTGCCCTTACAAAAGAAAGAATAATGCATATATATGCCACTACATTTGTAAATGAAATCACTTTAATTATAGGTAGTATATTGATACAAATAGCTGCAATTATTTTTGGAATATTGTCTGATAAAATAGGAAGAGAAAAGGTAGCAATTTCATGTATCATAGTATCAATGCTCATGTGTTGTTCTATGCTATTTATAGCACATCATTGCAATAGCTATTTAATCATTTCTTTAAGTGTTATGACCCTCTCTGTAATAGAAGCTGGCATTTCACCACTTAGTATAACTGTCTCTGAGCTATTTTCTACAAAAGTCAGATTTAGTGGTATTAACTTATCACGTAATATATCATCAGCTCTATTTGAAGGGCTGACCCCAATCATATGTACCTGGTTTATTATCAAATTTACTGGAGCTGCTGGACTTTATATAGTCTTGTGTCTCTTAATTGGTATAATAGCGATACTAAAAATAAAACCACAAGATAAAAAGTTTGATTGGTAAGATATAGCTAATTCACAAAGATAGAAACAAATCTAAAAAAGAAATAAACAGCATCAAAAATCAGGTGACATATTTTGCAAATGTTGTGTTTAATCTTAAACCAAAAATTAAATTCAGATCAGAGTTGATAAATACAGAATTCTACATCCTGTTGACTCTGTTAAACTTTGCACAGGAGCATTCAACAAACAGTGTCAAATAAACTTAACCGAATTATCATTACTTTTAGAAGGTATCTGTAAAGTATATAGAAAGGAGAGGATATACTAAAAGAAAAATAAAATTCGAAGTGAATGTTCTGTTGAGCCAATCTCTGATCAGATAAATAACAATCTTAAAATATACTAGTAAAATAGAAAATTGTACCTTCAACTTGATTTTTATTGTAATATGTGTTAATTAAATAATTAATTATTTTAATAAAAGGTGGTAATGTGAGAGGAGAAGAGTTAAAAAAATATCTCAGAGAGGGAGGATATAAATATCTAGATGCAGGTCATAGTAAAAAGGGTTTAGGTCAGTATTTATCTCGGCATTACACTGAGTATCAAAATAATGGTAGTAATCAGGGTCAACAGCAAGTTCCATCTGGTAATAACAGTCAAAATCAACAACAGACTTCAGGTAATACCAGTCAAGCTACACCCAATGCATCAACACAACCAATTATTATTGAGCATAAATCAAGATTTGATTTTTGGGACATTATGCTTTTATCTTGCCTTTGGGGGCGTGGTGGCAATACAACTATTATAAATAATTATGCTCCTGGTACTAATCGTGGAAGTAATGGATCTGACAACAGTGTGCTTGGGCCATGCATTGCTGCTTTTTGTTTAATTTTTGCAACAGTTGCATCTTACTTTTTACTATCATATGCTGCGTATAAAATAAAAAATGCTAAGCTGGAAAATAATAAGCATTCTATTCCAGCTGCTATTGGTCTTGGGGTATTTTCATTTAGTGTTTCTGCTACTTTAATACTTTTGCTGACAGGCATGATTGTGCCAAATTTAGAGCGTGCTATGGGGATAAGTAGTGGAGCTTTCACAGGGTTCCAGGTGATAACTGGGTTAAATGCTGTAATATTTGGACTAGGCGCAGTTCTATTTTTCTATCTAGCTATAGATAAAGCAAGCAAAAAAGCACTAGTTGATAGGGAAGTTAATTTAATAATTAATTGTGGTAGGTGCTCGCCAAATCATGGTACATCTGGTGGTCAGTATCGAGGGCAACAATTTCCTCAGAATGAACAATATCAAATGAGGCCTGATCAACATTTTACTCCAACACAACCTAATCAACAATATCCATCAGCTCCACCACAACCACCTTCTTATGAAGAATCAATGTATAATGATCAATTCTATACTCAATCAGGAGCTAGTGGATACAACCATGAATACCAATTTCAGCAATATCCACAGTCGTATCTTAATAATCCTGGTTCTGCGCAATACTCTGATAAATCTCCTTTATTATAATGTTGCTGTAGCGTTTTACTTGCTCATCGTTACTGAAAGGTATATGGTAGTTATGTAAAATCCAGAAAATGAGGTATTATGACATTCAGTTTGCCAAATCTTCCATACGATGAAAATGCTTTAGAGCCTTACATATCAGCTAAAACTATGAGTTTTCACTATGGAAAACATCATAAGGGCTATGTAGATAAGCTTAATTTGTTACTAGAGGAAAGAAAAACAGAGTATGAAGGACGGTTTACAGGCAATGAAGAAGATTTAAAAACCTTAATAAAGGAAACGCATAATAATAATTCTAAGGTTGCTATATTTAATAATGCGGCGCAAGTTTGGAATCACACTTTTTATTGGCAATCGATGAAAAAAGGTGGTGGCTCCACTCCACAAGATGGAAGTGCAATTGCAAAGAAGATAAGAGATGATTTAGGAGGAATGGATAAATTCATCGAGACTTTCTCTGAATATGGAGCTAATCAATTTGGTAGCGGTTGGGTGTGGTTGGTTTTAGAAAATAATAAATTAAAAATTGTTAAAACCTCAAATGCAGAACAACCATTACCTGAGCAGATTCCACTTTTAGTTATGGATGTTTGGGAGCATGCGTATTACTTAGATTGCCAAAATCGTCGTATTGATTATATATCGATTTTCCTAAAACATTTAGTTAATTGGGATTTTGCTAATAAAAATTTAAATATTTAATTAATATTTTTTTAATAATTTTGGAAAAAGGCCTTGAAATAAGGATAGCTAATCTATATATAAGCTTTATACTTCAAGTGAAGTAATGTTATTAAAAATTTGTTAAGGGAGAAATTAGAATGTTGAAAATGTTAGATGATAATGTATTAATTCAACCTCTTGATGAAGAAGAAAAATCTAGTGGTATTATGTTACCAGATTCAGCAAAAAAGAAACCAACAAAGGGTGAAGTTAAAGCTGTCGGTCCTGGGGGGCGTAATGCGCAAGGTGAGCGTATGGCTTTAACTGTCAAAGTTGGTGATAAAGTTTTTTATCGTCAATGGGCTGGAACGGAAGTTGAATGTCAGAATGATAAATTAGTTGTTATGAAAGAGTCTGATATACTCGCTATCGTAGAAGGGAAGTAGTTTTCTTTCTGATATCTTAGAGGTATTTATTTTGTTAATTTTTTTATATTAAGGAGTAGTAAAGATGGCTAATATTGTAGTATCGGGAGAACGTTTACAAAAGGCTATACGTGAAGTTGCATTAATTGTTGATACAACAGTTGGTATTACTGGTGGGCCAAAGGGACGTACGATTGCGATTGATAAATCATATGGTGCACCGGAAATCACCAAAGATGGTTATAAAGTAATGAAGAACATCAAACCTGAAGACAAAACACAAGCTGCTGTAATGTCTATATTTAACCAAAGTTGTTCTCAGTGTAATGATAAGGTAGGTGATGGTACAACAACATGTTCTATACTCACTGCATTTGCAGTAAAAGAAGCTGCGAAATGCATAGTAGCTGGTGCTAATCCTGTTGGGTTAAAAGAAGGAATGCTCAAAGCAAAGGATGCAGTACTTGAAGTACTAAAAGCTATGTCACGTAATATTTCTTCTTCAGAAAAAGAAATTGCTCAAGTGGCAACAATTTCTGCAAATGGAGACAAAAATATAGGTGATAAAATTGCTGATTGTGTAAAAAGAGTTGGTAAAGAAGGTGTTATTACTGTTGAAGAGAGTAAAGGGTCTGAAGCTTTGGAAGTTGAAGAAACTAAAGGTATGCAGTTTGATCGTGGATACCTTTCCCCTTACTTCATTACAAATAACGAAAAGATGATAATTGAATTTGATAATCCTTATGTTTTAGTAGCAGATAAGAAAATAAGCACTATACAGTCACTACTGCCTATTCTTGAAGCAGTGATGAGATCTGGAAGGCCACTATTTATTATTGCAGAAGATGTTGAAGGAGAAGCGCTTACAACACTTGTACTCAATAGATTACGTGGTAGCCTTAAAGTTGCTGCTGTTAAAGCTCCTGGGTTTGGTGATAGAAGGAAAGAAATGCTTGAAGATATAAGAATTCTATCTGGTGCAAAGCATGTCATTAGTGACGAATTAGCAATAAAGATGGAAGATCTAAAATGTGATGATCTAGGAAGCGTTAAAAATATTAAGGTTACTAAAGATAATACTATAATTGTTAGTGAAAAAGATAAAGATGATAAGGATGTAAAAGCACGCACTGAGCAAATTAAAACACAAATTGAAGCATCTACTTCTGATTATGATAAGGAAAAGTTAAGAGAGCGTTTAGCAAAACTTACAGGTGGTGTTGCCGTGCTTAAGGTTGGTGGTGCAACTGAAGTAGAAGTAAAAGAACGCAGAGACAGAGTAGAAGATGCACTACATGCAACTAGGGCTGCAATAGAAGAAGGAATAGTTGCAGGTGGTGGTGTTGCTTTATTCTATGCTGCTCGTGCACTTGAAACTGTCAAAGGCAAAGATCATGATGAACAGACTGGTATTGATGTCATAAAGAAGGCCTTAGCTGCACCAATTGAACGCATAATTAAAAATTCTGGTGAGGAGGGTTCTATAATTTTAGATCACTTATCAAAGCAAGGCGATCAGGATCTTATTTATAATGTTGAAACTATGAATTATGCAAATGCTTTCACATCTGGAGTTATTGATCCTGCTAAAGTAGTTAGAGTTGCGTTTGAAACCGCAATATCTGTTGCTAGTGTACTCATCACTACAGATGCACTTCTTGTTGATGTACCAAGTAAAGATGAAAATAATAACATGGGTGCTGGCGCAGGTGGCATGGGTATGGATGGAGGATTCTAAGCCATATATCTTAAAAAGAACAAGTAACAGCTGTACTTGTTCTTCTTTTTATTTCTACTGATTTTAATTTTCAGTAGCTTTTAGTGAAATTTACTTACCAAAGAAAAGGTATAGAATAAGGTTCTTTTATTCTATACCATTATTTATATTATCCTAACTCTAAGCTAGAATTTAATTGAATTATTCACTTTTTAAGTGAAATTAAAGATTTTTACTTTAAAATAAAATATCTTTAAGTTTTATAAAAATGAAAATTATTCATAAGTTATCAGAACATGTAAAAGGTTTATTTTTTAAAAAATCTAATATAGATATAAAAGTCGATGTACATAAGTTATTGGATGTACTAAGTTCTCCTTCACACATTGAAAAGATAAATGATAAAAGTGAAATAGAACTCATAAAGCTACTTAAGGATATAGGCAGGAAAAATTTTGATAATACTGGCATAGTCAAAAATTTAGCACAAATTTTAAATATAGATAATCAGTCTATCAGTGTTAAAGGATTAATTAATCTCTTAAAAAGAGAGCATAATCGAAAAGCCATTTTTAATTTATTAAGAATAAATAATGAATATATTACAACTGAAGAAGGACTAAAACGGCTCATATTAAAAAATATCAAGCAAAATCCTAAAGTAATAGAAGATTTATTAAGTAACACTGAGGTAAGTAAATTACTTTTTAAGCACATCAATAGTGAATATTTACTCGATCATGCAATAAAATGCAACGAAGATAAAATAGTAAAGCTTTTGATAGAAAAAGGCGCTCCTGTTGATATGTCAACATTATATTATTGTATAGAGCACGGAAAATTTGAGATATTTGATTTTTTAATACAAATTATGAAAAATGAACTACTAATAGGTAAAAAATATCATGAGCTCTTTGATTATGCAGTAAAATATGAAAGATATGATATAATTCATATAATGTTATGTGATATTGATGTAAACTTAAAGGATGATAAAAATCAGACATTTCTTCATCACGCAGTTGAATTAGAAGATCTTAAAATAGTTAAGCAACTCATAAGTAAAGGTGCAAAATTAAACTGCGTTGATCAAAATGGCTGCACGCCACTGAATTTAGCAATAAAGTCTCGTAATGTTGAAATTACTAATTTACTGCTAGATGCATGTGCTGATATAAGATATACTTATTTTCCTAGTAAAGGAAATATTATACAAGTTTACACTGAAGAAGATTATAATTTTTTTATTTCACTGTTAAGCAAAAGAATTGATCCATGGGTGATACAAGAAATTCCTTATACTGATTTACAACAAGCAAGTAGCGCCAGTATCCTCCTTCAAAAAATATCA
The DNA here is from genome assembly GCA_016860565.1 of Candidatus Mesenet longicola. Classification (GTDB taxonomy): domain Bacteria; phylum Pseudomonadota; class Alphaproteobacteria; order Rickettsiales; family Anaplasmataceae; genus Mesenet; species Mesenet longicola. Next base: position 26,912 of record BNGT01000006.1, on the reverse strand, counting down.
GTTGTATAACTTGCAATCTTAATATTTATTGAATAAATCTAAATAATAAGTAACCTTTAAGAGTTAAGTATTTTTATAGACTATGATTGAAATAAGCGGTCCTGAGTTTTGTTTAGATAAGTCAGTGGAAAATTTAGTTATTTTACTACATGGGTGGGGTGCAAGCGGCAATAATTTTATTGAAATTGGTAAAGCAATGAGTAAATTTCTGCCAAACTCTTTTTTTGTTGCACCAAATGCGCCATTCGAGCGTGAAGTTGGCGGCTATCAATGGTTCAGTCTAGAGGATAGGAGCGAGGTTGCTATACTTACTGGCATAAAAAAAGCAGCTGATATCTTAAATGATTTTATTGATACGAAGCTTAAGAATTTCGGTTTTAGTGAAAAGCAATTATCTTTAGTTGGTTTTTCACAAGGAGCGATGATGGCTCTTTACACGTCTCTTCGTCGCTCTAATCCTTGCTCTTCGGTTGTTGCATATTCAGGAAGATTGGTGGCACCATCAAAACTGCCTAGAGAATTAAAGTCAAAACCCAACATATGTATAATTCATAGTAGAGATGATGCAGTTGTTCCTTTTACTGCTTTTGAAGCAGCAGTAGAAGCTCTAACTAACAACAATATAGAAATCGAAAGTCATAGTTTAGATGGAATAGGGCATACTATTGATGATAAAGGAGTAAAACTTGGAGCTGAATTTATTAAAAAACACTTTTAAATCAAACTTAGCACCTCACTTGATGTAACAATATTGTTTTTTAATATAATTTTATTTTCTGCAATAAGTTTTATAGAGTGCGGGTAACATATATGCTCCATTTTTAAGATACGTTCAGATAGAGTTGCTACATTATCATCTTGTAGTACTGGAACTGCTGCTTGGAAAATTATAGGTCCAGCATCTACTTCAGGAACAACATAATGTACAGTACATCCAGTAATTTTAACACCTGCGTCTAATGCTTGCTTTTGTGCATTTAAACCTTTAAATGCGGGAAGTAAAGAGGGATGGATGTTAATTACTTTACTTTCCCATTCCCTTGAAAAATCAGTACTAAGTAGCCTCATAAAACCTGCAAGACAAACTAAATCAACTTTATAGTCATGCAGTATTGTGTTAATTCCATCTATATCTAAAGGATTATTTTCTACTTCAAAGGTTGGAATATTGTGCTTTCTAGCGGACAATATTCCTTGTGCATCAGGATTGTTTGAAATAACGCATTCAACTTGAGCTGGAAAATTATCATCTAAGCAAGCATTTATAAGAGCTTGCATATTAGAACCTCTTCCAGAGATTAGTACCCCCAACTTAATTTTTTTTATGGGCATTTAATTTTCGTAATATTTCGCAACAAGCCTATTTAATAATCTAACACCAAAACCAGTTGCCCCTTTTGGGCATATACTTGTATCTTCCTTGTTCCACGCTGTACCTGCAATATCTAAGTGAGCCCAAGTAGTATTATCTACAAAACGCTGTAAAAACTGAGCAGCTGTAATACTATCTGCACCAGAACCAACTGTGGCAATATTTTGCATATCAGCAACTGGAGAATCAATCATTTTATTATACTCTTCGCTTAGAGGAAATTGCCATAGCTTTTCACCTGATTCATTGCCAGCATCAAGTAAATTATTTGCTAACTCTTCGTTATTTGAAAACAGCCCGGCATATTGATTATTGCCTAAGGCAACTACTATAGCACCAGTTAGAGTTGCTAAATCAATCATAACCTGTGGTGCACACATCTTTTGTGTGTACCACAGAGCATCTGCAAGTACCAATCTGCCTTCAGCATCGGTATTTAACACTTCAATTGTTTGCCCAGACATTGAGGTTACTATATCACTTGGTCTTTGGGCATTACCACCTATTGCATTTTCTGCAAGTGCAACTACCCCTATAGCATTGACTTTGGCTTTGCGTCCTGCTAAAGTGCACATGGTACCAACCACTGCTGCAGAACCTGCCATATCATACTTCATTTCCCACATTCCACGTGCAGGTTTCAAAGAAATTCCACCAGTATCAAATGTTATACCTTTACCAATAAAAGCAATGGGCTTTTGATCTTTAGGTCCTCCATTCCACTTTATTACTACCAATCTTGATTCTTTTTCACTACCTTGACCAACTCCAAGCAGTGCACCCATCCCTTTTTTGCGCATGTCATTTTCGTTTAAAATTTCAATATCTAAATCAAGCTTAGAAAGTTCTTTTTTAATTTCTTGAGCATATGATTCAGGATATAATGCATTCGGTGGCTCACTGACAAGAGAACGGGCTAGAAAAATCCCTTGTCCTTCTTCAATTAAATTGTTGTACAAACTTTGCGCATCCTTTAGATGATTTTCACTGACTAAAAGTGTGATTTTTTCTAGATCTACTATTTCTTCTTTTTTTACTTTAGTGATATATTTATTAAATTTAAAACTACGTAAAAATGCCCCATACGCAATATTTGCACTCAAATTTGCTTCATTGTTATCAGTGAGAATAGCAGCTTGTTTTAATTGCAGTTCTTTAAGTTTAGCATATATGATGCCACCAATGCTTAATGCTTTATTTTCGTTCCACTCATCCTTTTTACCAAAACCTACAACTAATATTAATTGATCATTATTATCTTTGTTTTGCAGCGTTATTGGTAAAAATTCCCCAAATTTTCCAGTAAAATTACCAATACTTTTAATATAAGAGAGGACTTGCTCCTCCTGTTCTTTTAAAAACGTAACATTACTTATATCACTGAATCCTTCAAATAACCCAATAACAACTACAGCTGCTTTTAAAAAAGAGTTAATATTAGAAGTTATAAATACTGTTTCTAGCATGTCACAAATAAATTAGATAATAATTTAAGGATATAACGGACTAATCCTTAATACAACAAGTTTTATAAATTACTTGACACCACTTCCTCTTATAATAAGCTAATATTTTTTTAAGTTAGTTTATTTATGTTTTCTTCTAAAGCCTTTGCTGCAGAGAGTGCGAGTTCTTCGAGTATGGTTGCTAGTTTTGTTCCCCTGATTTTAATATTTATTGTATTTTATTTCCTTATAATTAGGCCTCAACAAAAGAAATTAAAAGAACATAATAAACTGCTTGATGCAATTAAACGTGGAGACAAAATTGTTACTTCTGGTGGCATTATGGGAGTGGTAAGCAAAATTGATACAGCAAATTCAATCTTCTCAATTGAAATAGCTCCTAAAGTTGAGATAAAGGTACTAAAGACAGCTATATCAGAAATTCTAGGTAAAGAGCCAAATGCAAATAAAAATAAGAAGACAAATAAGCAAGACCAATCAAAATCTAACGAAAATAAATTAAAAGATAAAGAAGAAGAAAAAGAAAGTAGTGAGGAAATTAACTAAATTTTTCTTAAAATCCACATTAGAAAATTTCTATAATATCCTGTTATTATTGACTTGAAGCATTAGGATAGTTTTACTTAATTTTAAGTAATTATGGAAAAGTATTTAAATGACGTTATATATTGGTGAGAAGCCTTATAATAATTCAAATAACTTAAGTGATTTACTTAGTGCAGTAGAGAAGCTTCCTTTCCACGATTGTTTTTATTTAAGGCCTTTGTATACCAATTATAATATATTTTACATTATACATAAAAATAATGACATTTATTATAGCATTCATTGGAACAAATACGAAAAGGCAAAACTTCGAAGTAATATTCTTTTAATTGTTAAATCTCAAGAGAAAAGTGTTATTTGCGTTAATAAACAAACAACAGAAGATTCTATACTAAATTTTCTACCTAAAGAATCAATGAATAAGATAGAAGTGGCTATAGTGGGAGATAGCTATATTGAAAATCAGCTCTGTGCTGAAAAAAATGCAAATATATTAAAAATACTAAAAGTTTTAGTTAATTATCAACTTAGTGATATAGTTATTAATAATTCCTATATTTACAACAATATTAACAGTAGAAAGTTGATAAAAGTAGATAAAGATCTTTTAGATAGTGAAGGATTATTAGAACAGGAAGAATCAAAAATCCTAAACAAAAAACCATTTATTTATGGAAGTGGTACAATGCTAATATTTTTAGCAGTAGCTGCAACGCTATATTTTTCTTCTTCTAACCTTATTGCACAAATAGCTGCTCTGGTTTTTACAGCAGCAGCGGCATTAATTTTCGCAGGATTAATAGGGTTAGTGACGCACTACTGCATGAAGCCAAATCAAAAATTAGAAGATATGAAACTTTCTGAAAGCATTGAGGTAAAGCATACCATTAAAAATTAAAGCTAACCATTATTTGCTTCATTTATATCTGCAAAATCACGGTTATTTTATTTCCAACCACATTGATCTGCTATCATTATAGACTCATTTAAGTGTTTATCAAGCTCTTGAAGAGGTAGGTCACTCTGTTTATAATGACCCCAAGCTTTTAGTATTTGTGAAACTTCAACATCATCCCTTATAGGGTATTCATGATTCATTTCTGTATACAAGTGTTGTGCCTTCTTGCTTACTAAAAATTCCAATAACTTAATCGCATTATCTTTATTTTTTGCATTTTTTATCACTGCACCACCACTTATATTAATCATAGCTCCGTTGCTGTTTTGATTTGGAAAAAAAACTTTTAATTTCTCAGATGCTTTATCAGAAGCAAGTACTCTAGCAAAGTAATAGCTGTTAACAATAGCAACTGCTCCTTCACCTGCTGCTACTGCATAGATTTGATCTGTATCACCACCACTTGGTTTTCTTGCAAAATTATAAACTAATCCTTTAATCCACTCTTTTGTATACTCTAAACCATTAGTTGCAATCATAAATGCAATAAGTGATTGATTATATGGACTACTAGAGGAACGTGTGAGTATTTTTCCTTTCCATTTTGGATCGGCTAGATCTTCATAAGTACTGAGATCTCCAGCATCAATAAGTTCCTTATTATAAACCAAAATTCTTGCTCTTTTTGTTAAACCAAACCAATAATTATCGCTGTCTCTAAAATTCTCTGGGATCACATCTTCTAGTATCTTAGACTCTATTTTAGACAGTAGCTCTCTTCTTTTTGCTGAAATTAAATTTGTTACATCAGCAGTTAAAAATAAATCACCATTGTTCTCATTTTCTATCCTTATAAGCAATTGAGCATAATCATCATTAATATAATTAATTCTTATGCCTGTTTCTTTGGTAAACTCATCAAACAGTGAGTGCATTAACTCTTCTTTCCGCGTGGAGTATACATTGATTACTTCATCACTGCTGTTTAGTCTTTGATTTTGAAAATATATTAAAATTAAGGTAATTAATAGAATTACAATAGTAATAAAAAATTTTCTCATGTCTTTCTTACAGCTAAATTTTATTATTAATGGTTAAAATAGTAACTGTCAAGTTGACACAAGATTAAATTTAAAAATATTGCCAATGTATAAATATTTCTATATTATATGTTAAAAATACTCATTTGATAAGTTGAGAGGATATATGGCTGAGCTAGATGCAATGAATGAAAGTATAGAAAGCAGGGTAAAAGAAATTATATCAAATCAATTTAAAAAGGATATAAACCAGCTTAGTGCTTCTTCAACATTTAATGATCTTGGAGCAGATAGTTTAGATACAGTTGAGGTTATTATGGCTGTTGAAGATGCATTTGGTATTAGTATATCAGATGATGACGCACAAAAAATGCAAAATTTAGGCGATATAGTAAAGTACATAGAACATAAAAGTAATTAATATTTATGAACAAGCGAATAGTAGTTACTGGCCTTGATCTGGTAACTCCCTTAGCAGCGAATGTTAAAAACACATGGAAAAGGTTAATTAACGGAGAGTCTGGAATTAAACTTCTTAATAGATTTTGTGTAGAAGATCTTGGTTGTAAAATTGGTGGGCAAGTTCCTTTAAAATCTGAAAATGATAAATATGGCCTTGAGCTTACAGATTATATAAATGAAAAAGATATCAGAAAAATGGATACTTTTATTCATTATGGTCTTGTTGCAGCACAACAAGCAGTTGAAGATGCTGGTCTTGTTTATAATTCTCAACTTATAGAAAGTATTAACCCTGGACGTATTGGAGTTGTTGTAGGTTCTGGGATTGGTGGCTTGCCACGTATAGAGGAAACAGTTGTATGCTTAAGTGAAAAAGGTCCAAGAAGAGTTAGCCCTTTTTTTGTTCCTGCAAGTTTGATCAATTTAATTTCTGGTCATATCTCAATTAAGTATGGGATTGAAGGTCCAAATGATTCAGCAGTTACAGCGTGTGCAACAGGGGCCCATGCAATTATAAATGCTGCACGAATGATAAAGTTAGGGGAAGTAGATGTTGTAATTGCTGGCAGTGCAGAAGCTACTTTATGCAGATTAGGAATTGCAGGATTTGCAGCAGCTAAAGCGCTGTCAACTAAATTTAATGATGAACCTGATAAAGCTTCAAGGCCATGGGATAAAGAACGTGATGGTTTTGTTATGGGTGAAGGAGCAGGTATAGTAATACTTGAAGAATATGAGCATGCAAAGAAGCGTAATGCTAAAATATATGCAGAGTTTTTAGGCTATGGCCTCTCAGGAGATGCGCACCACATCACTGCTCCAAGAGAGGATGGTGCTGGTGGGAAGAGAGCTATGCACCTTGCTTTAAAAAGTGCAAATATTGAGCCGAATAAGATAGGATATATAAATGCTCATGGCACTTCAACACCACTTGGAGATTTAGCAGAAGTTAATGCCATTAAAAATTTGTTTGGCGATTATGCTTATAAAATACCAATTTCCTCAACAAAATCGTCTATAGGACATTTGCTTGGGGCAGCAGGTAGTGTTGAGGCAATATTTTCTATTCTAGCATTAGAAAATAATATAGTACCACCAACTTTAAACTTATTTAATCCATCTGAAGGTTGTGACTTAAACTTTGTACCTTTTAAAGCACAAGAGCATAAAATTGATTTTGTTCTATCAAATTCTTTTGGCTTTGGTGGTACTAACGCATCTTTAATTTTTGGTAAAGCACACTGATTGTTTCTGTAATAATTTATTAATATATTTTGAATAAAAATTTGTAAATGAATCAATAATATGGTTGATTCTCTTTTAGCCTAGTCGCTATAGCTTCTTCCCAAACTTTGCCGTTAGCTAGCAATTTTTCTTTGTTATACATTAACTCTTCCCTTGTCTCGGTTGCAAATTCAAAATTTGGACCTTCAACAATTGCATCAACAGGACAAGCTTCTTGACAGAGGCCACAGTATATACATTTTGTCATATCAATATCATAGCGTGTAGTACGCCTACTTCCATCTTGACGTTCCTCTGCTTCGATAACAATTGCTTGTGCTGGGCATATCGCCTCGCATAACTTACATGCTATACAACGCTCTTCACCGTTTGGATATAGACGTAAAGCATGTTCTCCACGAAACCTTGTGCTTAAAGGACCTTTTTCCATAGGGTATCTTATAGTTACTTTAGGCTTAAACATATATTTTAAAGTAATGTATAAACCTCTGATAAGTTCTACAAAAAACCAATATTGAACTCTTTTTAACTTCATATATACTACAAACTTATAATATGTCTTTTATAACTTTATTTTGAAAAAAACCTAAACCTTATGCAATATTCTATCTAATCTCAATTTTGGAGGCAACCAGCTTTTAAAAGATAAAGCAACAATCTCAGCACGACCAACTAAATTTTCCATAGGAACGAATCCTATATATCTACTATCTTGCGAATTATCTCTGTTGTCTCCCAAAACAAAAAAATGGTCTTGTGGTACAGTATACATCTGTGTATTATTTGTATTATCATTAAAATGCCCATCTAATTTCAGTATTTCATACTTTCTACCATTGTAGATAGTTTCTTCATAACGAGGAACTACAGCTTTATTGTCATTTCGATCTATATCAACAAAGTCAGTAATTTTTTCATATTTCATTTTCTTATCATTAATATATAAATCGCCATCGATTAGTTGCACTTTATCCCCTGGAAGGCCTATAATCCTTTTTATGTAATTAATGCCTTCTTTACCTACTGGGCGAAAAACAACGACATCGCCAGCCCTTGGCCTATGGTAAAAAATCCTACCTTTAAATATTTTGGGAGCAAAAGGAAAAGAATACCTACTGTAACCATAAGCATATTTATTGACAAAAATGTAATCACCAACAAGTAAAGTACTTTTCATTGAACCAGATGGTATATGAAATGGTTCAAATAATAAGCTACGAAATAAAACAGCAACAAGCACCACTAGTATAAAAGAGCATACTGTTTTCCTTTTAGGACACTCGCAAATATTTTTCAACTGGTTAACCTTGTGTAATTATAAGTTACTTAACAAATAAATAGAAATAAGTCAATTATCTCCAAGCCTTAGTATAACACGTTCTTTGCCAATTAAAGGTAAAAGCTTAGCTAAACTTGGACCTTTATCAAGTCCAGTGAGAGCTAAGCGAAGTTGCATAAATAGATCATTACGTTTTATTTTAGTTTTTAGCATGATTAATTCTATCCATTTGATCCAGGTGTTTTCATCCCATTTCTCTTCTGGCAGCAAGCTAAGTGCCAGCTTTATAAACTCCTGATCTATAATAACAGTTTTAATATTTGTTGTGCATACTTTCCACCACTTTTCAGTCTCAGAAAATTTCTCTATGTTATCTCTAATTAAATACCAAAAATCTGAGGATTGCATTGAACTTAAGCGCTCTTTAACTGACTCAAAAGACATATTGGAGAGTATTTTTGCATTTAGTCTATATATATCAGATAAATCAAACTTTACCGATGCAGCACTAAATTTCTGTATAGAAAATGACTCTACTAAAGATTTCATACTAGTTTGTGCTTTAATTACATCTGATGTACCAATTTTTGCCAAATAACTATTAATTGCCATAGGCTCAAGTCCATCTTCCTTCAAATATCTTATATTCAAACCACCCTTGCGTTTAGATATCTTATCTTCACCCATATGCAGTAAAGAAAGATGAGCAAATTTTGGCACTTTAGCTTTAAGTACGTTTATAATATGTATCTGCACAGCAGTGTTAGTGATGTGATCTTCTCCACGAATAACGTGAGTAATATTATAATCAATATCATCAATTGTAGAAGGTAGCATATACGTATAGCTGCCATCAGTTCTTTTTATGATTGGATCACTGATGTTTTTTACTAAGAACTTTACTTCACCTCGGACTTCATCATTCCAAGAAATAATTGCATTTTCGTCTAACTTGAAGCGAAAATAAGGCTTTCTTTCATATTGTTCTTTCTGCTGAGCAGATAGTGTTAAAGAGCTTCTATCATAAATTGGCGGCAATCCTTGCTTTAACTGCATTTTACGTTTGATATCCAGTTCCTCCTTGCTTTCATAACAAGCATAAATATGTCCTTCCTTCATTAGAGAAGAAAATATTTCATTATAACGTTCAAACCTCTCAGATTGTTTAAAGCTTAAATTTGTCTCAATACCAAGCCATTTTAAATCTTCTATAATGCTATCTATGTACGTAACATTTGAACGTTCAACATCAGTATCATCAAAGCGTAGTAGTAACTTGCCACCACAGCTGCACGCATAAAGATAACAAACCAAAGCCGTACGTATATTACCAACATGCAAATAACCAGTTGGGCTAGGCGCAAAACGAGTTAACATCTCTATTTCTCAATAAGTTACAGTAACGTAATATAGCTTGTGTTTAGATTTTTGTCACATTCCTTCAAAGCAGAAATCCAAAAAATTTGAAAAACGTTATTTAATCTTTTTTCACTTCTTCCTGTTATTATAGAGATATTAATAAAACGGGGGATTAAATGTCTGATAATTGGTTTGATATTGGTATATCTGCTGGAGTGTGCAGCGATTTTGAATTTGCAAATCTTGCTGGTAATCAATTTTTTTTTGATACCAGAAACGAATCAGGAGATAAAACAAATATAACTTTTTTGAAAGAAGCACAAGCATTATTTGATAATGCTAACAATATAATGCAAAATGTTGATATGACATATATCAATAATGCGCTAGAGACTAAAGCTGAAGGTGACTATAAGAAAGGATGCAACCCTACAATATCTGATGACTCTATAGTAGCAATATTTTCAACTACTGATAAAGAGAAAATTGATGAATTGCTTACTAATAAGAACTTAGTTCTTATTACAGAAGATGAAAAATGTAAATCACACCTTGATCTATCTAGCTTCAACAAGCTAACTGATTATGATATTTCTAAAGTCCTTACAGGATGTCAATCTGAAATGCAGACTGATCGTTAATTAGAGTAATTAACATAAGTAGATAGCACAGTAGAAAATTCTCTGCTGTGCTGTAATTTTAAGCTATTAAAGCATTAATTTTAGAATTCCTTTACTTCTATAATTAATGCAACTTTATTTGTAAAAGGGGGATTAAATGTCTAATATAGAATTTATTGATGTTGCTGTTGATACCTATAACATGGTGACAATTGCACCAATGGGCTGTAACAGTATAGGTGTTGCTGATCAGCGTGTCATTATAGGATACAAAGATCAAACATTAGAAATCACAGAATATGACGATCGTACAAGCGATAACAATATAAAAGTACAAGCTAAGTTTGATGATGTTAATTTAAAATATTATAAAGAAGAACCAGGTGTAACAGATACTATAGGATTGATATTTTCACATGTAGACAAAGATCAATTCGAGCAGCTTCGTAATTCATTATCTAATTCAGATATGTTTACCACTATAGGTGTTGAAAAAGATAATGAACACATCGATCTTACAAATATTGATTATAATCAATTTAACAGCTGTTCTTAAAAAGAAAGAATTTTCTTGTTTTTTTAGTAAATTACTGATTTTTAGTATAGTAAAGGTAGCACCTTTACTATACTTTGCTTTTATTATTAAAATTGAAGAAGTACTTAATATTTCCATATTATAAACTGCTAGTGCTTTTTTGTGGTTGCTGACAACATATTTATATTAGCCTGTTCAAGCATTGTACTAGAAGTATTTTCTTGCCTATTCCTATTATGGTCATTTAAATTTTTAGCTAAGGCTATCATAACAATAGGAAACACAGCATAGATATTAAATATAATACTAGCGCATACTCTTTCAAAGAAAAGAGAATCTCCATTTTCTCTGCTTTCAATTAAAAAAGTATTTACATTATCTATTACCATTTTATTTAAATTAGGTATGTATTCCTCTCTTTCAGGTAGTGACATATCTTCTATTCTTGCTCTTTTAAGTAAACGAAAAATATATCTGTTAATTTCAAACGGTGAAAACTCTTCTATTGTTGCACCATGATCTTTAGCATACTTTTCTAATTCTATTAATACAGGATTATTCAATCTACTCTTGCCTTTACTATCAATCTCTATAATGAAGTCTAAAACAGTCTTTCCATAAATATCTTCATTATTAATATGGTCAATTCCTAACTTATCAATATAGTTACATATCCTGCTTTTTAGATTCTGAATTTCATAATTATCACTTTCTATACAAACCATAGATAAGTCTCTTTTTACTCTTCCTAAAATTCTCATTACCATAGCGCGACTTAATCTTTTTTCATTCATAAATAACCCCCCTTAATGTATTATACTTCCAAGGTTATATAGCTAATATGCTAATTATACTATAAAAATTACTAAAGACATGAAATTAAAATTTACCAATATCATTGACAATCTCAAATTAAAGCAAAAATTTGCTATTGCTGTCTCAGGTGGAATAGATAGCATGGTTTTGCTTCATCTTGTAGCACAGTGGGCAAGAGAGAAGCAAGAAGCAATGCCGATAGTGCTTACTGTAAATCACAATTTACGTCCAGAAACAAAGGAAGAAGTCCTATTTGTTTCAAGGCATGCAGAGCAATTAGGTATTTCATGTCATATATTGAGCTGGGAAACAGAGGAAAAAATCAAAAGTAATGTGCAATCACGCGCAAGAAAAGCAAGGTACGAATTGTTAACGCAGTGGTGCAGACAAAATCAAGTAAAACACCTTCTGACTGCTCATAACCTTGATGATCAAGCCGAAACTTTTTTTATTAGACTGGAGCGTGGTAGCGGTGTAGATGGTCTATCTGCAATGAGTAAAAAGAGCATTTTTAATGATATTTATATACTTAGGCCACTGCTTACGTTTAGTCGCAAAGTTTTAACAGAATATGCATTGAGCCATAATGTAAAGTGGATAGAAGACCCAAGCAATCGTAATAACAAGTATAAACGCACTATATACCGTAATTTCCTTAAAATTAGTAAAAATCCAGAAGTACTAATGAAGCGAATATGCTTAACTAGTATGCACATGAAAAGAGCACTTACTGCGCTCATGCATTATACAAAAATTGCATTTGATCAATGTGTAATTATATCTGCTTTAGGCTACATAGAAATAAAATTGGTAGAATTCAATCAATTACCAGAAGAGATAGCAACGAGAGTGTTTGTTTATTCTTTAATGGCAATAGGAGGAAAATATTACAAGCCACGTTATAGCAGTTTTAGCAGCATATTCAATCAAATATGGCACAAAGATTATAAGAGAGATCACACATTGCATGGCTGCACAATAATGAAAAGCAAAGGTAATATAATGATCTTAAGAGAAGCTGCAAAAATTATAGATAAAACAATAGAACTGAAGCAAAATGAAACTATTGAATATGAATGGGATAACAGATTTTTATGTACAATAAAAAATATTTCATGCAACCAGACTGTGACTATGACAATTCTGAAAATATATTCTCAATTACCAGAACATTTGAAAAAATATCATCAAAAGATAATATGTTCTTTACCTATTCTTGTAAAAGATGAAAAAATACTTGCCTATCCACACATAAATTGTGACAATGTAGATTTATCAATTAGTAGTCATCTAGTTCAAGAAAACATAATGAATTGTATAAATTACATAACAGATGAGGAGGTTTTTGCGTGAGAAAAATTTTTGAAGGTTTACTAATTTGGCTAGTTATCATTACTATTGTTGCGCTTGTATATTTTCAATTAAATGGAGGAGTTTTAAGTAAAAACAACATAAATTTACCCTTTTCTAGTTTTCTCAATAAGCTTGATGGTAATGAGATTGAAAGTGTCATAATTAAACAAAATAGTGTTGAAGGAAAATTAAAAGATGGTTCAAGCTTTATCTCAAGTGGTATAATCTATAATGACTTGATAAAAATGCTCCATGACAAACAAGTAAACTTTAGTTTCTCAACTAGTGAGTCCTTCTTAGGTCTGATCGTTAGTGTATTAATATCATGGTTTCCTATGTTTCTACTTATCATAGTATGGTTTGTTTTTCTAAAACAAATGCAAGCTGGTGGCAATAGAACCATGAGCTTTGGCAAGTCCAGAGCACGGCTGATGACAGATAATAGAAAAAGAATTACATTTGATGATGTTGCCGGTATTGATGAGGCAAAAGAGGAATTAGTAGAAATTGTTGACTTCTTGAAACATAGGCAAAAATTTCAATCACTTGGTGGCAAAATACCAAAAGGGTGTTTACTGGTTGGTCCTCCAGGAACTGGTAAAACTTTACTTGCACGAGCAATTGCAGGTGAAGCAAAGGTACCATTTTTTAGTATTTCTGGTTCTGATTTTGTTGAGATGTTTGTTGGAGTTGGAGCTAGTCGTGTTCGTGATATGTTCGATCAAGGAAAAAAAAGTGCTCCTTGTATAATTTTCATTGATGAAATAGATGCAGTGGGTCGGCATCGGGGCATTGGGCTTGGTGGTGGAAATGATGAGAGAGAGCAAACTTTAAACCAATTGCTTGTTGAAATGGATGGCTTTGAATCCAACGATGGAGTGATAATTATTGCTGCTACTAATCGTCCAGATGTTTTAGATCCAGCATTGCTTAGGCCTGGACGTTTTGACAGACAAGTTACTATATCTGCACCAGACATTAACGGACGTGAGAAGATACTAAATGTACATGCAAAACATGCACCTTTAGCACCAAATGTTAACATCAGAACGGTTGCAAGAGGAACTCCTGGGTTTTGTGGAGCTGATCTAGCAAATTTAGTAAATGAAGCATCCCTCATAGCTGCCAGGAGAGACCAAAAAGTGGTGACGATGGCAGATTTTGAATATGCACGCGATAAAGTTATGATGGGAGCAGAAAGACGTTCTTTGATGATGACAGATGAAGAAAAACAGCTGACTGCTTACCATGAAGCAGGTCATGCAGTTGTAGCTTTCTATAGTCCAGCCTCTGATCCAATACATAAAGCAACTATTATCCCAAGAGGAAGAAGTTTAGGGCTTGTTATGCGTCTTCCAGAAACAGATAGAGTATCGCATACGAGAGAAAAGATGATTGCTGATATCACTGTCGCCATGGGGGGAAGAGTTGCAGAAGAACTTGTTTTTGGCTCAGATAAAGTTACCAGTGGTGCTTCATCAGATATTAAGCAAGCAACTGCTATATCGCGTGCTATGGTGATAAAGTGGGGTATGAGTGATAAAGTTGGGCCACTCGATCACAGTAGAGAAAATATCACCAGAGAAAGCAACGCTGAGGTGATTTCTGACAGTACGGCAGAGCTTATAGATCAAGAGATAAAGAATATCATCTCTATGTGCTATGATAAAGCTAAAAGTATTCTTACTGAACATAAAGATAAGTTAGAGCTAATTGCCTCTAATCTATTAAAATTTGAAACTTTAACTGGTGATGATATTAAGGATATCTTTGATGGTAAAGAGATTGTCATAAAAGATGAAGAAACAGGCGAAGAGGTAAAAAGATCTTCACTACCTTTAAAAGGCTGATATACTACTAATTTTATAATGTTATTATGAGCGTTAATTGTGGTATAGTTGGCCTGCCAAATATAGGAAAATCAACTCTATTTAATGCTCTTACTCAGACTGCACTGGCTGAAGCTGCAAATTATCCATTTTGCACTATAGAGCCAAATGTGGGGCGTGTAGCTATTAAAGATAGGCGTTTAGTGGAGCTTGCAAAAATTGCCGGATCTCAAAAAGTTATATATAATCAACTTGAAGTTGTAGATATTGCCGGCCTAGTTAAAGGTGCAAGTAAAGGTGAAGGCCTGGGCAATAAGTTTTTAAGTCATATTAGAGAAGTTGATGCAATTATTCATCTGTTGCGCTGTTTTGAAGATAGTGACGTTCCTCATGTTCATAATGACATAGATCCTATATCTGATGCTGAAACAGTGGAAATGGAGTTAATTTTAGCAGATATTGATAGCATAGAGCGCAGACTTCCACAGCTGCAGAAAGGAATAAAGTCTGGCAATAAGGAATCCAAAAAGACTTTAGATTTAATGCTGGAGATACTTGAAGTGCTCAAAAATGGCAAACCGGCAAGAAGTTTAGGATATCCAAACGAAGGAGAAATTAGGTTGCTTCAGCTTTTGACAACCAAACCCATTATGTATGTTTGTAATGTTGAAGATACTAATCTCATTAGTGGAAATGAACTGTCTAGGAGTGTTGAAAAGATGGCAAATAAAACTGGCAGTTGCTGCGTTTCAGCAAAACTAGAAGCAGAAATTGCCAATCTTGAAAGTGAGGAAGAAAAAGCAGACTTTTTGTCTGAATTTGGCTTAAAAGAATCAGGATTAGATTCCATAGTGAAAATTATGTATAACCTGCTAAATATGATAACATTTTTTACCATTGGACCAAAGGAAGCTCGGGCATGGCCAATACGAAACGATACAACAGCAGAAAAAGCAGCTGGAGTCATTCATAGTGACTTTGAAAGGGGATTTATAAAAGCAGAGACAATCAGTTTTGAAGATTATCTACAATATGGTGGTGAAGCAGGATGCAAAGATGCAGGAAAATCCAGATTTGAAGGTAAGGAATACATTGTTCAAGATGGAGATGTAATACATTTTAGGTTTAATACGTAAAAAATCTTTACTGCAAATAAAAGGTAAACAATTTCATATTTAAATATATTAGGAGCAGATATTAATACTCAAGGTTAATATGGCAAAGCACCTTTGCGCTATGCTATTGAAAAGTATAATAAAAAAATCCTATTTCTACTTCTACTTTTTGATGCTAATATAAGTGAAGAAAATTAAACCAAAATAAATGATAATCCTGAACTTGCCAATTGTTTAGCAGAATTTAAAAAAAATAAAGGTGATACCTATCTTTGATAGACTGATGAAAGCACATAAAAGTGGAAGTATAAAAGCCATTTTATCTTTGATAAATAATGAAAAAGCATTAATTAAGGATCTACAAAAAATTAAAGAACGTTACAATTCTAACGAGCAATGTATGATTTTGCGGAACATATAGCATCAAAAACTAAACAAGCGTACAAAATAAAGGAATGTAAAACTGAAGTTGTAAGTAGCTTAATGTGTATTATAGCTAATCCAACATAGATTTAGGTAAAAGTTAAGGAATAAAAAGGAGGGAAATGGCAATAAACCTGCATTTAAGAGAAAAAAGATTAGTATAATTGGAGCTTTAAACGCAGGAAAAATTAAAGCACCGTTTCCAATGCTGCAGCAAGATTGATAATTCCTTCCATAAGTCTAAAATTGAAATGCTGGATGCAAATTTTGCCACCCTGATCTCAATCCAATTTTTGGTTTGCAATTAAGCATTCAATAAGAAAAGTACTGCCGACTTTTTGGCCAAATATTAATAATGCTATCGATTTTGTTTTTCAAGCATTAGGAAATCCTTTCTTGGGTTAGCTGTAGGTAGTAGATTAGGTGATAGGTAGTGAGTATACTGAATAACGCAACCTAATCTAGCCGTTTTATGATTTTTTCTTGAAATAAGGTTTTTGTAGCTTTTAAACACAAAAGCTATGGCGCTTACAACATCAGCTGGTAGCAACTTGTGGTTGCAGATCAAAGCTATTTCCTCTCTCTGATGTTATCACTTGCTTCCCTCCAGATTGATGACAAAAAAAAGATGAGATCAAAATAAATAATGACTCAGAGAATTTTACTTATTTTAAATAATTTAAAAATTTTTTTCTTAATAAAATAAAAATGCTATTTAATAAAACACTCATTAGAAAGGATTAGAATGATTTATTTTAAATATTTTTAAAAAATGCATTAATTGCTGCATCTCTAAATGCTTCATTAACATCAGGGTGGGAATGACATATTCGGTAAATATCCTCTGTAGCAGCACCATATGCCATAGCTACTGCTGCTTCATTAATAAGAACATCTGCATGTGCACCGATGATATGTACGCCTAATATTTCATCCTTATCTTTTGATGCTAATATTTTAACAAATCCTTCAGTATCTCCTGCTACTCTTGATCTGCCGTTTGCAGCAAAAGTAGATTTCCCAACTTTGTACTGAACATTTTCTTTTTTTAGCTCTTCTTCTGTTTTACCAATAGAAGATACCGCAGGGTGAGTATATATCACTGAAGGAATAATATCATACTCTACACTTGGAAGCTGGCCTGCTATTATCTCTGCAACTGCAATTCCTTCTTCTTCCGCTTTGTGTGCCAGCATTGCTCTGCCGATTACATCGCCAACTGCATATATCCCTAAAACATTTGTTTCATATTTTTCATTTACCTTAATAAATCCACGACTATCTTGTTCTATAATATTTTCAATTCCAAGATTTTGAGTAACTGGCCTGCGACCTACAGCCACCAATATCTTATCTACTTCAATAGTACTTAATGTGCTATCAGATACGGATTCAATTACTATCTGTAATGCCCCTGCTTCTTTTTTAATTTCCTTAACTTTGCTACTTAATTTAAAATCGATACCTTGCTTCTTTAAAACTGACAGCAGATTCTTACTTACTTCATTATCCGTTGAACCAGCAATTTTATCAAAAAACTCAACTACAGTAACCTTTGAACTTAATCTACTCCATACAGATGACATTTCAAGCCCTATCGCCCCTGCACCAATTACTCCAAGCCTACCAGGAACAGTAGGAAACGACAATGCACCTGTTGAAGATACAATATCTTGCTCATCTACCTCTATTCCTGGTAAAGTAGCAACATCTGACCCAGATGCGATCACTATGTGTTTTGTTTTTATATCTTTCCCTGCAACCGAAACTGATAAATTGCCTTTTTCAAAAGAAGAAATACGACCAACTCCTGTAATTTTAGTGACTTTATAATTACTGAATAAAGAATCTATTCCTTGGCCTAATTCACTAACTTTAGCGTTTTTAAAATCCATCATTTTGTTTAAGTCGAAACTTGGATTATCTACTTTTATGCCAAATTTACTGACATTGTTGACTATGTTATAATATTCATGTGAGTAATGTAGTAGTGCCTTTGATGGAATGCAGCCACGATTTAAACATGTTCCACCTAAAACTGGATTGCTGTCAATACAACCAACCTTAAGCCCAAGTCGTGCAGCTGTAATTGCACATTTATACCCAGCTGGCCCTCCACCAATAATTATGATATCATAACAAATATCATCCATATAAAATCCTCATTTTAAATAAACCACCACCATTTGTTGTAACATAAAAAGAAGAGCCAGAAGAAACCAAACTGTGATAGGTTCCTTTTGGTATACTATTGACTTTTTCAATTGTTCCAGTGCTTGGATCAAGCTCCATAAGCACACCTTGATTTGTTGTAATAAATAACTTATCTTGAGCAAACACTGGCTCATTAAAGTAAGTACTATTATCTATTTTTGTTAATTCCAAGGTCCAAATTTGCTGACCATTTAGTAGATCTAGTGCTACTACCTTATTATCACTTGTGATTATAAACAAACTATTTTTAGTGACTTCTGATACAGCTTTAACATTTAATGTTTGTGACCAAATTTCGTCTCCAGAACTTAAATTAAGAGCAAATATGCCAGATCCATTTGTAATTATTACTTTCTTCTCTTGAATTCTTGATGCGCTAATAATAGCTGTAAAAGGATGATCTAGAAAATCTGAAGTAGGTAATTTATGCTCCCAAAGTTTTTCCCCATATTCATTGAACGCTACTACATCACCACTTGAAAATGGTACAACAATGATGTCGTCCTGAGCTATAGGAGAAGCAGAATTTAGTTTTGTAAACTCTACCTGACTGCTTTGGTAGTTCCATGTTAAGCTGCTATCTTTTACACTTATTGCGTATAAGTAATTATCTACAGTTAGAGCTATCAGCACATCGTTCAATATTGCTACTTTACCCCTAACTGGAGCTTTTAGTTCCTTTTGCCATATTATTTCACATTTTTCAGGATCTATTTTATAAACTACATTCTCTATCGTGCAAAAAATGTAATCACTTTGATATAAAAGACTTGCTCTAATATACCTCTTTGTTGATAGATTTAACTGCCACTTTAAATCACTTAAATTTTCATTATCCAATAAATATAAGCTGCCTTGTGCATCTAGCACAGCTATATCATCTTTTAATATAATTGGAGCTACAATTCCTTGCGATAATTTTGTTATGATAGGTGATTTTTTTAACTGAAAAATTTGATCTTTTATTTGTTCTGTAGAAACATCATTTCTTATATTTTCTGCCTTACTATTAGTTAGTGTTAAAGTAAGTGATAATAAAAATAATATAAGACTTAAAGCTTTCACTGCTAACTTTTAAATACCTAATTTTCTAACATATTTGCACTTTTAAAGCAAATTAAAAAATAAAGAGCTAGGTTATTTTTTGTATAGTTTTATCAACAAATGAATGATACTCGTTGATCCAGTTGATTTCATCTTGGGTTAATAGGTTATAATTGATTAATCTTTTGTCATATGGCACGCACGTTAGTTGTTTAAAACCTAAGAATCCTTCTTTTTTTTCCTCTACATACATCAAATTTTCAATGCGTATGCCATATTCTCCTGGTTTGTAATATCCTGGTTCATTAGAAAGTATCATCCCTGGCTGAAGAGGAATATTATTGCCTTTTGCAATGGCATGCGGTCCTTCATGTACTGCAAGGTAACTACCAACTCCATGGCCAGTGCTGTGGCTATAGTCTAAACCTGCCTGCCACAGGTGCATTCTTGCTAGTATATCTAACTCTCTACCAGTTGTGCCAGAAGGAAAGATAGCTCGTGCTACCTCTATATGAGCTTTTAGTACTCTAGTATAATTATCTATCTGCACACTTGAAGGTATACCTATTGTAATTGTCCGTGTCACATCAGTTGTACCATCTAGGTACTGCCCCCCTGAATCTATGAGATATAGCCCATTTTTCTCTATGCGTTTGTTTGTTTTTTTATTTGTCCTATAATGAATTACAGCCCCATTTTCAGCAAATGCTGAAATTGTGGGAAAGCTTAAAGATTTAAATAAGCTTTGTTTTTGCCTAAACTCTAAAAGTTTTTCTTCTGCTTCTAGTTCTGTAACACCTTTATCTATGTTTGCTTCAAGCCAGTTTAGAAAATTTGTAACTGCAGCCCCATCTCTAATATGGGCGTTAATTGCACCTTGTATTTCTGTTGCGTTTTTAATAGCTTTAGGCAGAGCACACAAGTCTTTTGCTTCCATAATACTTTTACCATCAAGCAATTTCATAATTCTCATTGGCACTGTTTCTGGATCAGTTATTATTAGATCAATTTTATTTAAAACGTTACTGAGGGAATTTATATCTAACGTATTTACATGTTCATCCAACTCAAACTCAAAAGACGAGTCTTCCGTAAAAAGATCCACATGGCCATCTCCATAAAGAATTGCATAGCTAAGTACTACAGGGTTATATAAAAAGTTGTTGTTTCTAATATTAAGTAGCCATGATATTGACTCAGAGTTTGTCAGCAGCACTGCATCTTGCTTGTTTATTGTTTTTGCTACGTCCAAACATTTCTGCTTACTGCTTTTGCCAGAATATTGTAATGGGTAATTAATGACTTTTTGTTTTGTTGCAAGAGGGCGATTCCATAGTCCATCTATAGGGTTATCATCTAATGGCTTAAGCACACAAACTCCTTCATATTTTCTAATTTGATTTAAAGTAAATAGTGATATTGGGTAAGCTAAGGTACTATTTTGCTGTAAGTTTTCTTTAGCCCATTGCCAAGGAGTTTTTTTGCTAATATCGAATATTTCATATATATTTAAGTCAATTTCATAACTTGCTTGCAGAGTATAACGCCCATCTGTAAAAAAAGGGGATTTACCTTCTTTTGTTACAATCACAGTACCATTTGTGCCAGTAAAACCACAGAGCCACTTAAGCCTCTGTTTACTTTCATGCGGATAATCGCTGAAGTATTCATCTTTGTTGTGAAGTAAGAACGCATCTGCCTGTGCTTTCTTCATTAAGTTATTTAGTTTTTCAATCATGGTATATTATCAACCTATCATTTTTTATAGTGAAATCAAAATGTTTGAGTAAATTCATTCCCAGCAAAGAGGTAGACATAGGATATGTATTTACGCTCACCCTTACATTTTCTACCACAAAACTTCCTATTTTTATCTTAGGAATTTCAACTGATCCAGCTAGTACTGTACCATTTGCTGTTTGATATCTTTTAAAATCTTTAATCTCTTTTAAGTTAATGCCAATTTTCTCTGCATCTTTCAGTGATAACACTGTATCAGTTGCTCCTGTATCTAGCAAGAAAGTGATATTTTTTTGATTAATTTCTGCTTGAATATAGAAATGTCCGTTTGACGATTGCTTAAATTCAAGACTTCCATCCTTTGCAACATATCCTTTGTATGGGAAAAATACAGTAACTAATTTACTATTTAATATTTCATCACGCAAACCATAAACAGTGGCAATAGATGTGATAATTATCAGCCATGTTACTACATATTTTACATTAAAGTTTTTACTGAATATTACGATAAAGGCCAAAATTAACAGTAAAAATACACAGTATAAAAGCATCTAAAACTCTTCATTTTATTTAATATACACTATAAATTAGATTCCTTTTAAAAAGTTTTACTAATGGCTTTCAGTAATTCAAATGCATATATCTTAATAAAGATAGACTTTTATTGATTTTATTATTATATATATTAATATAGTAATAATGAAATAGAGGAAAATGTATGCCTAAAAATCAATTTACTCAAGCAGATTTTGAAGAATCAGTAAGGCAACGGTGGTCAGCTGATAATCTTGAAGTAGCAATAAAACTTATAGCTTGGAATAGAAAGGTAAATGCAGAAATTGAGGAAAAACAAAAGCAAGAACAGGAGAAGCTTGAACAGCAAAAATTAAAAGATTTAAGGCAAAAAGAACTACAAAAAGCGAGTAGTAGTTCAACAAATACAGAACAATCTCCTACAAAAGCAACTGGTGCAATACCAAAAAGCACAAAAAAGCAAGAACGTAATAAAGAAAGATATGAGCAATACACGCAAAAAAAACAAGATGAAGAGGAGAAGCTATTTCAAGAAAAATTAAAAAAATTTGGGAAACAGTTAAATAAGAGCCGAGCTAAATTCATATTTTACCATCTAAACTGTTTTGTTAACTGTTATGTTAAGCAAACAGTTGATATTCAAAGCGGCTGTTCTGATAGAAACAAAAAAATAAAACTACTTTTTGAAGAAGTTGAGAAATATATTCAAAATTACTATAGTTCTTTAATACTTTGTAGTCTATGGGATAACAATTGCATAAATTTTAATAAAGGAGTAGTAAAAAAAACAAATAATGTATTAGATAATTGCTTTTTTTATAGCATTGATACAGCATACTCATACGATGAGGTACGAGAAAAATTAATTCAACATGAAATTATCGTTCCTGGTTTCAAAATACCAGATATTGGTAGTAAGTGTGATGTATTAGACATATTAACAAATGATCTTTACCCTAATATTGAAGAATACTCAAAACTTATTCAAGATTATCCACAAAATAAGACTCAGTTCGTGCAATGTGTTATTAAAATACAAAAATGCCTAGAAGCAATTATGGAAAAAAATGGCTATAAAGCAAAAGTAGATAAATTAATAAAATAGTACAACACCAACCCTCACCAAACAGCTCAGTGCAAGAAGCTTCTGCTGAGTCAAACAGCACTCGAGAAGTTGATAGCTAAAGAACTGAAATATTATTGTATTAAATTACAGTTGCGGGGGTAGGATTTGAACCTACGACCTTCAGGTTATGAGCCTGACGAGCTACCGGACTGCTCTACCCCGCGCCACTAACTATAAAAATAGTATAATTACAACTTATAGCGTTTTAATTTTTAATGCAATAAAAATATTAAATTTTATAATTTAAGAAATTAACTATTCTAGATAAAAATTAAATGCTAATTTTTCTAAAAAGAATGTTCTTATCAGCTAATATATTGAATGGTTATATAGCATACAATCTAAAAAAAGAATGGCATAATTTAATATTATGGGCTCCAGTATTGCAGGGAGCTGGTATTTTAGTTTATTTTTCTCTTAGCTTTGAACCCAATCTGACTACTATTATATTAATTTTCCTTCTAGTGCTCTCTTTATTTGCTGTGATTGTTTTTTACTACAGAAAATATTTAATACTTCTTCTTATTATAGCATTATTGTTCTTAGGATTTATTAGTGCAGTAATTAAAACAAGATTAACTTCTACCCATACGATTAATCAAAAAATATACGTAAAAAACATCATAGCAAAAGTTAAAGAGATAAATAAAAAAGGTTCTTACGAACAATTGCTGCTTAGTGAAGTGCAAAATATCAGCAAGATAGGTAATATTAAGATTACAGTGCGAACAAAGGTAGAAGAAAATGTTGATATAGGAGATAGGGTAACGCTATCTGCCGTTCTTTTTCCTCCTAATATCGCTCCTGCAGAATATTCATATGATTTTGCCAGAATATCGTATTTTCAAAAAATTAGTGCTGTTGGCTTTGCTACAAGCACAGTCACATTATACCAAAAAGCAAATAGTAAGAAATTTCATGAGTATATAGAGTCATTTAGACAATATATTTATAGTAATCTGCAAAAAAATATGAATAAGCTGCATGCAAACATTACTGCTGCTTTACTTATTGGTAAAAAAGATGGGATAGATAAAAACGTAATGAATGTCATCAGAAATGCCGGCATTGCTCACTTATTTGTAATATCAGGATTGCACTTAGCGTTTGTTTCCAATTTATTTTTTCTTCTTTTTAGAAATGCATTTGCTTTATCTGAAACTATTACCCTGAAATATAACATAAAAAAAATTTCAGCAACAATATGCATAGTGCCAACAATCTTTTATCTCCTGATTACTGGCATGCAGATTTCTGCTCAACGTGCCTTTATTATGGTAACTTTAGTAGTTATAGCTGTTCTTCTAGAAAGAAAGTATAATAGTCTTACTTCAATAGCATTTGCTGCGTTTGGAATACTACTATTTCAACCGGAATCAATTTTAAAACCAAGTTTTCAGATGTCATTTTCTGCTGTGCTTGCACTTATTGCAAGTTATCAGATTAGTACAGAAAAACTTCCAACGGGTAAAACAATTAAGTACTTTATTTCGATTCTCTTAAGCTCAACTGTGGCAAGTTTAGCTACTATGACATATACAATATACAATTTTAATTATATCTCAATTGGTGGTGTTGTTACTAATTTAGTTGCCATACCAATTATTACATTACTTACAATTCCAATGGGAATAATCTATGTAATACTGATTCCATTTAAGTTTGAATGGCTTATTTCAGGGGCTATTGAATATTCAATAGATGTAGTTTTAAGGCTTTCAGAGAAAGTTGCAAATGTTAAATACTCAACTTTATATGTGCATAGCATTTATCCAGCAGCAGTGATAATTATAACCATTGGACTATTATGGTTATGTTTATGGCAGAGAAGCTGGCGTTTTTGGGGCTTAGTTATTATAGCTATAGGAATATTTATTGGTATCTTTTATCAAATTCCAGATATTTTAGTAGTAAGTAACAATGCTGCTACTCAAGAGAATGACGGTTTACTATATTCATTAACTAAGAAAAATAGAAATTTTATCAGTGTAGCCTGGGCAAAGCAAAATGGCCAACTGAAGGCTTTACATTATAAAAATTATAATAGGGAAGATAAAAGATTATCATGTGATGATTTTGGCTGCATATACCGTAGTGCAGGTAAATCAGTACTTATTGCCTATAAACAAGAATCAATTGTACAAAACTGCGATAAAATTGACTTAGTAATACAGCTGAACAAATTTATTTATCCTGTTTGTAATACTTCTGTTATAAGATATGACGATCTTGAAATTTATGGTACGCATTCAATCTGGCTATCTAGCAAAAAGATCAAAATAAAAAGGATACGTAGCGATAGGCCATGGCATTTATCTGGTTTGAATGCATTTATACAGCACAGAAAAGCAGAATTAGCATAAAATTAAATACCTCATGTTATAATTAGAATATATTTATTAAATGGAGTTTTATATGTCAAATGTACAACGTATAGTACAATCTATAGATGCTGATGACTGCACCCATAACATAATTAAATCTAATATGACAGGTATTAGAGGCAAAGTAAATAAATTAGACCTTGATGATAATGATGTTAATAACATTGCTTATAAAATAATGGGCACGATCAAATGGACCGGAAATTTTGAATGTGGAAAATTATATACTAATATTCCAGAAGAAGCACGGTTGTGTAATATAATTGCCGATACAATCGATAACCCAAGTTTTTGTAGTAGTAATGATTTGATATAATTAATTTAAGTAACCTTAAGTTTTAAAAAAAACTTAAGGTTATACATTTAAAACAGTTACATAAAACTGTTTAATTTATTAGAAGTTAAAAAATTCATAAAAACTTTTACTTAACTCCTTGTTACCCGAGATAAAATATCTTTAACTACAATATTCTGTAATTTACTAAATTTAGCTTTAGGAAAAACGGTTATCTTTTTTGGTTCTTCACTATTGCCATCAAATAATTTATCTTTGATCTCTTGCGCACTAATGATTTCATTACCTTCCTTTTCTTTATAATCAGTAACCGTATAAGAAGCCTTGCCATCCACTTCTTCTTTTGTTAGTGTCAGAGTCTCATCATTTTCTGTTACCACCTGACTTTTACCATTATTATCAAATATCAATTTATCCAAGTTGTCACCAGTTACTGATAAATCATCCTTTTCTAGCGTTAATTCTATCTTCTCTATTTCAGCTATACTCTTATTTATAGGATTGTTTTTTAACTTTTTAATTTCATTGATTTTTTGATTATTTTCTCTAGAAAGTGAATCATACTTCTTATCTTTATTGTGACTAACTGCTATACAAGCTATTCCTGCAGCTGCTATTGCTAGAAATGTTGAAGCAATTAAAGTTACAGCTAAAGCAAAACCTTTCTCTCCTCCAAGAAGATTTACTAATGATTTAGTACATTCTGGCTTTGCATAGTTAACTACTGCAGTTATAATTGAAGAAAGTGCAACTAAAGATGATAAAGTAATGACAGCACTTGATTTTGGATATTGTTTAATACTATTTAACATTTATAAACCTATTATTAATATATAGTATAAATTATATTATATATAGAAAACAAAGTAAAGAATTTATTAATATATTAATCAAAGTATATTTGCAAAACTAAATCTTGATTTTTCACTGAGTGAGTGATATTAGTTTTTGCTATTGGCTTCTACTGTGAGCAGCACTAGATATTTAGCTCAAGATTGTTCTTGTAATATTAAACCTTATAAAACAAGGTATAAGAAAGCAAAATAGTATATTTGCTAAGAATGAATAACAAAGGAGAAAAAAGAGAGTGGCAGAGGCAATAATTTCAGCAAAAACACGTGAAAATACCCAAAATATACCATATTGGCATAAATGAGATAAAATTTAAACAATTTTGCAGTGGACGTGATCCAAAATAAAATTAAGTATTGAAC
>BNGT01000005.1 GCA_016860565.1 Candidatus Mesenet longicola | reverse complement strand
TAAATAATGATTCAGAGAACTCTATAAAACAATTATAAGATGAAACAAATTTTAAATTTTTCTTTTTAATTACATGGTTTTGATATGAAATAAATTTTTAGATTATAAATATTGAAATTTTCCTTTTATTAATCTTATATTTAAAGATTTTTCTAATATAATTAATATTATAGATTTATATTGCGTCAGTTATTACCTCTAAATCTTCAACTACAGGAGATTCAGCATCAACAACTTTTGCAACTGATACTACCTTTTCATTAGGTTCAGTCTTGAATAAAATAACTCCTTGAGTACTCCGCCCTGCAACTCTTATATCATTTACTTCTATACGGATTAATTTACCTTGATCTGTAATTAACATTATATTATCTGTATATTCTACAGAAAAACTAGCTATTACCTTACCATTTCTTTTGGTTGTTAATATATTGGTAATACCAACACCACCTCGTCTTGTAACTCTATATTCATAAGCAGAAGTTCTTTTACCAAAGCCATTTTCAGTTACGCTTAAAATAAGCTGCTCATTTATTGCCATATTGACAAATGTTTCTTGTTTTAAACCCAGTTCATCTATTAACTTTTTTGTACTACCTGAAGCTTCCATATTTTTTGCTGCTTCTATACGTTTTGTCAGTGGTACTTTTAGGTATATATTTCTTATCTCTGATGTCATTCCTACTTCATCTGAAATATCTTGTATATCATCTTCTACGTCTGAGCCTATAATACTATTATTAGTATCTTCTATATCTGAATCCATACCATTACTATCTTTCATGTCTGATACTTCAGCATAGCCATTTAGTACTGACATTGAAATAACGCTATCTCCCTGTTGCAGCTTTATTGCTCTTACTCCATCAGATGTTCTACTTTTAAATTGACGTACACCACTTGCAGGAAATCTAATACTTTTACCAGTCTTAGTGGATAAGAAAACATGATCACCTTCTTTACACACTTCTACAGATATCAATTTATCACCTTCAGATAAAAGTATTGCTGTTTTACCATTACTTTGGACATACTCAAAATCAGCTAAAGCATTGCGTCTTATATTACCATAAGCGGTTGCAAAAATTATGTTTAGATTTTGATTGTCATTTTCTTGCGGCAAAGGCATAACGTTTGTAATAGTCTCACCTTCAGAAAGTGGAAATATGTTCACAAGAGATCTACCACGCGCAGTTGGTTCAGCTAGCGGTAGTTTGTAAACCTTGAGCTTATATACCCTACCGATATTAGAAAAAAATAGAACACTAGTATGGGTGTTTACAACAAATAACTTTGTGGTGACATCCTCTTCCTTAACTGCTTGTCCTAATTTGCCTTTACCACCTCGTCTTTGAGTTCTATAGTGTGAAAGTTTTACTCGTTTTATGTAGCCGTTCATTGTAACAGTAACCACCATATCTTCTTGTGGTATTAAATCTTCAGCCTCATATTCAACATTACCTTCTTCTATTACAGTCCTTCTTGGTTGAGCAAATTTTGTTTTAATCTCTTGTAAATTTAATTTTATTGCCTCCATCAACTTTTCTTCTGAGCCTAAAAAGTCAATATATTCTTTAATAAGATCAAGCATGAGCTTAAGTTCATGCTCCAACTTTTCTTTTTCAAGCCCTGTTAAACGTTGTAGCTTCATATCTAAGATAGCTTTAGCTTGAGCTTCGGTTAATTGATAATATGAATCTTTTTGAAAAGGGTCAGAATCAGTAATAAGTTTTATCATCTCTCTTATCTCAGCAGAGGTATTCCATTTCTTTTCTAACAACTGCTTACACGCTTCTGCTGGATCTTTAGCACCACGAATTATTGATATAACCTCATCAATATTTAAAACTGCAACGTAAAGTCCTATAAAAATATGGGCTTTTTCTCTTGTTTTTTTTAGTCTAAATTTAGTTCTTCTAATTAATA
Source organism: Candidatus Mesenet longicola (assembly GCA_016860565.1). GTDB lineage: Bacteria > Pseudomonadota > Alphaproteobacteria > Rickettsiales > Anaplasmataceae > Mesenet > Mesenet longicola. The sequence goes on along the minus strand of BNGT01000005.1, from coordinate 39,262 downwards.
CTTCTTTTCTAAATTCAATAAAAGCTGCTATCATTTCCTTTATTGACGCCTGTATTGGTGCATTACCATGAAGTACATTCATGTTTATACTAAATCTACTACGCAGGTCAGTTAGAACAAATATTTGGTTTAATATAAATTCAGTAGAAGCATTTCTTTTTAGCTCTATTACAACTCTAATTCCTGATTTATCAGATTCATCTCTAATATCTACAATATCTTCAACTTTCTTTTCTTTTACTAGTTCAACGATTTTCGTGACTAATTTTGCTTTATTTACCTGATAAGGAATCTCATCGATAACAATCGCCTGTTTTTCCTGAGGCAAATCTTCAATATGAGTTTTTCCTTGTACAGTAATTATCCCCCTGCCGGTAGTGAACGCTGATCTTATAGCAGTTTTGCCTAAAATGACGCCTCCTGTAGGGAAATCTGGCCCCGGCATAACAGCCAGTATATTCTCAACAGTAATTTCAGAGTTATCTATATATAGCAAGCAGGCATCAATAACTTCTCCTAAATTATGGGTAGGAATATTGGTTGCTATGCCAACAGCAATACCTTCTGTGCCATTTACAAGTAGATTGGGAAATTCAGCTGGCAGTACTACAGGCTCAGATTCATTACCATCATAATTAGGACGAAAATCGACTGTATCTTCATTTATATCATTTACTAAATAGTGAGTTATCTTTTGAAAACGAGCTTCAGTATATCTCATAGCTGCTGGAGGATCATCATCAATTGAGCCCCAGTTACCTTGTCCATCAACTAGAGGATGCAGAATAGAGAAATCTTGCGCCATTCTAGCCATAGCATCATAAATTGCTGCGTCCCCATGTGGATGATATTTACCCATGACGTCACCTACAATTCTTGCTGACTTGCGATAAGGCTTACCATAATCAAAACCAGCTTTATGCATTGCATATAAGATTCTTCTATGTACTGGTTTTAAGCCATCGCGAATATCAGGTAGTGCACGCCCCATAATTACGCTCATGGCGTAAGAGAGATAAGATTCTTCTAATTCTTTCTCTATTGAAATTGTGATGATATTATCAGCCATCTTTCTTAACTATTTAAAGATTAAATTTAAACGTTAAAACCCATAAGGTCAAGCTAATGATGAATAACCTATCTTCAAATTAAGCAAAAGGAATTAAATCTAAATATAAGGATTTGGAATATGAATTTATATAGTTAAGTAGGTGACTTAAGATTTAGTATTTTAAGTAATTTTATGGATTGATATAATATTTTATTACCTTGACAAAGCTTTATTATTATGTACCGAATTTGGACTAATATTGCTACTTGGCGAAGTTGATAAATCTTCAGTAGATGACTGTTTTTTAGTATCTTTTCCCATGCTAAAATAGTTTATTATTTGCTCAATTAAATTTTTGATTTTCAAAACTAATTCTCCCATCATCTTTAGTATTGATTGTTCATCATTACACAATACCTTTTTAATCTTCCTCGAATTCTTTATGGCTCTTTGTATATCCTCATTTTCCAGTACTTTATCAAATACATCTTTTATATCTATAGACTGAGTATTAAAGTTACCAGACAAGTTCTTAATCAAACTATAATCTTTTTTATCTACTGCAGTTTGAAGAACACTTATTACACTATTTTTCAGTTCATTAAGTGACAAATAAGTAACATTCATTTCTTCTTTAAAATCTTCAGGATTTTTGTAAAAATCTGCTTGTGCTAATTTGTTTATATTATCTTTCGTTGCTTGGAATTTTAAGTAAATATCTTTTACTATATACCACTCTTCCATCAGCTTTTTTATTTTTACTGAATTAGGACGTCCTGTTTGTTGTCCCTCATACTCTTTTCTTACTGCATCGTGTTCTAATGCAATAATGAACGCTTCTTTCATCTCTATAGAATCAGTTTTGTTAAACTTATCATATAGATAATTAACGGTCTCATACGCTTCCATTGATATCGCAGAAGATAAAACGTTTACTAGATTAGTTGTTAATCCTTCTAACGCTTTTTGCTTAGTGAAAGTATTAGATAGCAAATTAGATTTATCTAAATTCGTAATTAGCTCATAATTATTTGTAGAAGTATCAACTGAATCATATGATTCACTATCTGACTCATTGCTACTATTAGAACCAAGACCCGAGTCACATGATTCATCACTCCCTAAGCTATTCAAAGATTCTTGTGATCTTGTCAGTTGTTTAGTTTGTTCAACCTTATTTAGTATATCCTTCTCTGCTCTATTTAAGAATACATCTATAAACTCAACATTATTATGCATAGCAGCAATTTCTAATAATCCATACACTTGATGACTATAACCATTCTGTAAGCACTCTGCATAAATTTGCTCTATATCTTGTGATGTTAAAATTTTGTCTAGCAGTTTTTTCTCTTTCACTACACCTGCAACTACAGTGAAAAAGTTAATCTTTTCAACTTTTAATTCTGCTTTTGAACTTTTTAATTGATTTAATAAATTCTTATCTTTCAATATTGCTCTTATGTATTTTTCACTTAAAAATGGTGCTAATAAGACACTTAAATTTTTTTGTATTAAAATATCATCCTCAAGAAGCCGAAGATTGTAAAGATTATAGCGAAAATCGTTACGATCATCTATTTTTTGAATGCCTTGCTCTATTATTGCATCTACACCACTATAATCATTCTCACTTGTAGCTTGCTTTAATGTATTAACTAGCAGCTCGCTCATCTTCTCCCCCAAGTTTGCTATATCTTAAACGGTAATGAAAAATGTTTAATATACTATTAAATAGTTTATGCTTTTTTTCACATATGTCATCTAAAACATAAAAATTTTTTTATAATATTTAGATAAAAATGCTTTGACAATTAGTGTATAATATTAATATATTAAGCTTATTTAAGAAATAAATGTTATGCATATAGTAAAAAATTTAGAGAAAAAGTTTAGCTTATATAACAATCAGCAAGCTGCTGTTAGGATAGCTTTTAAAAGCATTAAGGATATATTTACTCTTAACTTTGGCAATCCACTCAAAAGGTGGTTTGTGGATAAAAAGCTAAATACATTAGCTGCAGAAAAAAAGAATTTCTTATTAACGCAAGAAGTAAGAAAGATAATTGTATCACAAAAATATCAAGATATAGATATCACCGATGCCGATAATGATCTAAATGGGTTTGTTAACCACTTAGATGAGTTTCTAAGAGAGAAATTAAAAGAAAAAGTTGGAAAAGATGTAGTGAATTTATTCTTTAATACTGAATTAAAATTAGAGGAGTCGATAGAATTTAGTAAATTTGTAGAAGTTGCTAGCGAATTGCTAAGAAAAAACCAAGAAAAGAAAAAAGAAATAATAGAAAGTGCAAAGGTGTTAGAAAACATATCATACCCACTCACTAAAAAATATTTTCTATGTCGTTATCTAGCAAAAGCAATAATCTATAAATCAAAGAAAGAAAGCACTGCACAGGAAAATAGACTTTTACTGGAAGGTTCAAAAAAAGAACCAGAAAATTATAAAAATGAAAAAAGTCTTTGTTTAAGCTTTTTAAAAGAAATTGATACACTTAAATCTTGTCAGGAGGAATCCAACAAAATAATACAGAAAGCAGAGGAGCAATTTAGTTCTAACAATAAATATATCAGTATCTTGTTAAAGGTATCAAATGCAGTGAATAAGCACTCAGGAAAAATAGCGGCAGTATACGTTGCTTATGTAGCTGCGATGACTGGAATCAGATATGGATGTGATGATGAAAAAGATAAGTGGTGGTATGAATACATTGCTGCACCTAGCACTGCTCTTGCTTTATTGCAAATTTTTTCCTCTTTTCCACAAATATTATTTTCAAATACAAAAGCAAGAGAAATTAATAATTGTACATTAGAAAATTTCCAAAGTAATAAATTTACTGATATACAATTTATAGATCAAAATATCCCAGCATTTTCACATGATATGCTATCAAAAGTAACAAGTGGAATCAGATGGTTAAGTAATATGATGCTGCAACCTATTGATTTAATTCAAAATGATACTAAGGACCTAATACTTGGTTTAACTGCTCTACGCCTTCTTATTCCTGCTGGCATCATAGAAGAACAAGCCAAGGTTGCACACTTTGTAAAATGTGAGCTGAGAAATTTTTTTTATAAAAATATAGCAGCAGCTCTAGTAAAGGGTGATAAGAAACCTGATAATAAACATATTAATCGTTTCTTTTACTTACTACATGAGCAAATAGGAGAGGATACAAAGAATAAACTTAAGGAAGTATATGAAAAACTAACTGGAAAGCAAGATGTAGATTTTAACAAAATTATTTCTGCTAAAGAGAAAAGGCAAATGTCAAGTTATAAGAGATGGCTAAGAATAACCTACTATAGTACAGCCATTACATTATTGCTTGAGTATCAATGTTTTTTTGCTAGAAAGTACTTTACTCAAGATCTTGTTGATTGGTATGAAGATCCAATGTTTTATGCTCATACTGCAGTGAAGTTTATGCGTTTTGGTTCTTTAATAGCATCTAAACATTGGGCTAATAAAATTGTAAAGTATTGTACAAGCAATGAGCTAACTGATGATACATATTTTAACGACTTTTTCTATAACAACGTAGCAAGAATGGTTTTAGCTGTTGCTCCTTTAATAGTGTATGAATCCACTGGTGACGTAAAAATATTAAGTATAGCAACAGCAATTGATGTATTAACTACTGTAAGATCTGATATGAAGTGTGGAGATACAATAAGTATGGCTAATGATTTTAGCACAAAAAAAGCAACAAATGAGAATTTGAGGCTACAGAATTCTGAGTTACAGAAAGTTGTTGTAGAACAACAAAATCCATCTTCACAACGAAGTCAATGAGCGCAAATAGAATTATCATCAAACTATAGTTTAGAAGAAGGACTATTGACTTTACCTCTTTTTTTATATAAATCTAGAATTTACGCCGGCTTAGCTCAATTGGTAGAGCAACTGACTTGTAATCAGTAGGTTGTCAGTTCAAGTCCGACAGCCGGCACTTTTATTTTCTTCAAATATCAAAGATGTCTTTTTTAATAGTTGCTAATTGGAAAATGAATGGTTCACGTTCATCATTGACAAATTTTATACAGAGTTTAAATGAATACTTCCAAAGCACAAAAATTGAGCTAGTTGTATGTCCACCATTTACTGTGCTGCCAGACAACATTGAGCTAACTCCTCATATTAAAATGGGCGCACAAAACTGTCATTATGAAGAAAAAGGTGCTTACACGGGAGAGATAAGTGCCAAAATGTTATCTGATCTAGGTTGCAGTTATGTAATACTGGGGCATTCTGAAAGAAAGTTACTATGTGGAGAAACAGACGACAAAATAAAATCCAAAGCCTATGCTGCTTTAGCAGTTGGACTCCATCCTATTATTTGCATAGGAGAAACACTACTTGAAAGAGAAAAAGAAAAAACTGAAGAAGTCCTATTGAAGCAATGCAGAGATTGCTTGCCACATGAAGAAGAATACAGAGATAAATATACAGTAGCTTACGAGCCAGTCTGGGCAATAGGGCAAAAGTCCATACCTGATATTTCTTTAATTACTAAAACCATAGAGATAATACAGCCTCATGTTAAGTCAAAAATTATATATGGTGGCTCTGTCAATTTAACAAATATTGAAGAATTAGTCTGTACAAATAAACTGTCAGGATTCTTAATCGGCAGTGCTAGCTTGAATTTTAATGAATTCTTTGATATTATAAAAAAAGTTGAAAGTCTTTTATAATATTAAACAGAAGCGAAATTGAGAAAATACATAAAACATTTTATACTACTATTTATTTTTATAGCTTTAATGTGCACCGCTCATGCACATGCAAAAGAAAGTAAAAAAAAATTCTTAAATATAGGTACTGGTTCAATCACAGGTATTTACTATCCCATTGGTAGCACAATATGCAGGCTTCTTGCGCAAGATAGTAATAAAGGAAAAATAATATGCTCAGTTGCTTCCACTACGGGAGGCGCATATAATATAAACTCAATGCGCAATGATGATTTTGACATCGGTATTGCCCAATCAGATTGGGAATATATCGCTTATCATGGCAGTGGAGTTTCAAAGCTAAAGCCGATGCATGATTTAAGGCTCCTTTTTTCAATGCATAAAGAATACTTTACTCTTGTAGCTAGAAAAGGCTCTAACATTAATACAGTTAACGATATAAAGGGCGGAAGAGTAAATATAGGTGCACCAGGAACTGGAGTTAGGAGCATGATGACAGCACTTATGGATGTAAATAATTGGACAAAAAAAGACTTTGCTGTAGCGTCAGAGCTTAAAACATCTGAACAAGCACAGGCATTATGTGATAATAAGATAGATGTAATGGCAGATGTAATTGGGCACCCAAATGGCACTATGCAAGAAGTAACGTATTCTTGTGATACCGTGTTTATCCCTATAGATGATAAAAATATAGAGAGATTACAAGAGAAATATCCTTATTATAAATCTGGAATAATTCCAGGTAATATATATAAAGGAAATCCACAAAGCACAAAAACTATCGCTGTTTACGCATCTTTACTAACGAAATCTAATCTTGATGAGGATATAGCATATGAATTGGTGAAAAATGCAATGAGCAATTTAGATGAGCTTAAAAATATAAGTGGAGCACTGAGTAATTTGCAAAAGGAGGATATGGTAAAAGAGAATTTTGCACCACTACATGATGGAGCAAAAAAATATTATCAAGAAATAGGATTACTTAAATAGATGGATAAAATCGTTTTAGCCATAGAAACAAGCTGTGATGAAACTGCAGTAGCTGTGGTAAAAAGTAATAAGCAAGTTTTATCACATGAAATTCTATCACAACAAGAACACAAAGTATATGGCGGTGTTTTCCCAGAAGTGGCATCACGAGCTCATATGGACAACCTTGAGCATTTAATAAAACAAGCAATGAAAGATATAAAATTTCATGACTTAGATGCCATAGCAGCTACTGCAGGTCCAGGACTTATAGGAGGGTTAATAGTTGGACTCATGATGGCTAAAGGCATAGCAAGTGCTGCAGGTAAACCTTTTATTGCTATTAATCATCTGGAAGCTCATGCCCTTGTCGTTCGATTAGTATATACAGTAGAATTTCCGTTCTTACTTTTGATAGTATCGGGAGGGCATTGTCAATTTTTAATTGCTCAAGATATTGGAAAATATACTCAGCTTGGCACAACTCTTGATGATTCGCTTGGAGAGACGTTTGATAAAGTGGCAAGAGTTTTAGGTCTCCAATACCCTGGAGGCCCTATAGTTGAAAGTAAAGCTTTAAAAGGAGATGGAAAAAAGTTTAATTTTCCCAGAGCACTCACAAAACGCTCTGGTTGTGATTTTTCATTTTCTGGAATAAAAACATCAGTGAGAAATTTAGTGCAAAAAATTGAAATAAATGAGGAAAACATATGCGATATATGTGCTTCTTTTCAGGAGTGCATAAGCGACATATTAATAGATAGAATTAATAATGCTTGTAGTATGCTAGAATCACTTAAGATACAAAATTTCGTTGTAACCGGCGGAGTTGCAGCCAATAACTTCCTTAGAAGTAGAATAGAAGAGTGCGCCCTGCAAAATAATTTAAACATATTTTTTCCTCCTAATAATTTGTGTACTGATAACGCTATCATGGTCGGGTGGGCTGGGATTGAACGTTTGCAAAAGAATTTTATAAACTCACTTGACTTTCCACCAAAAGCAAAATGGCCACTGGAGAGCTTGCAGAATGCATGAGGAAATAAGAATTATTAAATCATTTGCAAGAAGATCAACTCTAAAAGAAAGCGATAAAGAGCTATTGGATAAATATGTGGTTAATAATAGTAAAGAATGGATGGAAAAAACAATTTTTCAAAAGAGGGTTTGGTTAGATATTGGTTTTGGTAGTGGTGAAAACACTGCTGCCCAAGCGATAGGCAATCAAGATATTATAATAATAGGCTGTGAACCTTACCTTAAGGGAATATCTTCTTTATTAAAAAAAATAGAGCAAAATAATATAAAAAATATTCTAATATGGCCAGATGATGTCAAAAAAATAATAATTAATATTGCAGATTGCATCTTAGAGAAAGTATTCATACTCTTTCCAGATCCATGGCAAAAGAGAGCACACAATAAAAGAAGGTTAATCAATGCTGAATTCTTAAAACTTTTAGCGAAAAAGATGATATCAAAAGGTGAAGTAATTATATCTACTGACTACCCTGAATATGCAAAGTGGATGCAAAAAGAAATTGAAAAAAGCAGTGCGTTTACTTATACCAAAATCAATGAAAATGAAGTTGAAAACTACGCTGAAACAAAATATCATAAAAAAGCAATAAAAGAACAAGTAATATTTTTTAAGTTAATCTATGATTGTCAAATATAGAGGTCCACAGAAACTTAGATCAATTGTAGAGAGTTGTGCTTCTAAGTGCATAAAAAAGGAGGTGAGCAAAATTGAAATTCGCCTTCTGCTAAACTGGAGGAATATTGTTGGCAGTGAAATATCTAAAGCTAGTGAGCCAGAGAAGGTTGTATTTTACCAAAACTCAAACTCTGGCATACTTCATTTATTTGTAACAAACAGCAGTATGGCCTTGCAAATTCAACATCTTAGTTTGCTTATAATAGAAAAAATTACTGTTTTTTTTGGTTATAAAGCAGTTTATGATATTAAAATTAAACAAAGGCCAGCTTATTCCTAAGCTAGATTAACATCATATTACTATAACTAATGTTCTCCCTGTAAAAACTACTAATCATAATAAATGAGTATATGATTCCTAATTCAAACTACAAAGATCTGCTCTGTCCCTTAAACGCTTCTATTACAGCATTTTTTATCTTAAAAGAGAATCCTTTTTTTTCTTTATTGGTATTTTGTGTATCTTTCACTTCATTAACTATTTTTTCTAATTTCTCATTCAATTTATCTTCTTCACTTAACTTACTTATTAAATCAGGCTTATCAAGTAGAAAATTTTTTACATCCTTAGGTTTATATTCTGTAAATAGTTCTAATGTTGGCATGTAAGTTTGATAATTTTCCATTATTTTGCACATTTACATTAGCCTTGGCTTTTATTAACTCTTCTACAATTGCTGTATGGCCTTCTTGAGCAGCAATTGTTAGTGCTGTCCAACCACCTTTACTCTGCACATTTACACTAGCCTTGGCTTTTATTAACTCTTTTACGACATCTACATGCCCATTTTGAGCAGCAATCATTAGCGCTGTCCTACCATCTTTTCTCTGCACATTTACATTAGCCTTGGCTTTTATTAACTTTTTTATGACATCTATATGACCATCAAAAGCAGCAACCATTAGTGCTGTCCAATCATCTTTACTCTGCACATTTACATTAGCACCGGCTGTAATTAACTCTTCTACAATTGCTGTATGGCCTTCTTGAGCAGCAATCATTAGTGCTGTCCAATCATCTTTACTATGTATATTTACATCTGTCTTGGCTTCTATTAATTCTTTTACAGCTGCTATGTTACCATTTCGAGCAGCATACATTAAATCTATATACTTCTCCTTTTTTACTAATTCCCTTATAATTAAATATCTGTCCTGATCTTTTATCTCATTAAGCACTTGCTCAATAGCAACAAAGCTTAAATTTTCATGATTTAACAGCTTTTCCACTGCTTTAGGAAGTAAATAAAGAGTAGCTAAATATAAAGCTGTTTTGGGTTCGATTTTATTTGTATCATAAGCATTTATATCTAATTGTTGGTTTGCTAAAAGCAAGTCAATTACCTTATAATATTTTTCATCATCGTTACTAGCAGTTGGAAGTTCATTTATGGCTTGCATTAAGGGAGCATAGCCAGCATTATCTTTAGCATTGATATCAGCACCTTCTATTAATGCTTTTTCTATCGATTCAAGATTTCCTTCTTCTATAGCAGTAAACAATTCTGTATTCAATCTATCATCTGCCATTAATTTTACCTATTTTAAATATTAAAATATAATATAATTATATTAATTTATATATTAAATATATAAATTATTTATAAATTTAATAAGTTATACTTCTTATATCTTCAAATTTGAGATTGTATTTCAAATGAAAGATTTTTATGCTAATTTTTATAGCAAAACTTTTTGTTTTACAGTGCGTTATAAGATAATAGTAGAGTACGATGGTAGTAATTTTAGTGGCTGGCAACGTCAAAAACATTCTTTAAATTCCATACAACAAATACTTGAAGGTGCTATAAAAAATTTTTCAAATGAAGAAGTAACAGTTTATTGTGGTGGTAGAACTGATGCTGGCGTACATGCTTTAGGTCAAGTAGTGCACTTTGATTTAAAAAAAGAACATAAATTGTATGTAGTGAGAAATGCAATTAATTATCACTTAAGACCATTACCTATTTGCGTATTAAGTGCAGAAACTGCAGATGATGAATTTCATGCACGCTTCTCTGCGAAAAAAAGGCATTATTTATACAGAATAATTAATCGCTATGCACCACTAACTTTGGATCACAATCGCGCATGGCAAGTATGTCAAAAATTAGATGTAAATAAAATGAATAAAGCTGCTAAATACCTAATAGGAAAACATGATTTTTCTAGCTTTCGCGCAAAAGACTGCCAGGCAAAAAATCCAATAAAGACGATCGATAATATAGAAATATTACAAGATAATTATAATATTAACATAGCAATATCAGCACGTTCTTTTTTGCATAATCAGGTTAGAATAATCACTGGTACTCTTGTAGAATGCGGAAGGAATCGCTTATTGCCAGAGAAAATCTTAAGCATTTTAAAACAATGTAAAAGAAGTGCAGCTGGTATTACAGCACCACCATATGGGCTATATTTAATAAGAATAGATTATTAAAATTGAATTCAACAAGAAATCAACATATCTTAAACTGAATGTGCTTTACCTTTTCTTTGTTCTAACGTTAATGTTAATTGTTCCATAAATGGTACATTATTTAGGTTAGACTGCATATTAACTATTTTATTTTGAGATGTATTACAAAATTTCTCCTGCTTAATTCTACTTTGCTCTTGCATAGGTAACGATAAAGGAAGCTTTGGTCCTTTAAAATTTGCCAAATCTCCAATGGGCGGAGGTAGTGGTATAGAAGAATTATTATCATTAGAAATTACAGGTTCCTGTTTAGTTTTTGGTTCTATTGGCAAAATTGAGATATCCTTAGAACTAGAGATAAATGATAAAGTATTTTCTTTGCAAACTTGTTCTCTCTCTTGCTCTTTATTTTTACTGCTAAGTAAGTCAGTATTTTGACTATTAGACCCTAAAGAGTTCTTTAGTTTATTTTCAAGTTCTTGTTTAATTTTCGAAAAATTAGGATTATCACTAAGTTTTTTAGGTTGCGTAGCGATATCCGCTTTCTTTGGCCTCTCAGCATCGCAAAATACTATAGGCTTAACATTCCCATGAGATAGATTAATTTTTAACGATTCGCCCTTCTTAGGTAATTCTAATTTTTGAACTGATGACCCTATATTGACATTAGGCTGATTACTCAAATCAGCAATATTTTGATTAGATCTAGATTGTGTAGGAATCTGTTCAGATTGAATATGTGGAAGTTGTAACTTTGTTGATATGGAATGCTCTTCTGATTTATTTAAAACATTTTTAGCTTGTTCTTCTTGCGCATAATGACTAATATAAAATATAGATTTAACACTTTTATTTGTATAGTACTCACCACTAAGATTTTTCTTAAAAAGCGATGATAATAACTCTATCAACGTTTCAATATTCTTAATTATTCTTACCCCCATACTCCCCATACTATATTTAAGTAGATTACTTAATCTTTATATTATCAATCCACCAATTTTTTACATCTAAATTATGCAGGTTGACGAGTTTTTCTTCTTGCTCTTTTTACAAAATTATTTTTATTTACTGTTGAAACATTATTTAACCATGCTTTAACATAATCATCAATAATCTTATTAATTTCTCCCATATTATCGTGAAAAAAGTGATCTGCACCATCTATAACATGATATTGCATGTATTCACTATTCATTGAACTGATTAATTTTTCTGCTAACTGTGATACCATTACCTCTTCAGAAATATTATCTCGATCTCCTTGTATTATCAATCCAGGAACAGGGCAAGGAAAAAGAAATGAAAAATCATATTGATTAGCAGAGGGTGCAATACTGACAAATCTCTCTACTTCCGGACGACGCATCATAAGTTGCATAGCAACCCATGCACCAAATGAAAAACCTGCAACCCAAAAAGGTACTGTACTGACATTATTATCTTGCAGCCAATCCATTGCTGCCGCTGCATCACTCAGCTCATCTATACCTCTATTGAACATGCTTGCCTGTTTTCCTACATCTCTAAAATTAATCTTAAGCACAGTGATATCATTATTAGCAAAAGCATCAAAAAGGTTACAAACTACCTTATTATTCATATTTCCACCATATCGAGGATGAGACGGTAGAACTAGAGCTAAAGGAGCATTAACATCCTTGCTTTGATGATATATTCCTTCTATTCTTCTAGTTGAATTATCACCAATTGGAGCTGAGCTATTAAAAAAAACTTCAACCATTTAATTAAACTCAAAAAAACCCACTTGACAAGTGGTCTATTATTTCATATAGATTATTATATTTATTAATTATAAATTAACTAAATCAGTTATGCAATAGATTTTTAATAAGATGTTGATCACAGCAAAATTAAGGTATGCAATTATGGTTATGGTTCATTTAGCGAGTAATACTTCTGCACCTATAAAATTATCTAATATATCTGATTTTCAGTCTGTACCAGAAAGATATTCAGAATATGTGATTTCAGCACTACGAAAAAGTGGCTTAGTTTCTGCTGCAAGAGGTCCAGGGGGAGGCTATTATCTAAACTGCTCACCTGAATCAGTAAAGATAGGTAATATATTGGACGCAATAGAAGAAGAAATAAAAATAACAAGATGTGATAATGATGGTATAGGATGTCTAAAAGATCAAGCTCAATGCAAGACTCATGCTTTATGGAACGATCTTGGTAATTATGTGAAAGATTATTTTGGCAAAATATCTTTAAGTGATGTACTTAACGAAAACTTTGACATAAGCAGCAGATCATCATTTGATTCCAATGAACACACGTATGCTGACTATAACTCAACAGCTCCAATTAGTAACTCTGTTAAAGAAAATACATCTTATATATTATCATACGAAACATTAAATCCTTCTTCAGTACATCAAGCTGGGCAAAAAGTGCACAAAATTCTACAAGATGCAAGAGATGATATCCGTAGCTTTATTTGTGTTGCTGGTAATAAGGAGATACTGTTTACTTCTTCTGCAACTGAAGCAAATAATCTAATTATGAAAGGAATGAGAGAATATGTTCAGGTTATTTCTGCAGTAGAACATCCATCAATTATGAGATCTGCAAATAACCCTTACATTATACCTGTTGATTATGATGGCATTGTCAATCTTTTGGAATTAGAGAAGACGTTATACAAATTGCAAGGAAAGAAGGTACTAGTTTCAGTTATGATGACAAATAATGAAACAGGAGTAATTCAACCAATTAAAGAAATAGCACAAATTTCTCATAAATTTGGTGCAATTTGCCATACAGATGCTGCGCAAGCATGTGGAAAAATTGATGTAAACATGGAAGATTTAGGAGTAGATTTACTAACTTTATCAGCTCATAAGATGGGTGGGCTTGCCGGTGCTGGTGCTCTAATCTTTGATAAAAAGCTACAAATAGAGCCAATTATTACCGGTGGTGGGCAAGAAAAAGGACTTAGAGCTGGTACTGAAAATGTTGTTGCAATTGCTAGTTTTTCTTCTGCAATTGAGCAGATTCCAGAGCTTTTAGGCAAGGCAAATAAAATTGAAGAATTACGTGATCGACTTGAATCTGAAATATTAAAAATCGCAGACAATGCAATTATTTTTGGCAAGGATAGTGATAGGTTGCCCAATACTAGCTGTATTTGTATGCCTGATGTAAGAAGTGATGTGCAACTTATGGCTTTTGATATGAATAACATTGCAATAAGTAGTGGAGCTGCATGTTCTTCAGGTAGAATTGAGCCTTCTTATGTTTTATTGGCAATGGGTGCAACAAAAGAGCAAGCAGAGTGCTCAATTAGAATAAGTATAGGATGGTATACAACATACAATGATATAGAAAAAATAGTTAATTGTTGGTATAATATTTATAAAAATAATACTAGATTGGTTTAAAATTTATGAATGCAAAGGCCATTGATATGAAACAGAATGATAAGTTAGTAAACATATATCTTGATTATCAAGCTACAACTAAATTAGATCCTCGTGTACTTGAAGTAATGATACCTTACTTTAATCAGTTTAGTAATCCTCATTCTCGCAGTCACACTTTTGGCTGGAATGCAGAAGAAGCTGTAGAGGTAGCTCGCAAACAAATTGCTGATCTTATTAATGCTCAAGATAAAGAGGTAATATTTACCTCTGGTGCAACCGAATCTAATAATATGGCAATTAAAGGGGTTGCAAGGTTCTACAAAAATAAAGGTAATCACATAATAACTGTCTGTACAGAACACAAATGTGTGTTAGATTCTTGTCGGCATTTAGAAGATGAAGGTTTTGCAGTTACATACTTACCTGTACAAACAAACGGGATAATAAATTTATCTGAATTAGAAAAAGCAATTACTGATAAAACTATCTTAGTTTCAGTGATGATGGCAAATAATGAAATAGGTGTAATCCAATCTATAAAAGAAATAGGTGGGATTTGTCGTGAGCATAATGTGTTCTTTCACACTGATGCAGCTCAGGCTTTTGGTAAGATATCAATAAATGTACATGATATGAATATCGATCTGATGAGTATTTCTAGTCATAAGGTTTACGGTCCTATGGGGATTGGTGCTTTATATGTGCGTAGGAAAGACCCACGTGTAAGGCTTACTCCACTGATTAGTGGTGGTGGACAAGAAAGGGGTATGCGTTCTGGTACAGTACCAACACCACTTGCTGTTGGTTTTGGTGAAGCAGCTCGTATTGCTAAGGAAGAAATGAAGGAAGAAGGAGAAAGGATAAAAAATCTTAGGGATATTTTGTACAATAAGGTGACTAATGGACTGGATAAGGTAGCCAAAAAACCACAATACGTAGTACTTAATGGAGATTATGAAAAACGCATTCCTGGTAACTTGAATATAAGTTTTCCTTGTGTTGAAGGTGAGTCAATCATTATGGCAATAAAAGAGCTGGCAGTCAGCTCTGGATCTGCGTGCACTTCTGAATCTCTTGAGCCTTCTTATGTTATAAGAGCGTTAAACAATGGTCACGATCTAGAGCATTCTTCAATTAGATTTGGCATAGGAAGGTTCACAACAGAGGAAGAGATACGATATGCTGCAGATTTAGTAGTAGAGAAAATAGGTAAGCTACTTGATATGAGTCCTTTATGGGAGATGGTGCAAGAAGGTGTGGATTTGAAATCTGTACAGTGGGATGCACATTAAATTTTTATGAGGTGTTTATGAGTTATAATAAGCGTGTTTTAGATCATTATGAAAATCCAAGAAATGTTGGATCATTAGATAAAGATGATCCAAGTGTTGGTACTGGATTAGTTGGGGCACCATCATGTGGTGATGTTATGAAATTACAAATAAAAGTAGGTAAAGATGGTGTGATTGAAGACGCTAAATTTAAAACTTTTGGTTGTGGTTCTGCTATTGCTTCAAGTTCTTTGCTTACAGAACTGATAAAAGGTAGAACTGTCAAAGAAGCAACTGAAGTCAAAAACACTGATATTGTGCAAGAGTTATCTTTGCCTCCAGTTAAAATACACTGTTCAGTATTGGCGGAAGATGCTATTCAAGCTGCTATTAAAGACTATCAGAACAAACAAGAGCAGACAGAAGATACCAATGCTTCAGCATAAATATTATTTTATGTTAGTGACCAATGAGTTTTGCAAACAGAAAAAATCCTATCACTATAACTGATAAAGCGCTCGATAGGATAAAATATTTATTAGATGGTAAAGGGCAGGAAGTAATTGGCATTAGAATAATTATCAAGCAAAAGGGGTGTTTTGGTTTGAAATATAATATTGAATATGCTTATGAAATTCGCCCTTTTGAATCAACTATTGAGGTTATGCATAGTGATGAAAAGGTCAAGATTCTCATAGATCCAAAGGCCATCATGTTTATATTAGGATCAGAGATGGATTTTGTAGAAGATAAGTTTTCATCAGGTTTTGTCTTTAAAAATCCAAATGAAAAAGGAAGGTGTGGTTGCGGAGAAAGTTTTTATGTCTGATTATTTTGCTTTATTTAACATACAACCTAAGTTTGACATAGATTTAGATTTATTAGAAAAAAAGTATATTGAACTCAATAAAACTTTTCACCCTGATAATTGTACTTTAGATCATGAAAAATCTGTAGCTGTGAAAGATACTATCAACATCAACAAAGCCTATCAAATATTAAAATCGCCTTTAAAGAGAGCTGAATATTTGCTTTCCTTACTTAACGCTGCAAAAAATTGCAAAGTAGACCCTGAGATTCTCGAAGAATCGATGCAAATTAGAGAATCTATATTTAGTGGTGATGATAAGCAGATTTTAATTAAAACCATTGAGAATAAGATAAAAGAGTGTATTGGAAATTTAAAAAATTCCTTTGCCAATAATGATTTAAATAAAGCAGTAGGACAATTACATAGGCTTAAATATTTAAATAAATCATACGAAGAGGTAAAGTGGAATTAATTCAAATATCAGATCCTCATGCACCTGTGGCCTTTGGCATAGATTTTGGCACTACTAATTCTTTAATTGCTGCAGTTGATAAGGATAATAATGTATGTATCTTTAAAGATGAGCGTGGTGAAGAATTGCTGCGCTCAGCAGTCTCTTATTATGATGGTGCAATTGAGGTTGGATCTAAGTTAGATGCTAATGCTATTTATTCTATAAAGCGTCTATTGGGTAAAGGGCCTGATGATATAAAAGAAATTATCGATAAAATTCGCTTTAATTATGAAATTAGTAGTCACAATGGAACTGTGAAAATTGATCTTGGTGATGGTAAATACCTTTCTCCAGTTAAAATAGCTGCTGATATAATAAAAGCATTATGCAGAAGAGTTGAAAATGCAAAAGGCTATAAGGTAAGCAAAGCAGTGATAACTGTACCTGCATACTTTGATGATGCGGCAAGAAATGCAGTAAAATTTGCAGCACAACTTGCAGGGATAGAAGTATTAAGATTAATTAATGAACCAACCGCTGCTGCGCTTGCATATGGCGTTGATAAACAAAATGAAGGAGAAATATACGCTGTCTATGATTTAGGTGGTGGTACATTTGATATATCAATATTAAAACTCCACAAAGAAAAAGTATTTCAAGTACTTGCTGTGGGTGGCGATGTATGCTTAGGTGGGGATGATTTTGACGCTTTACTTGTTGAGTATATACTTGGTATGTATAACCATATTAAACTAAATACTGCTCAAAAAAATAGACTTATTACTGAAGTGCGTGCTGCAAAAGAATTTTTAAGTGTGCATGAAAAAGGAGTTTTTAGTTTTAATGTAGATGAAAATTCATTTAAATGTGAAATTACAAAAAGTGAATTTGAAGCTTTAATATCAGGTTTGGTTGATAAAACTATAAATATTACCATAGATACGATACGAGATGCTAACTTAAGTATTGAAGATGTCAAAGGAATAATACTAGTTGGTGGTTCAACTAAGGTTCCATTAGTGCAAAACACTCTTACTAAAGTATTCCCTAACAAATTATTAAATGATATCAATCCAGAGAAAGCAGTAGTTGTTGGTGCTGCAAGGCAAGCTCATTATCTTACCTCTAATTCTCAAAATAAAGGACTTTTAATTGACGTTCTGCCTTTATCTTTAGGGATAGAAACTATGGGAGGAATAGTTGAAAAAATTATACAAAGAAACACTCCATTACCAGTTTCGGAAACACAGGAATTTACAACTTATGTTGATGGACAAACAGCAATGACAATACATGTTCTTCAAGGTGAGCGTGAAATGGTTGAGCAAAATAAATCTTTAGCGAAATTTGAATTAAGGGGAATTCCACCACTTCCAGCTGGCAGGGCAAAAGTTAAAGTTGAATTCAAAGTTGATACCGACGGCATACTACATGTTGCAGCAGTAGAATCCACCACAGGTATTAAACAAGAAGTTACTGTCAATTCAAATTTTGGTTTAACCCAAAAAGAAATAGAGGATATTGTCACTGCATCAGTGGAAAATTTCAGTGATGATATAGAAAAAAGATCTCTAGCTGAAGCTAAAATAAATAATAAGCATTTTATCGAAATAATTGATGCAGCAATGAAAAATTATGAAATAAAAGATCATGAGTTGCAAAAAGCTTTAGATTATGCAAAGGAAACATTACTAGAATCAAACTTAAACGAGGTTAATAACGCCATTACTCGTTTAAAAGCTGAAACTCCTAAGTTATTGCAAAAAGTAACAGATAAAAATTTACATAGTGCAATAATTGATTATCAATTAAAAGATACTAAAAAATAAAGGATATTATGCCAACTGTAACATTCATTTTACCAGATGGAAGTAAAAAAACTTACGATGCATACGAAGGTGAGACATTACTAAGCCTGGCACATAGAAGCGACCCTGATTTACTAGAAGGTGCATGCGAAGGGTCGCTTGCTTGTTCTACCTGTCATGTTATTGTTGAAAAAGATTTTTATGATACTGTTGAAGAAACTAACCCAATATCTGATGAAGAAAATGATATGTTGGATTTAGCATTTGGCCTCACTGAAACTTCAAGACTCGGCTGCCAAGTCAAAGTCACTAAAGAAATCGATGGCTTATGTGTAAGGATTCCAAGCAGCACACGTAATATATCAGTAGATAAAAAATAAGAATGCGTAAAATTTTTTGTACCATAGCCGTCATAATCTTATTATTTTTTACTACTTATAGTGGATTATGGCTTTATGCCACTAGTAAAACTAAAAATATGCTGCAAAAGGTCTCATCTTATGCAAAAGCTTATGAGATTGAGTTTACTTATGATGATATTGCCACCTATGGCTTTCCTTTTGGTATAAATTTAGATATAAAAAACCCTGAAATTACCATACATCAGTTAACTTCTATTAAGTTAGACTCCTTGCTGCTTAAACATAAACTATTCAGTAAATGGTTATTCTTATCTATTCCTAACAATATTATAGATATCACCATATCGGACAATCAAGAAAACTATAGTGTAGTTTGTAATACTCACAAATTAGCTCTTACCTCAAAATTAAATAAGTTGCCCTTTTTACTGCAGATAAAAGATGAGTTCAGTGTTGTAGATTACGTTAATCTGTTAAGGTATGAAGATCATGGATTAAGCTGCATAACTTTAAGTAGCAATAGTGAAACTAGTACAAAATCCAGCCATGGGAATCATCTACAACTGATATTTGACAAAAAGTCTGATGAGCATATAAAGCTCAGTGTTAGTTCTCACATTAGCGAACATACTGATATAAAAGATCAGATTAGCCCAGAAATTAACGCAAATTTTGATGTTGAAGTTTTAAGCAATAAATCAAGTATAAAATTAAACTTAGACATAGAAAAATTCTCAATCAGTGGTAACAGTTTTACTATTAATGCAAAAGGGAAGTTACATGATTTTATCATTGCAATGTTATCATACTCATTCAAAGGTGAAATCAGCATTGATATGTCAAATTATAAAGAAAGCATATCCTTTCTAGCCAGCCAATATTTACCATCAAGCAATACTCAAGCCATAGATAATATTCAAGAGCTAGTTTTGAATGTTGCACAAAAGATTAGTGAAGATAACATAAAAGTTATATTAAGCTATAATAATGATGATAAAGCAGTGTATATTGGCAATATGCAGCTTGACGCATTCATAGATAAAATACAAAAGATATGTAATAACGAAAAAGAAGATATAGAAACTAATAAATATGAGAACACTAGTAATTAGTTTTTTAGTGTTAATTTCCTTTGCTGCTTATGCTTTTGTTTTAGACGAAAAACTAAGCGATCATAAGCTAGAAGAACGCGCTGCTGATATATTTAAGATTGTAAAATGCCCTATCTGTGCCGGAGAGTCTTTATATGAATCTCAATCACAGTTAGCTTGCGATATGCGTAAAGCCATACGTGAGAGAATTAAAAATGGTGACAGTGATGAGGAAATAATCTCAGATCTAAGACACATTTATGGTGATAAGATAATCAATGTACCGCTCTTTAAGATTAATACTTACGCGCTATGGATTTTACCGATATTGATTTTCTTCGTTGGTATTTTAATCATTTCAATGTTTCATTATAGGAAGATAAATATATAATATTAATATATTTTTAATATTATTACTTTTTTGGGATAATGAATTCCCGTTATTTATCTGATAAAAAACTTATTTGCTATCTTATGCAGATTATTCTACATTTACTTGATATTACTTAGTGCTATATGGAGTTTGTTTTTTATTCTACTGCTTTTATATTAACTCTCTGCATGGGTATGATACTTTATTGTACAATATCAAAGAAAAATGATATCTACAGTAAGCTGCTTGCAGTGAATAATTTTTCAACACAAGCTATTCTACTTGTAGCGATAATGTCGGTAATAGTCCGTAGCTCATTCTTGCTTGATGTTGCTTTAGTGTATGCTAGTATTAGTTTTACATCTACTGTAGCGTTTATGAAGTTCTTTTTAGATAAAAGTTTTGGATGATATATCTTCAATATTTAGGAATATTTTTAGTAGTAGTTGGTATATTTTTTATTGTTACTGCAACTGTTGGCATAGTTAGATTTCCTAGTTTTTTCACCAAGGTACATGCAGCTGGTATGGTTGATTCATTAGGTTCAGCATTAATATTGGTAGGAGTCCTAATGCAAAATGAGTTATCAATGAATATGATAAAAATAGTATTGATAATTTTCCTTATATGGCTCACTTCTACAACTAGTAGCTATGTTCTCGCACGCACCTGTTATAATGATCAAAGTAATAAACATGATTGAAGCTATAAGTTGTATATTACTTTCAATATTAATTGTTACCGCTTTAGCAGTTAGTTTTGTGCAAAACTTGATCATAAATACATTGCTTATGTCAATATTTAGCATTGCCATGGCACTTATTTATTTGCTACTTAATGCACCGGATGTAGCAATAACTGAAAGTTGCGTTGGCGCAGGAATAAGTACAATTTTTACCCTAGCAGCGCTGTCTTTAATCAAAAATTATAATGCCAAAGGCTCAGATAAAAAATTGCTTTCATTATGTGTAGTGTTGCCTTTTTTTGTTTGTTTTATGTATATAATGCTAAACATTCCAAGCTTTGGCAATACAGATGCACCTATACACAAATATGTAGCTCCTTATTATATAGAGAATACCAGCAGTCTAATTGGCATTCCCAATATTGTTACTGCTATTTTGGCTAGTTTTCGTGGCTACGATACGCTTTGTGAGACTGTTGTTGTACTCATTGCAGCTATCGGTATTTCCCTCATATTAAAAAATGAAAAGCACAATGATTAAAAGCCCTATTCTGCAGGCAATAGCAGCTCTTATTATTCCTTTTATAGTTTTATTTGGCTTATATGTGCAGTTTCATGGTGATTTTAGCCCAGGTGGTGGATTTCAAGCTGGAATAATTATTGCCTCAGGGGTTATATTCCACGCAATGCTCTTTGGCCCTGCTGCTACTTTAAAAGCAATACCCTACTCTCTTATCAGAATCTTAAGTGGCGTGGGAGTATTAATATATATGGGCACAGGAATTATTACGATGCTACAAGATGGAGAATTTTTATCATATAATGTGCTCTTTACTAATAATTTAACCGCACAAAAAATAGGCATATTTATAGTAGAACTTGGTGTAGGTCTGACAGTATGTTCGTCTATGCTTATTATATATTGTAGTTTTGCGGTAAGGAGTAGGAAATGACGTTTATAGACATGTATCATTACGCTGCAGTTGCAATCTTAATGACGCTAGGGCTATATACTATTGTTAGCAATAAAGATTTAGTTAAGAAATTGTTTGGTATCAGTATCTTTCAAACTTCTGCTTTATTGTTATATATATCTTTAGGTTATGTTAAAAACTCATACCCTCCAATACTTCAGCAAAATGTAACTAACTATAGCAATCCACTCCCTCACGTTTTGATGCTGACAGCAATTGTTGTTGGTATTGCAACTTTTGCGGTTGGCCTATCGATTGCAGTTAAGATAAAAGAATGTAAATGATTTTTTAAATTTATCTACCTTCCCTTATATCTAGATTTACCTTGCATCATCCCTTGCATGCTAACAAAGATTTGCCAAAACCCACCCTTTCTTTCATGTTTTAGATTCATGAGCTTCATAAAATGTTCATTCATCACCAGTTTAGTCCACTTTCCTATTGGTTCTATTACTGAGACGACTCTTGTATCATCTACAGCAGCTTCATTTAAGCTACCTTTACTGTAACTCTTCAACAGCAATTGATGTTTTAATATCTCTTTTTTTTTCTTTTCTTTATATAGTTTTAAATCTTCTTCTTCATATAGATCTTGATCATTATTAGCTGTACTTTTGCTGGTAACTTTACTTAAATGAATTTTTCTTGATACATAAAATAGTAAAATAGCAGCTATAATGACTAAATATATAATTATTTGGTATGTCATAAAGATGCAAATAATTTAAATAAAATCCTTATATGATTATACCACAATTGTGGAAATTTTCAACTTGAAGGTTCAGATAGCTTATGTATCCGCTAATTAGCAAGTTTAAAACTTGCAACTAATTTATCATAGCTCGGCATTTTATCCAGTTTACCTATTGCTGCTACAGTTAGCTTTTCATGTTGAGATAATAAAAATTCCAAATTTTCTTTTACTTCTTTGATGCCAATGGAAAATATCTTATCTAATATTTCTTCTGCACTTAAGTAGCGATTATGATAAGAATAACAATGCCCCAGTACATCAGCTCTAGTGTAATTACTTTCCCTCGACATCAGTATACCAGACTTAATTTTAGCATGAGCTCTAGTTATTTCTTCTTCTTTTAAGTCGTTTAATAGTTTTTTTAGTTCTTTAGCAATAGTGCTTAAAAGCTTTGGTAGATTATTGCTATCTGTTCCTGCATAGATAGAAAAAATACCAGTATCACGATAAGTTGAATGATAAGAACCAACATCATAAGCCAATCCTTGCTTTTCCCTGACTTCTTGAAAGAGGCGCGAAGACATTCCGTTGCCTAAAATAGAATCTAAAACTAGCATAGTATAATATTTATCATCATAATAAGAAATACTAGGAAATCCAATGAGGATATTAACTTGCTCTAAATCCCTAACTTCTAAGTATTCACCACCTGTATAATTTGGCTTGTGTAGCTCACAACGTTCTTTACCTTTAATTTTTGCAAGTATTGGCCCAGCTAAAGATACAACCTCATCATGGCTTATGTTGCCTGAAACAGCAAAGATCATATTGTCGCTGTAATAATATTCTTGTGTATAGTTAAATAAATCCTCACGCGAGAAAGCCTTAACTGTTTCTGGAGAACCAAGTATTGAATGCCCAAAAGATTGTCTACTGTAAGCTGTCTCCATATATTTATCAGATATAATATCACTTGGAGAGTCATTGGTTCTGTAAATCTCTTGTAAAACCACACCTTTTTCGCGTTCTATTTCATCTTCAGGAAAAGTCGAGTTCATTATTATGTCTGTTAAGATGTCAATTGCGACTTTTACATCATTTTTTAACACTTTAGCGTAATAAACGGTATTCTCCCTACCTGTATGGGCATTACAATTGCCACCTATATCATCAAAAGCCTTAGCTATTTCCAAAGCAGTTCTGGCCTTTGTTCCTTTAAACGCCATATGCTCAAGAAAATGTGATATACCCTTATTCTTTTCATCCTCGAACCTGCTTCCTACGTTCACCCAAAGACTTAAGACTACAGACTCCACACTAGGCAAAAAGTCAGTTACAATACGAAGATTATTTTCTAATGTGGTAATTTTTGGCAGCATTTTAAACTATACTTAAATATCTAATATATATAGGGCCATAGTAGAATGAATACAATTTAAATTACGATTAGACTCAAATTTTACGAATTTCCAACCCATACTATCATTAAATATACTTTACTTATTAAAAAATTAATATATTATAATTACAAATTATAAGAGAGGAATAATAATGTTAAGCACTGATAAATTAACCAATTATAATAATATACAAGCCTCTGTTGAGAAGTTAACACACGAGGAAACAAAAGCAGATGCAATAGAAGCTCTAAATGACCTACCAGATGAGCAATTACAAGTAGTTAACAGTCGTTCAGATATATTAGATAAAATCTTAAGAGGTATTGAGCGTTATAATAATGAGGAGCGCAGGAAAGGTGAGAGTAATTTTTATAGCAAAAATGTAATAAAGATCATAGTTAATCTGTTTTCTGAAGGTGGATATGATAGACTAATAAATTCCAATCCCAATGTATTAGAATTACTGATTAGTCATTGCACTTACATCCAAGATAGTTTTGATTACCCTCCTGAGACTGGTAATAGTAACCATTTTGCACTCTTAAATGATGATAAGTTTCGTTGTTTAGTGACAAATGAGAATTTCTGTAAATTTTTATTGAAAACTCGTCACATGGATAATTTTCTTAATGTATCATCTCGTGATACTATAATAAGTAATGAAAATTTTAAGAGATGCATTAACAATCAAGATTTAATTTTAGTATACTGCTTTACTAATAAGAATTATTCTATTCACCCATTAAGGGACCTCATGGTTAACCCTAATAGAAATAGCATGATAGATAAGCTATACTCTCTAGAGCAGCAAAGCGAATTATATTGTGACAAGAAAACCTTAGATTTAATTCTTCTTAACTTACCAATTATTAAGCAGATGGTTTATGATGATGCTAGTGACAATGTTATTGAAACATTACGATATGATGATTATGAAAAAATAGAACTTTTACTTAAATCGGTGCAAAAGAATATTAAGCAGGAAGTTGGTGCGAACATAAAATTTATTAAATATCCAGATGAAAGTACGTTTTATGATAAAAATCTCCAATATAAGATAGGGGATATAAGCTTATTACAAACATATTGTGCTGCAAAATTGATGCAAGACAGGGGTATTTCAGCAGAATTGTACCAAACCCAAGTCACTCAAGCCATATCTAATGCACAATCTTTAACTTAAAGTTTTGCAATGCAGAGAAATCTGCATTGCATATTCTTATCTTAAACTTTTAAATATCAATATTTTCAGCATTTAGAGCGTTATTGTTAATGAAGTCACGTCGTGGTTCAACTACATCTCCCATAAGGGTTGAAAAAATAGCATTTGCTGCTTCGCAATCTGAGATCTTTACTTGTAATAAGGTTCTAGTTTCAGGATTTAACGTAGTATCCCATAACTGATCTGCATTCATCTCACCTAAACCCTTAAACCTTTGTAGTGTTAATCCCTTTTGACCATACTCCATAATTGACTTTATAAGTGAACTAGGAGAAGTGATTTTAGTCGAAGAGTCTTGTGATTCTAACATTGAGACAGTATCAAATACATCAGCAATGCCTATGGAATGATTCATAAATTCCTGTATATCATTAGCTTCAAACATAGAATTGTCTAATTTATATTTATCAACCAGTCCCTGATGCAGTCTTGAAATATTAACTGAACCATTAATTTCTACATCCCATTTGTACTCACTAAAGATGTTATTTAAGTACTCTGACATCTTCTCAGATGAAGATAAACCATCTTTCTTATAAAAAAACAGGAGTGACTCCAGCACATCTTGTGGCACTACTCTCGAGTAATTCTTACTTATGTTAGAGATGTAAAAACATTTATCTAAAATAGAACGTAGGTCATTACCGGAATATGTGGTATTACTATTTAGCGTTAGTTTTTTTACAGCAGAATCAATAAGGTAATCATTCATTAATCCATTATCTTTTATATACATTTCCTTACCACTCTTCGTTATTTTATAGAGCGGTGGTTGCGCAATATACAAATATCCTCTTTCAATTATCTCACGCATGTAACGAAAAAAGAAAGTTAAAAGCAGGGTTCTAATATGTGAACCATCAACATCTGCATCCGTCATGATGATAACCTTGTGATACCTAACCTTATCAATATCAAAACCATCATTTCCGATGCCAGCTCCAATTGCTGTAATAAGAGAGCCTATTTCTGCTGATGAGAAAACACGATCTAAAGCCACGCGTTCAACATTTAATATCTTTCCTCTAAGTGCAAGCACAGCCTGCGTTCTACGATTTCTTCCTTGTTTAGCAGAACCACCTGCTGAATTTCCTTCCACTATGAACAACTCTGACAATTCAGGTGCTTTTTCCTGGCAATCAGCGAGTTTTCCTGGTAAGGTTGCAATCTCAAGACCGCTTTTGCTTCTTACTAAATCACGTGCTCTGCGTGCAGCTTCTCTGCCTTTTGCTGATTTAATTACTCTTTCAATTACACTAACTGCAAGTTTTGGATTAGTTTCAAAGATTGTACTAAGTTTATCGGATACTATATTTTCCACTACCGTACGTGCTTCAGAGCTGACTAGCTTATCTTTAGTTTGTGAAGAAAATTTAGGATCAGGCATCTTAAGAGATAAAACACAAGTTAGCCCTTCTCTTACATCTTCACCTGTTAAAGTAACTTTTGCTTTTTTTAAATGCCCCTCATTGGTTGCATAATTATTGATGCATCGAGTTAGTGCAGAGCGAAAGCCTGCTAAATGAGTTCCTCCATCCCTTTGCCTGATGTTATTTGTAAAACACAACATGTTTTCATAATATGAGTCATTCCATTCCATTGAAATTTCAAGTGCAATACCAGTTTCTGATGAGGTATCATTAAAACTAATTACTTTCGTAACAGGAGTTTTGCTTCTATCCAAATACTGCACAAATCCTACAGTACCAGAATCTTCTGTTTTTCCGTCCTTTTTATTAAAATCTGATTTAAGTGATGGGTCTTTACGCAAATCTTGTAGGGTAATACTGATATTTGCGTTTAAAAAGGCCAGCTCCCGTATACGATTTTCAAGCGTTGAAAAACTGAAATCTACATTACTGAATGTTGCAATTGATGGCATGAAAGTAATTTTAGTCCCATTTTTACTTACACTTTCATTTACAACTTTAAGAGGAGCAATTGCATCACCATTCTCAAAACGCATGTGGTATTCTTTTTTATTGCGCCAAATAACCAGTTCAAGCCAGGTAGATAATGCATTTACTACAGATACACCAACACCGTGAAGCCCTCCAGATACCTTGTAGCTGTTGTTATCGAATTTACCTCCAGCATGCAGCTGCGTCATTATCACCTCTGCTGCTGATATATTTTCCTCTTCATGAATATCTGTGGGTATACCACGACCATTGTCAACTACAGTTACAGAACCATCAGTGTTAATTGTAATTTCAATTTTATTGCAGTAACCGGCAAGCGCCTCATCTATCGCGTTATCTACAACTTCATATACCATATGGTGTAGACCAGAACCATCATCAGTATCTCCAATGTACATACCTGGCCTTTTTCTTACGGCATCAAGGCCTCTTAGGATTTTTATGGAATCAGCATTATAATTATCGTCTGTCATTATCTTATTTGATTAGTTTTTTAAGTATTGCACTAAATACAAAAATTATCAATTTAATTAGAACTAGAAAGAACAGATTTATGACATATGTATCTAATCATAATCTTTTCAGGAGTAAAGCAGCGAAAGCAAATTTGTAGGCTAGTGTTGAGTTTTCGCTCATAATTTTTCCACTTTTTTTAGATTTATGGAATAGCGCATTATAGGTTTTTTAAATCCTTTAATGCTCTATGTATCGTTCGAAAATTAATACTATCGCAGGTTTCCCCTTCGCAAATTCAATCGGTAATTTTATAATTATAAGTTCCAATGACTGAAAATCTCCTGTTTCTTCCATTGCCTAAACTGCTCATTTTCATAGCGGAAAATCATTCGGTAAGTATAGCCATTGGCATCCTATACGCAATATATAGCTTTAGTATTTCTCTTTTACTATATTTTGGCGGTTTTCTTGTATGATACTCTTCTCTATTTGTCCCCACTTCCTTTCACTTAGATCTGTTGGGTACTTTTTTCTCATTTCTTACCTACTCTTTCATTCCTCAGATTATACCTTATTCTAGCTTCCGGACAACCCTCTAACTAAATATCAAAAGATTCTAGACCTGCGTTAATTTGCTCAACTGTAGTATTTTGTAAATCTGGTTTTACTTTTGAAGCTAATGAATTAATTCCAGTTTTGATTTCAGATACAATTCCAATTATTGTTCCAATTGCTGCCCCAACTATTGCTCCTATTATTGCAAGCATCATTCCAACTATCATCCCAATCACTATAAAAACTACTGAAATTGCAAATATTCCTATATTAGCTCCACGTTTAGCTTTGCTTATAATCCGATCTAATGGGCCTTTCAAATCTTCACTTTTCTTTCCACCAAAGCTTTTAACACTTTTTTCTAATTCTACTAATATTTTATTATTTAATCTTATTCTATGATTACTCTGTGTTAATATATTATCTACTAATGTTACAGTGTGACCTGGTTGAGAATCAGACTCTATTATAAGATCTAAAATAGTTCCTTTTTTAGAACCATATGAAATTATATCATTGATATGATCACGACCTAAATCTTGAATAATTTCAAGGGCTCTATCTTTATCATGAGAATCTTCACTTGATGCTGGAATACAAGATATTATGCTAATTAATTCCTCTTGTAATTTTTCTACTTCTTCTTTTTTCATATTCCCCCTTTTTTATTACTAATTAATAATAAGAGCAGTTAATGAAAAGTAAATATTTATATATTTTTACAGAAGCTACATATTTGCTTTTTGATTTATTACGTATTTAGGCTGCTAAATTTATTCAACACATTAAATGCTTGCAAGTGTAGTGCTGCATTGTGTACTCTGATGTATTGTATTTCTTTTTGTGCAAGTACAATTGAAACTGTGAGTGTTTCTATTTCATAATTATCACTATGTTTTTCATTCAAAATATGAAACATAGACTTACGCGAGTGACCAATACATATTGGAAGGTTTAGTTCTTTTAATTTATCTATATTGTTAATAATATACCAAGATTGTTCAACATCCTTACCAAAGCCTATCCCAGGATCGATGATTATACTATCTTTTGCAACCCCAAAATCACTTAAAACTGCAATGCGCTTTTTAAACCATTCTATTAATTCGTGAGTAGGATCAGCTCCTTTAGGAAGAATATTATTTTTATCTACAGGTATACCAAGATTATTCATTAAAAATAACTTTGTTTTACTTTGAGATATGACATTTGTCATTTTTTTATCATATGTACCACTAACATCATTAATATAATCAACGCCAATATTAATCGCTTTTTCTGCAATTTTTGCTTTATTTGTATCTATACTCACTTCAATCTTTGCCTTATGAGCCATATCAATTATCTTTTGTAATACAGGTTCTAGACGGCTCCATTCCTCCTCTTCACTTATTAGGATTGCTCCAGGTCTTGTTGACTCAGCACCGATATCGATTATATTCACACCATTATCTATTAAATATTCAGCATGTTTTAAAGCAGCGTTCTGACTTAAAAATTTTCCTCCATCTGAAAATGAATCTGGTGTAACGTTTAAAATGCCCATTATTTTTGTAATCATTTTACAGTTATCGATAGGTATGATTGACTATAGCTAAATATAATTTAGTATAAAATGTAAATTAGTAAAAAGCATTGATATTAAATTTTTCTTAGACGCTATAAATAAAATTATAACGTAGCTTATGGTAATTTTATTGTATTTTTTAGAGATTTCTTATGTCTGATAATTCTATTTTTATTCCAAGTGAAATAAGAAAGCATATTCAGAAGCTTTACTGTGTTAATGAGAAAAGCCATATTCGTTACCTTGTTGAAAGCATTGATATTAATAACGAATCAAAAATTAGAATCTATAACGTTGCAAAACAGATAATTGAAAAAATTAAAGATAGTAAGTTGAATATTATTGATGCATTTATACAAAAATATTCACTTACGAGTGATGAAGGTATAGCCTTGATGTGTCTTGCTGAATCATTGCTTCGTATACCAGATAATTGTACAATAGATGAACTCATTAAGGACAAAATTGTAAATTGCCAATGGAATAAACATGCAAAAAGATCTTCTTCTTTATTTGTAAACGCTTCAACTTGGGCTCTTGCTGCAGGAAAAAATATACTTACTCAAGATGTTGAGGATTCAAAGTGGTATAATATAGTTAATAATCTCATTAAAAGGTTTGGTGAACCTATTATTCGTGGAGCTGTCACTCAGTTTGTGTCAATGCTTGGTAAACATTTTATTGCAGGAGAAACGATAGAAGAGGCTTTGGAAGCTATAGGGTCTAATGAGAATAAAGACCTATATTCTTATGACATGTTAGGTGAAGCTGCGTATACTGCTGAGAGTGCAAATGATTATTTTAATTCGTATATGCATGCAATAAAGGTCATAGGTAACGCTGCAGGTGCAAAAGGACCTTTTAAATCAGACGGCATATCGATAAAATTATCTGCTCTGCATCCATGTTATGAATTTACCCAACTTGATCGTATTAAGAGCGAGATGATACCTAAAATTTTAGAACTTTGTTGTGCTGCAAAGGAATATGATATTTCCTTGTGTATAGATGCAGAAGAAGCAAGAAGGCTTGAAGCTTCATTAGTTATTTTTGAAGCTTTGCGCTTAGATGAATCGCTAAATGGATGGGAAGGCCTTGGTTTTGCAGTGCAAGCTTACCAAAAGCGCGCCTTATCAGTGCTAGATTTTATTGAAGACGTTGCAATTAGATCCAAACATAAAGTTATGATAAGGCTTGTGAAAGGTGCATACTGGGACTTTGAGATAAAAAATGCACAAGAGCTCGGGCTTGATGATTATCCAGTCTTCACTAGAAAAGCATATACAGACGTTTCGTATCTTGCATGTGCACAAAAGCTTTTGAGCAAAGAAAACAGCTTTTATCCCTGCTTTGCTACTCACAATGCTCATACACTTTCTGCTATTATTGAGCTTGCTGATAAAAATCATTCAGGTT
This sequence comes from Candidatus Mesenet longicola, assembly GCA_016860565.1. Lineage (GTDB taxonomy): Bacteria > Pseudomonadota > Alphaproteobacteria > Rickettsiales > Anaplasmataceae > Mesenet > Mesenet longicola. The sequence goes on along the minus strand of BNGT01000005.1, from coordinate 7,922 downwards.
TTGAGTTCCAACGTCTTTATGGAATGGGAAAGAATTTATATGATTACATAACATTAGAACTAGCCAGTAATATAAATTGCCGTATTTATGCTCCAATTGGTAGCCATGATAATCTGTTATGTTACTTAATTAGGCGTTTGCTTGAAAATGGAGCGAGTAGCTCTTTTATTAATCAAATAAATAACCCAGAGGTTGATGTTGAGGAATTGATTGCGGATCCGATAGATAAAGCAAAAAGTTTTGATTACAATCCTCATCCAAGTATTCCTTTACCTCAAAATATCACCCCAAAAAGAAAGAATTCCTCTGGTATAGATATAAACGATTCTATATCTATATTAAAAATAGAAGAAGGTATAAAAAGCTTTGCAAACACGGAGTGGCAGGTGGGGCCAATAATAAATGGTCAATTTTCTGATTCAGGCAATGCACAGGTTATAAACCCAGCAAGATTAGAACATGTTGTTGGGTATGTATCAGATACAAATAAAAAACAAGCCTTGGAAGCTTTAGATATAGTATATCATGCATGGCCTGACTGGAAAAATACTAAAGTACAAACTCGTGCAGAATGCTTAGAAAAAGCAGCTGATTTGATAGAGAATGAAAACATGTTAAAATTAATCTATTTACTTATAGTAGAAGCCGGCAAAACTGTACGTGACGCAATTGCAGAAGTGAGGGAAGCAATAGATTTTTTACGTTACTATGCAGCTGTTGCAAAGGATGATTTAAGTGAACCAAAAGTGCTTCCAGGCATTGCCGGTGAAGATAACTTTATTTTATTTGAAGGAAGGGGAGTTTTTTTATGTATATCGCCCTGGAATTTTCCACTTGCTATATTTATCGGACAAGTTGCTGCTGCGCTTGTAGCTGGTAACACTGTTTTGGCGAAGCCAGCAGAACAGACGCCCATCATTGCTTATGAAGCAATCAAGATACTTCTTAGTGCTGGAATACCAGAAAATGTACTCAGCTTACTTCCAGGAGATGGTGAATTTTTAGGGAAGACTTTAATACCTAACAAAAAAATTACTGGTATCGCTTTTACCGGTTCAACGCAAACTGCATTTTTAATTAATAAAATGCTAGCTGAAAGGGATGGCCCTATATCTCCACTAATTGCTGAAACTGGTGGGCTTAATGCCATGATAATAGATAGTTCAGCTCTTTTAGAGCAGGTGACAGCAGATGTTTTACTCTCTGCTTTTGGCAGTAGTGGTCAGCGCTGTTCTTCACTTAGAGTGCTATTTATTCAAAATGATATAGCAGATAAACAAATAAAAATGATATGTGGTGCTATGAAAGAACTAAGAGTTGGAGACCCAATGCTATTTAATATTGATATTGGACCAATTATTGATAAGAATTCGCTTGAGATGTTACGTGGACATACAAAGAAAATGCCAAAAATAGGAAGGCTCCTTTGCAAAACTTGTATCGACCCGCACCACCATAATAATGGTTACTTTTTTCCTCCTCATGCCTATGAAATAGAAGATATTTCACAGTTAAAACAAGAAGTTTTTGGACCAATTTTGCACATAATACGTTATGAAAAATCACATCTTGATAAGGTGATTGATGCTATAAACAGCACTGGATATGGCCTTACGTTTGCCCTGCAAAGCCGCGTGCAAAACAATATTGATTATATTAGCAGTAAAATATCTGCAGGTAATATCTATATTAATAGGAATCAAATAGGTGCAATAGTTGAGATGCAGCCATTTGGTGGAAGGGGTTTGTCAGGTACTGGCCCTAAAGCTGGTGGACCATATTATTTACACCGTTTTTCTGTGGAAAAAGTAATAAGCGTAAATTCTACTGCTATGGGTGGCAATTCTGCTCTATTATGTTTAGAACCTTAATTGTAGTCGTTTTATTTTTAACTTTAAAATAGGTCTAATGATTGAATCTAGCTTATATAAAATAATAGAGAGTTGGTATGAATGGCTAAGACTGGAAAGAAATCTTGCGCAAAACACTCTTGAGGCTTATAGAAGAGATTTAAATCATCTAATGTCATTTTTAAACTCAAGTATGGGAGAAGTAGTAACACTTAAGACTCTGAAAGGTTTGAGTTTGCATAACATAAGGGGGTGGCTTAGCTTCCGCCATAAAAACAACATAAGTGCTAAATCTAATGCTAGAGCCTTATCAGCAGTGCGCAATTTCTTTGGATATATCAGTAATTATTATGACGTAGACAATCAAACCATATATTCTATATCAAAGCCGATTCTAAGAAGAACTTTACCTAAAGTATTATCAAATAACGAGATCAAAACCACTATGGAAGAGATAAAAAAGGAAGATTTTTGGATTGCGCAGCGTAATATTGCAATTATTCTTCTGCTTTATGGCTGTGGGCTTAGAATTAGTGAAGCGTTAAGTTTAAAGTTAAAGGATGTAGGGAGTGATGAATTAACTATTACCGGCAAAGGAGGCAAAGAAAGAAGGGTATTTATGCTTCCAGTAGTGAAAAAGCAAATAGAAAAATATATAAAATTTTGTCCTTATCTTAGTTATAAAATACAAGATCAAGATTTGTTTGTTGGCGTCAGAGGAAAAAAGTTAAGTAGAACTTATTTTGCCAATTATCTGCAAAAGATAAGGAAAATAGGTAATTTACCTGAGTTTACTACCCCACATGCGTTTCGGCATAGCTTTGCAACACATCTATTTAGAGAAAAAGTTGATATAAGATCAATTCAGCAACTACTTGGCCATGTAAATTTATCAACAACACAGATTTATACTCATTTAAATCATAAGGATGTTATTGATACTTATAAAAATTTCCACCCACAAATAAGAAATAAATAAAAAGTTTAGAAAGATTAATAGTAATTTGCATTTGTTAAATTTGGTTGTTATAATATTAATATGTAAATTCCTTAAAAGGGGAGTGAAATGCTTTTTCATGATGAATTTATCAAAAAATCTCTTAGTAATTTTCTGCATTTGGATTGTCTATTAGATATTGACTTAGAAAATATAAAAGAAAAATTTGGCTCTTTCTCTATTAAGGGTACTAAAAAGAACGGAGAAAAGATATTTTCTTATATTCCAAAAGATATTTTCATTGAGTTTACTGATGGAGAAGAAAAGTATCTAAAAATTACAAAAGCCGATCTATTACGTTATCAAAAAGAACAGATGGCTAACCCTATTAGGGTTTGGGGTAATGATGATGAATATAATACAAGGCTTATAACATCTTTATTATTTGGAGCAACTCCAGGATGGCATGAGTATTGCACAAACTTATATGAACATGGTCAAGATCGTTATATACATGATCAAAGGGCTGGTGCTGGCAGAGCAAAACAATTTTTAAATTGGATGTATGATGATGAGGGCTACCCAGGGCGTCTTGAAGAGCAGAACGAATATGAAAAGCGCATACCTTTTTGTTTTCCTAATCCGGAGTTATTAAGATCACATTTTAGTTACGCGGGTAATAACCAGTATGCTTTAGTTGTTTTAGACAGTTGGGAAAATACCGTACTATATCAAAAATTAAATGAGTTAAAATTATTACATCAGTTTACTATTCAAGAACCAGATGATAAAGAGAAAATCAAAAGAGCAATTATAGCGCCTTTCTGCAGCTGGCAAGAAGCAATTACAAAGATTTTAGAAGAACAAAGTTTAGAAAAAGATTTGTCTTTGGAGCAGCAGAAAACTCATGTTATTTCTTTAATAAGAGAGTTTGTTGAAAATCAAGCTGCTAAAAATAAAGAAGAAATTCAAGGTACTAAACAGTTGGAAGAGAAAGTTAAAGGTTTTATTCAAAGTATAAAAGAGAATGGCACTGGAAATCCTAATGTGACTCAAGTACAGAGAGCAATCAAAGCCCTTTATCAAGTAAGAAAAAACATAGCAGCAAACAAAGAATTTTTTGATAAATTCACAGATGATAAAGGGGTACTTCAATCTGAGCAATATTTCCGTGCTTTAACTGCACATATAGATTCTGAAATTACTTTTTTAGTTACTTTTCAAAACGTTCTAACAGAAAAAGATTTGGACATTTTCTTAAATCAAACATGCACAAAAGTTCACAGTGATATAAATGAGCTACTACTTGCGCATGATTTTCTGCTTACAGATGATTTAGAGCATCGTGATATAGTAATTAATTTCACGCGTAAAGAAGTAAAAGAACTATATCAGTATGTATCTGATATAATAAATACTTACAGATTTTTACTAGACAATCGTAACGCTTTAGAAATAGAAGATGCAAATGATGCTAAATATAAAATTATTCAGGATTATATCGATAGTACAAAAAAATCAATTCCAACATTAGATATTGATCATTTAGTTTCAGTAATAAAAGAAGAAAAAGATAGTGAGAATTTTAAAAATAAATGGCTACTTCATCAGTTAAAGTTACATCCATTATCTGAACATTTTAAAATAGAAAACATCAATGACACGCAAGATAAAGTTGGTGAATTATGGAAGATAGTAGAGGATAACAATTCAAACAAAAAGTTTAATAAATCTAATTTTATTAATGGGCTAACTGAAGTACTAAATAGTTCTGCTAATAATAAAAACACAGTGTACATCGAGCAAAGTAGGTGGCTGGCGTTTAAACATTGGCTTTATAATGTTTCATACTATGTTCCACTTTCTTCAATCTGGTTGTCTCATGTAAACCCAGGTAAATCACGGACAGGAACAAAATATAAAGGTAAAACTCTAAAGGAAAAATTATATACAAAAAACAGAGTTATTCAAACTTCTGAATTTTCTCAAAATATTAGAGAGGCTTTGAGCTTAGATACAGGTAATAAGGAATTTGTAGAAAGCAAACATGAAGCAAGTTGGCTAATAAAAGAATATCGTAAAAAACATAGAATATCAGGAGCAAAAGAGAAAGTACTTACCTATTTAGGTAAAAATAAAATTCTATGGTATACTTTACTTACTATCTTTATCTTATTTACCTCTGCTGCTGCAATTGCTGGTAGGGTTTTGTCATGCTTGGGTATTATGCCGCCAGTAGTGGTAGACAGAATGATAAATTCGCTACGTGGAATATTTGACGGCTTTGTCGTCATGTTTGGGCTTGATACTATTATAGATAGCATATTTATACTTGCTGTTGATCTAGCAGGCTTAGTAGTTAGATGTGTTGATTATCTTTTACTTTTCGGTCTTGTTTCAAAAACAATTAGGTACCTGACCAAAGGCATAGGCAAAGTAGTTCAGGGGATAAGTGGTGGCTTTAAAGCATTATATGAAACAATCAGAATTTACGGCTTAAAGGGTAGCTTCATTCTTTTGCATGATAAAATAACAAACAGTAAACAGCCAGCAGCAGCAGAAAAATATAAAATAAAAGAACAAAAAGAAGAAGGATGTGAAGTAAAAGAAAAGATAGAGAAGAAAAAAGATACAACGACGGATCAGGAACATGACATAGATAATATATTATCCTCAATAAAAAAGTTATGGCAAGAATCACAGACAGAAAATCTCAAGTCAAATGGCGAAAGAATTAAATACGTTTTTAACAACCTCAAATCTCAAATTGAAATAGATTTATTTGATAGAGATGTAAAATTCCCTAAGCTTTCTAAGAACCTCCCTACTTTAATTCAGGGTTCTATTGAATTTCAATATAGATTTCATTACTTGTTAAAAAAATATCCAGAAAAGTTTTCTATAGGGCCTTCTACAGGAAGTAATGGTCAAAATGAAGAGAATGATGTTACAGTGGAAAACTACAGAATGAAAACATATGACTCTATGGTAGAAACTTCTCTTAAAACTAAATTGTCACCAAAAAAACAAGAGGAGATGGAATTTAATAATGCTAGTATTATTAAAGAATGTATAAGTAACCAAGCAAAAGAATTTATTGGTACAGAAACATTAGATAAAAAAATTGCGGCAATAGAATGGGCAAGGAAGACTTTAAAAAACTCTGATATAGATTTTGCTATAAAAAAAGCAGAACCTGTCTTTCGAACCACAAAAGCCCATATAAGTGCTGAAGTTGCTCTTCATGATTATAGTGAAAAATTAAAAGAATTTCGTAATCGTATTACCAGAGGTGAGAAAATATCAGTAGATGAGCTTAATGCTTATGAAGCGATTTTCACGCGATATATTGTAGATGCGCATTATATGCTAGGTAGCATTGATCAATTCACTGCGAAAAACCATGAGAGTAGTAGCTTGCACCAGTTTAGAGCGGCCTTTAGTGATAATTGCGCACTGTTTACATCTCCATCTCATGGAGCTAAAAATGCAGCTTTAATTTTTGGAATAGATCGCGGTGGGGTTTCGCTTGCTTCTCGTGTAAAAGAATATACAGTAGATTTTGTTGAAGAATTTCAAGATCCAAAAGTGTTTGCAGTAGCTTTTGCTGCATATTATATTGCTGTACAAATTCCAGGTTTATTGGAAGTTGCTCATACAATTACTGATGTTCCAGAGATCATGCTTGATCATGTAGGGCTGGGTATGGTTTATGATCACTTTCTTGAAACAGACGTAGGAAGAACATTAATTGAAATGGTATATCAAAGAGGTGAACTTCTAAAAGACGTTTGGGTACTATTTAATGAATTTAAAGATGGTGTAATTGGTGAAAGTGAATTAAAAAAGCGTTGGTCTGAAATTAAGCAGGAAGTTAAGAAAACGAAATCACATTGTGATCATCATGAACATGGTAATGCTAAAGAAAGACTTATTTCGTTTATTAATGGTCTTGTACATCTTATATTCACAATATTTTTCATTAATCTTATTAGAAATTTATTCCATAAAACAAAGACTGAGTATCGTACTTTCTTCCATTATTATGAAAAAGAACAATGTGTTATAGGTAATCCTAAACTAGATGAAACAAAAGGAAATCAAAACATAATAGACAATGACATGTATAATTTTCCGAAGGTTTCAAAATGTTTAAGTAATACAGCATTTGTGCAAAATGCGTTTAACAAATTACAGAGTGTATCAGCATGAGCATAAGAAGAATAGATCTGGGTCATCTAAAAATATCAGATTTCAAAATATTTTTTGCAACTCGAGAAGCGCCAATTACTTCAGATTTGTATTTGCACAAATCTTCGCTTTTTAGTAAATTAGTGCAAATAATTCATTTCCAGTTCAATGTTCCAACTATGCGCTATTGCTTATTTTTATCAGTAAAATAAAATGTATTAAACAAAACTTGAAGCGAACTTAGAATAAAATAAAAAAAGAAATAATACAAACAAAAATACTAAAACTAGAGAAAACAACTAGATCACAAGGAAATTTTACAGATTCAAGAAGTTATATAAAAATGGAGATGAGATAAGTAAGAAAAAACCACTATTTGCAAACAGAGTTTCCGGCATATAAAAAATGAACTAAGAAAAAGGGGAATTCTGAAGATGGAGTTAGATCTGTATGGCTAAGTTGAAACCTTCAAAAAAAGACTTAAGAAGCAAAAATCATCTAACAGAGTTTAGAAAAAGTTAAAGAATAGGTTATTTAAGATACGCGAATAATATCAATGGACGAATTTATCAGCAATTGATACTCATTCTCATTTGCTAAATCGATAAGGCAGCTCTGCTAAATAATATTTGATATTTGACTAACAAATGAAATTTCATTTAGGCATATCGATCATTCTAGAACCAAAATCCACAGACCAATGTTTCACCAAACTATGCAAATTATTTTTCGCAATACAGTTCTTTAGAAGATTGATATTTTCTTATAATTATAGCTCTTCTCATAATAATCCAAACAAGTTAAGATATGGATTTATGGTAGTGGGGTTTGTATGCCAGCAGCGTATAGTTACGACTTAAGGAAAAAAGCAATGGAAGCATTGGATGAAGGAGAAAGTAGAGCAAATGTTGCCGAGAGATTTAAAATTGGAAAAACGACTCTAT
>BNGT01000004.1 GCA_016860565.1 Candidatus Mesenet longicola | reverse complement strand
TCCTTATGGAATAGCAATGGATAAGGGATTGAGGTTTGCAATAAGAGAAGGTGGTAAGACTATCGGTTCTGGTATTGTTAATGATATTTTAGTGTAGGTTTTTAATGGCAAATACAGATAAAAGTCAAGTATACATCATTATTAGAGCTTTTGATAGTAAGTGTTTAGAGCAAAATGTAGTTAAATTAGTCTTAAATTTTAAGAAACTTGGGATTAAGTTTAAAGGTCCAGTCTACTTTCCAACTAAGCGTGAAAATTTTACTTTTAAACGTAGCCCTCATATTGATAAGAAATCACAAGAGCAGTATAAAAAAGATGAATTTAAACGTTTACTTCTATTAAGTAGCTTTGATTTTAATAATGCTTTACAGAGATTAGATGATGATTTGTCTTTATCAAATGGTGTAGAAGTGAGTTTTAAAACTAAGGATAAAAATAATGAATAGAATTAGAGCATTAAATAGAGTTGGTTTGTTAATGAAGAATATTGGCCATACAGCATTACCTTTTTTAGGTAAATTAATTCCTGTCACACTGTTGCAACTTGAAGATACAGTAATTGTTGATTTAAAATCTGAAAAATGTGGCTATTTTGCCGCTATTTTGGGTGTAGGAAATGTAAAAAATATTTCTTATCCTCAATTAAGGTTTTTGCGAAAAAATAATATAGATAATAATTATAAATTGTTTGAAAGTAAATTAATTAATCTATCTAATATAGAGATTGGATTAAAGTTTAGTGTTGATCATTTTATAGTTAATCAGTATGTTGATATTACAGGTTATTCTAAAGGAAAGGGTTTTGCTGGTGTAATGAAAAGGCATAATTTTAAGGGATTGAGAGCTTCTCATGGTGTCTCTATAGCTCATCGTTCTCAAGGATCTACAGGACAATGTCAAGATCCTGGTAAGGTTTTTAAAGGAAAAAAAATGGCTGGGCATTTAGGTACAAAAAGAATTACAGTACAAAATATGAAAATTGTTCTTATTGATAACAAAGCTTCTATAATTGCTGTAAAGGGCAATAATGTTCCTGGTTATTGTAATTCTTATATTTTTATTAGAGATGCAAATAAGAAGATTATGCGCGAAAATTTGCTTTTAGAATAGATTTTAGAGTGTTGAAATAATATGAATTGTAAATTAGTTAATTTGTATAATGAAGGTGTTGGTGAGGTAAATCTTAATCCTTCAATATTTTCTGTTAATAGGGAATCAGGTAAGTTAATATTGCATGATATAGTAAAGTGGCAGTTGTCTAAAAGAAGAAGTGGCACACATAAAACTAAAGGTATAAGTGATATATCTGGTACTACTGCTAAGCCATATAAGCAAAAGCGTACTGGTAGAGCAAGACAGGGTAGTTTGCGTTCTCCTCAATTTAGAGGAGGAGCAGTTATATTTGGACCTGTAGTTAGAGATCATGCTTATTCTCTTAACAAGAAAATTCGTAAATTAGGTTTTAAAATTGCGTTGTCTTTGAAATATTCTAATGGTAAGCTGATCATTTTAGATAATATTCATCTTAATTCTAGTAAAACATCTGAAATGAAGAAATGCATTGATAGTTTTAAATTTCCATCTTGTTCTACTCTTTTAATAGTGGCCGATTACGATAAGAGTATTAGCCTGGCTTGTAGCAATTTGCCAAGAATTGATATAATTAAGCCTGTTGGAATAAATGTTCTTGATTTATTAAATCATGATTATATTATCCTTACTGTTGATGTTTTAAGTTATTTAGAAACTAGATTATTATGATGAATTATTGTAATCTTATAAGATCTCCTCTTATTACTGAAAAGGCGTCCTTTTTAAAAGAGAGGTTTGGTAAATATGCTTTGTATGTAGATGTTAGAGCTAATAAAAAGCAACTTAAAGAAGCGATAAAATCTATTTTTGATGTTAATGTTTTGTCTATTAATGTTATTAAAATTCCATCTAAAAAGAAAAGATTTAAGGGTGTAATAGGCAATAGAAAGCAAAAAAAGAAAATCTATTTTTCATTAGCTAGTGGTCAAAATTTAGATATGGTAAATGTATAATGGGTATAAAATTACTTACCTCAGTTACTGCATCATCTCGTGGTACGGTTTTAATAGATAGGAGTCATTTATGGAAAAATGGGCCAGAAAAATCTCTTGTAGTTGGTAAAAAATCTACTGGTGGTAGAAATAATTTTGGTAGAATTACTACTCGCCATATTGGTGGTGGTCATAAAAGAAAATATAGAATAATTGATTTTAAACGAAATTATGATACTATCTCTAAGGTGGAGAGAATAGAGTATAATCCTAATGGCGCTGCTTTTTTAGCTTTAATTTCTGATCAAAATGGCGTTAAATCTTATATATTAGCTCCACAAGGTATTAAGCCTGGTGATAGCGTTGCGTCTGGCAATGGTGTTGATATATTGCCTGGTAATTGTTTGCAACTTAAATTTATTCCTGTTGGATCTTTTGTACACAATATTGAATTAAAGCCTGGTAGTGGTGGTGTTATTGCTAGATCTGCTGGTAGTTATGCTAAAATATTAGGATATGATGGTTCTTATGTTTTGTTAAAATTAAGATCTGGTCAGGTGAGATTAGTACTTTCTGCTTGTAGAGCTACTGTTGGTATATTATCTAATGCTGATCATAAAAATATTAAATTGGGTAAAGCTGGTAGAAGTAGGTGGCTTGGTATTAGATCAACTGTTCGTGGTGTTGCGATGAATCCTATCGATCATCCTCATGGAGGTGGTGAAGGCAAAACTTCTGGTGGTAGGCATCCAGTTACACCTTGGGGTGTTTCTACTAAAGGAAAAAAGACAAGAAGAAAGAATAAATCTAGTAATCAGTATATTAAGCGTTTATAGGTAATTTATGAGTCGATCTGCGTGGAAGCCTCCTTTTTGTCATCTTAATCTTTTTAATAAAGTAAGTAAGATAGTTAAAGAATCGTCAAATGGAATAGGAGAGAGGAATAATACTATAATTAAAACTCGTAGTAGAAGATCTACTATATTACCTAATTTTGTTGGTTTATGGTTTAATGTTTATAATGGAAAGAAGTATATTCCTGTATTAATTGATAGTAATATGGTAGGGCATAAGCTTGGTGAATTTTCTCCTACTCGTACATTTAAAGGGCATAGTGGCGATAAAAAGGTAATAAAAAAATAAATTTGGTATAGTTATGATGATTGATGATGTTTCGATGGTTAGAGCTAAGGCAACTGTATTAAAGATTAGTCCTCAAAAATTAAATTTAGTTGCTAATTTAATACGTAAATGTAATATTGCTCAAGCTGTAATGCAGTTGGCTTTTTGTAGAAAGAAAGCTGCTTTTTATGTTAATAAAGTTTTGAAATCTGCACTTGCTAATGCTCAGTATAATTATAATTTAAATGTTGATAATCTTTATATTAATAAAATATTGATTGGTAAGTCTATAACATTAAAGAGGGTTTTTCCTAAAGCTATGGGAAGAGCTAATAAGATAAATAAACGGTATAGTAATATGATTATTGAATTAAAAAAGAGAGTTTAAAGTTATGGGTAGGAAAGTAAATCCTATTGGATTTAGATTAGGAGAAGTAGCTCAGTATAATGCCTTATGGTTTGCTAGAAAAAAAGAATATAAGAATTTTCTTTGTATGGATTTATTGATTCGTGCTTATATTGATAAGCATTTTTATGATGCTGGGGTTGATGAGGTGGTGATATCTCGTAAATCTGGATTGGTGGTTATTGTAATATATTCTTCAAGGCCTGGTATTATAATAGGCAGGGATGGAAATGAGTTAAAAAAAACAAATCAAATACTTTCTAAGATGATAAAAAGTCCTGTTGAATTTAATATTGTAGAAGTAAAGAAGGTTGAAACGAATGCATCTTTAATAGCTAAAAATATAGCTCGACAATTAGAAAAAAGAGGTTCTTCTTTTCGACGTGTTATAAAAAAAGCAGTGCAAAATTGTTTGAAAGCAGGTGGACAAGGAATAATGGTGCTATGTTCTGGACGTTTAAATGGTGCTGAAATAGCTCGTGTTGAATCTAGTAAGGGAGGTAAATTACCTTTAAGTACTTTGCGTATTAATATTGATTATGCTTTGTGTGAGGCAAAGACTATATATGGTATTATAGGTGTAAAAGTTTTTGTTTGTTTAGGTAATTAAGCTGTTATTTAGTGGTAAATGTGATGTTTATACCAAGAAAGACTAAGTATAAGAAGATTTTTAAGGGTCGAATTAAAGGTAACACCAAAGGTGGTAATAATTTAGTATTTGGAGATTATGGTTTAAAAGCTATTGATGTTGCTAGAATTAATTCTAATCAGATTGAAGCTGCAAGGCGTACTATAGTTAAAGTATTGAGAAGTAATAATAAAAAATTTAAATTATGGATTAAAATCTTTCCTAACATACCTGTTAGTAAAAAACCAGCTGATGTTCGTATGGGTAAAGGAAAGGGGAGTGTTGAATTTTGGGCTTTTAGAGTAAATCCTGGTAGAGTTTTATTTGAAGTTAGTAATGTTCCTATAGATTTAGTAAAAATAGCTTTTGATAAAGCATCTTCTAAATTGCCAGTAAGATGTAAGTTTGTGTCTGATTGTAACATTTTATAAAATTATGGAGGATGAATTGGAAATAAAAGAAATAAGATTGAAATCTTCTCAAGAATTATATAATATTTTAGCAACTCTAAGGAAAGAGTTTGTAAATATAATCTTTCAAAAAAAGTTAGGTCAATTTAGTAATATTATGCGTTTTAGTTTGATTAAGAAGTCTATAGCTCGTATTTTAACTGTTTTAAATGAAAAGAGAGAGCAAGATAATGTCTAAGAAAGTTTTATGTGGTACTGTAATTAGTAGTAAATCTAATAAAACAATAATGGTTTCTATTTTGAGTGTTGCTAGAGATAGATTATATAAAAAAGTTGTAAGGAGATGTAAAAAATATAGTGTTCATAACCCTTATGTTGATGAATTTTGTAATCCTTATAAAGAGGGTGATCTAGTTAAAATACAAGAATATAGGCCAATTTCATCTACTAAGAAATGGATAGTATTTAAAGAGGAGATGTGTTAAGGTTATAGAGGTTATGTATGATTCAAAAGAATACGTTGTTACAAGTAGCTGATAATTCTGGTGCATGCTCTGTTTTGTGTATAGGATTATCAAAAGGAAAGAAATTTGCATCTATAGGTGATATAGTTACTGTTTCTGTCAAATCTTCAAATTCTAAAGCAAAGGTTACAAAGGGTAAAGTATATAAAGCAGTGGTAGTAAGGGTTAGGAAGTTAGTGCGTAAATTTGATACAAGCGTTATGTCTTTTTCTTCTAATGCTGTTGTTTTAATTAATAATCATGGTGATCCTTTAGGTACCAGAGTATTTGGTCCAATTAAAAAATTAACCTCTGGTTCTTTTATGAAATTAATGTCTCTAGCTGTTGAGGTTCTATAATGGGTATGAAAATAGTTAGTGGTGATGATGTAATCGTAATAAGTGGTGATGATAAAGGAAAAATTGGTAAAATAATCAAGGTAATAAAAGATAAAGGCTATAAGGTGGTAGTTTCTGGTGTAAATTTATGTAAGAAGCATGTTAAACAGAGAGGAAATAAAAAAAGTGGTATATTAATGGATGAGTTACCTATTCATATTTCTAATGTTGCTTTATTTGATCTTAAAAATCAAGTCAGAACTAGAGTGGGATTTAAATTGTTAGATAGTAATAAGGTTAGGTTTGCTAAAAATTCTAGAGAGGTGATGGATTAATCTTATGTCGATTTTAGAGAATCTATATAAAAATAATTTAGGATTATTGTGTGAAAAGCTTGCTTATAATAAAAAAGAACAGGCTCCTAGATTGGTAAAGGTTTGTGTTAATATGGGTATGGGTAATGTTGCATCTGATAGTAAAATAGCTAATTATTATTTTACAATTTTGCGTTTGATATCAGGTCAAAAACCTGTTTATACTTATGCAAGAAAATCAATTTCTGGATTTAAGATAAGAGAAGGTGAAATTGTAGGATGTAAGGTGACTTTGCGTAAGAAAAGAATGTATGAATTTTTAGAAAAGCTCATTTACATTACTCTGCCTGAAGAGAAGGTTTTTAAGGGTTTAAGCTCCAAACAATTTGATAATCGTGGCAATATTTCATTGAGTATTAAGGAGCATACTTCATTTTTAGAAGGGAGATATACTCTAGAAGGAAAGGTTATAGGAATGGATATCAATATTGTTACAAGTGCAACTAATAATAAGGATGCAAAGGAATTATTATCTATTTTAAAATTTCCTTTTTTTGATTAATAAGGATGGTATTATGGCAAAAAAATCTGTTATACAAAGAAATTTAAAAAGAATACAAATTTGTGATAGATATAGAAGTAGAAGGCAAGAACTTAAAGGTATAATAAGTAATAAAAGTATTCCTGTTCATCAAAGGTTTATTGCTCAACTTAAGTTATCTAAAATGCCAAGAGATTCTTCTGCTGTAAGGATTAGGAATAGATGTTTATTGAGTGGTAGGGGTAGAGGTGTTTATATGGAATTTGGCTTGTCTCGTATTGCTTTACGAAAATTATGTCCTTTCGGGTATATTCCTGGAATGCTAAAATCTAGTTGGTAATTTATAATTGTGAGGAATATATAATGGCAAATTTATGTGATTTTTTAGCAAGAATCCGTAACGCACAATCAGCAATGATGAGAATTGTAGAAATTCCATTTTCTGAGATGAGAGGTTCTGTTTTAAAAATTTTACGAGATGAGGGGTATATAACATATTTTGATAAAAAAGAAATGAAGAATAGAATATTTAGTTTTATTGTAGAATTAAAATATTATAATAATATGCCAGTAATTCATGAAATAAAGGTATATTCTAAACCTGGCAGACGTATTTATTCTACAGCTAAGGCAATTCCTAGATTTTATAATGGATTGGGTATTATTATTTTATCTACTTCAAAAGGAATAATATCCGATTTTGATGCAAGAAAATTAAATGTTGGTGGAGAGATTTTATGTGGTGTTTTTTAAGTGAGAATTATTAATGTCTCGTGTTAATCTAGTGCCTATAATTATCCCTGATAGTATTGAGCTTAAATGTTATGATAATAAATTGTTATTTCAAAATAGCACGTGGAAGAGAGAGTTTGTTTTAAATAGCTCTATTCTGTATAAGTGTGATGGTAATAAATTGTTATTATCAATTGATAAAAATAACTTTGATAAAAAAAATAATGCTTTGTTGGGAACTTATGTGAGTAATATTAATAATTTTATTCATGGTGTAACTAAGGGTTTTTCTCTCTGTCTTGAAATTAATGGTATAGGATATAAAGCAGAGTGTAATGGTAAGTATTTAATTTTATCATTAGGCTTTAGTCATGACCTAATTTATAGGATATCAGAGAATATTAAGTGCGAATGTATTAAACAAGATATTGTAATAACGGGAGTAGATAAACAAAAAATTCATATGACTGCGTCTGATTTATGTAAAATAAGGAAATTTAATCCTTATAAAGGTAAGGGTATTGTATTAAAAGGTAAGACTATGTTACGTAAAGAGACTAGTAAAAAGAAATAATTTTACAAAATGGAATGATTTATGAAAAACTCTAAAATTTTACTAGGTACATTAGATAATAAGAAGAAAAGAAAGCTGCGTACTCGTGCAAAAATAAAAAAAGGTTGTGGTTATCTGCGTTTATCAATATTTAAGTCAAATCGATATTTTTATGCTCAATTAATTGACGATGAAAATGGTGTCACTGTTGCTTCTGCTTCAACTTTGGAAAAAGCTCTTAAAATTGAGTGTGATCGTAGAGTAAATAAAGAATCTGCAAAAGCTGTAGGTAAATTAATTATTAGTCGTTTATCTAATAAAGATCTTTCTAATAAGCAATTGATTTTTGATAAAGGTCCTTATAGGTATGCTAAAAATACTGTTGTATCTAAGTTTGCTGAGATTTTAAGGGAATCTGGATTAAATTTTTAGGTTGATTTATGGTTATGGTGAAAAATTTTCAAGATGATTCTGGGTTGTTGGAATTATTAGTTTCCGCTAAGAGAGTATCAAAGGTTACGAAAGGCGGACGTAAATTTTCTTTTTCCGATTTGATTGTAGTAGGAGATGAGAAAGGAAGAATTGGTTGTGGATTAGGTAAGCACTGTGAAGTAGCGGAAGCTAAAATAAAAGCTGCAAATTCAGCAAAGAAAAGGTTAATAAAAATTCATTTGCGTGAAGGTAGAACTTTGCATTATGATGTTGTAGCTAAGTTTTGCTCAGGTAAGGTTTTGCTAAGATCAGCAAAGCCAGGTACGGGAATTATAGCTGGTGGGGCTATAAGATCTGTGTTTGAGGCTTTAGGTGTAAAAGATATAGTGGCTAAATCTATCGGATCAACTAGTCCTCATAATGTCGTATATGCGGTATTTTCTGCTTTGAATAAAATGTTATCTTTGAGACAAATTGCAAATAAAAGGGGTAAGAAAATTAATGAAATAATTGGAAAAAGATAGGTTATTATATGAAATTAAATATTTTATTTACAGACTTACCTAAGAAAAAGAAAGCAAAACTTTTAGGTAGGGGAATTGGTTGTGGTAAAGGTAAAACTTCGGGTAGAGGGCATAAAGGACAAAAGGCAAGAAGTGGTGTTTCAATCAATGGTTTTGAGGGTGGTCAACAATCTATATTTACACGTTTACCTAAAAGAGGGTTTAAATCAAAATTTAAGCAGCGTTATGCTGTTGTTAATATTGGTGATATTGAACATTTAATCAGTGCTGATAAGATAAGTGATAATTATATAGATAAGAATATACTATTTAGTTTAGGTTTAATTAGATCGCTAAGATGTAAAGTGAAATTGTTAAATAATTGTGAGTTAAAAAGCAAGTTAATATTTGATGTTGATGCGGTGTCTAGATCAGCACAAGCTTCAATTGAATCAGCTGGTGGAAAAGTAGAATTGTAAAAAAGCTATGGGTTCTAAAAGTTTATTAAATAAGTTTGATTTTTCTTTATTATATGAAGGTGATCTATTAACACGTTGTCTTTTTACTATAGTGGCTCTTATTACGTATCGTTTAGCTACTTATATTCCTATTCCTGGAATTAATCTTCAATTAATTAATGATTTTTTTTCTAAAAATAGTCATGGTGTTTTTGGAGTATTTAATTTACTTTCGGGCGGAGCTTTGGGTAGAATGACTATATTGTCTTTGAATGTTGTTCCGTATGTAGTATCTTCAATTATAATTCAGCTTATATTAGCTACAATAAAAGGGGTAAATGAGATAAAAAATAATAATGAATTACGGCGTTCTCAAATGAATTCTTATATTCGTTATGTGACGATAATTCTTTGTATAATCCAAAGTTTTGCTATTTTATTAGGGCTAGAGAATATGAATACTGGAGATAATATAATTGTGTTATTTCCTGGCTTTTGGTTTCGTGTAATAGGTATTTTTAGTTTACTTGGTGGAACTATGTTCTTAGTGTGGCTTGGTGAAAAAATAAATACTAATGGTATAGGTAATGGTATATCTCTTATTATTTTTACTGGTATAATATCAGAGTTACATAATGCTCTATCATCTATTTTTACACTTAATAGAGCAGGTAGTGTATCAATAATTATGATCTTTTTTATTTTTCTTTTATTTTTATTATTGTTAGCTTTAATAATTTTTGTTGAGCGTTCTTATAGAAAAATTTTTGTCCAATATCCAAGAAAACAATCTAAAAGAGGCTTATATAATGATAATCATACTTATATACCACTTAAATTAAATATTGCTGGAGTAATACCTACAATATTTGCTAATGCTATCATTTTAACTCCTATAACAATAGCAAATTTTCATAAGGAATACGCATGGTCAGATTTTATTCTGAGTCACTTTTCTGCTGGTAAAATTACATATATGGTATTTTATTTAATACTTATGATATTTTTTAGTTTTTTTTATACTGCTTTTGTTTTTAATCCACAAGAAGTTGCAGATACATTAAGAAAAAATGGTAATTTTATTCCTGGAAAAAGGCCGGGTAATCATACTTGTAGTTATCTGCAGTATGTAGTTTTTAGGCTGACTTTTTTTGGTTCTCTCTACTTGTGTAGTATATGTCTAGTTCCTGAAGTAATGAGATATTATTATAGTATACCTCTTATTTTTGGTGGAACTAGTTTGTTAATTATTGTAAATGTTATTATTGATACTATTTCTCAACTTCAAGCTCATATTTTTGCAAATAGGTATGATGCTTTTATGAAAAAGTCTGAGTTAGGGAATCTTTAATGAATGTTATAATTTTTGGTCCTCCAGGTTCTGGTAAGGGAACGCAATCATGTATGTTATCAAAAAAATATGGCTTAAGTATTATTGCTGCTGGTAATTTATTAAGAGCTGCAGTTACTGCTGATAATATTGATATAAAAGTTAAAAATGCTATTGAATCTGGTACTTTAGTAGAAGATAAGTTTATATGTGATATTATATATAAGCAACTTAAACTGTCTGTTAGTAATTTTATACTTGATGGTTTTCCTAGAAATTTGAATCAAGCTAAGTTTTTAAATAAGGCATTGAAAGAAATGAATCAAGTTATAAATTTTATAATAGAATTGCAAATTAGCGATAATGTAGTAATAGAAAGAATTGCAAATCGTTTTATGTGTTTAAATTGTGAAAATATATATAATTTTATGTACATTAATGAAGTTAATGAATGTAAAAAATGTGGCAGTAAAGAAATAAAACAAAGATATGATGATAAAAATTTAAATGTGATAAAGAAAAGAATACAAGAATATAAGATACAGAGAGAAGATTTGAGGAAATATTATCGAGGTAAAATATTAGAGGTTAATGCTGAGATGAGTGTGGCCCAAGTAAATGAGGCAATGTGTGTTTTTTTTTCTTAGTTTGTTTATTGACTTTAATATGTATTATGTTAAATTGTTAGCTTATACTTTAAAAGGTGTTTAATTTGTGCGGAAAATAAATAATAAGGTGGTTGGTATAGATCTACCATTAAATAAATGTGTTCCTTTTTCTTTGGCTTATATAAAAGGTATTGGCATTTTTTTAGGTAATAAAATTTGTGAAGCTTGTGGTATTTCAAAGACTTTACGTGCTTCAGATTTAACTGATGAGCAAATAAATGCTATTAATGAGCATATTAGGAAAAACTATGTAGTTGAAGAAAATTTAAAAGAGAAGGTTTTTAAAGATATTAAACTTTTAGTAAGTATAGGCTGTTATAGAGGGGTTAGACATAGGATGCATTTATCTGTAAGAGGGCAAAGGACTCATTCTAATGCAAAGACTTGTAGGCGTTTGATTACTATTAGGAGGTAGATTGAGAGGTTAAGATTATGATAGAAGTATTAAAGAAAAAATCGGTAGCTATAAAGAAAGAAAAAGTGATTGATGGTATTGCATATGTTTTAGTAACTTTTAATAATTATAAGATTGTTATTGCAAATGCTATCGATAAACGTGTAATAAAGTATACTTCTGCTGGTGTTCATGGTTTTAAAGGGACAAAGAAATCTACTCCTTATGCAGGGAATACAACTGCTGAGTCTATTGCTAAAAGTGCTGTGGAAGACGGTATGAAAACATTACATGTAGTAATGAGTGGTGCTGGTCTTAGCATTGGGCCGAGTAAAGATGGTATTGTCAAAGCTATGGAAAGTGCTGGCCTTTCGATAATCTCTATAAAATATAAAACTTGTGTTCCACATAATGGTCCTAGGTTAAGGAAAAAAAGAAGAGTTTGACTCGTATTATTAATTTTAAAGGATATTTATGTCTTATGTTGTTGATGATAAGTCTTGTATTGTTGTAAGTGATAAAAATGCTGTTGCTAAGCTCTCTGTAGGCGAGGTGATTGTGAGGGATGGTTATCATGAGGGAGATGTTATTTTAGATCCATTGGAAAGAGGTTATGGTTTAACTTTGGGGACTGCTTTTAGACGTATAATGCTCTCTTCTTTAAGTGGGCCAGCAGTGTATGGAATTGAAATTGATGATGTTTCTCATGAATTTACTTCAATTTCTGGAGTAAGAGAAGATGTAACCGATATAGTGCTTAATATAAGTAAACTTTGTGTTAAGCTATCTTCTGTGGGTAAAAAATGTCTTTATTTGAAGGCAAAGGGCCCATGTGAAATAAGAGCTAATATGATAGAGAGCGATAGTGAGTGTATTGTACTTAATAATGATCTTTATATATGTACATTAGATAGTAATACAAATTTTAAAATGAAAATATACATTAATAATGGTAAAGGTTATGCTTCAACTATAGGGTATGAAAAAGAAGAGACGGGATTTTTTACTAATTCAGTAGGTTTTATTCGCGTTAATGCTCTGTACAGTCCTGTTAATAAAGTTTCTTTTACAATAGGGAATAGTCGTGTGGGCCAAGTTATTGATTATGATAAGCTGATTATGTCAGTACGTACTAATGGCTCTTTATCTCCTCAAGAAGCAGTGGCTTTAGCTGCAAAAATATTACAAAAACAGCTTCTACCTCTTGTTGATTATAATGATGTTGAACTTGCAAGGGTTAAAGATAATAATAAATTGCCATTTGATCCTATTTTGCTATCTAAAGTTGGTGATTTAGAATTTTGTACTAGAGCTCAGAATTATTTAGAAAAAGAAGGTATAGTCTATATTGGAGATTTAGTGCAAAAGAAAGAATATGATATGCTTAAAGCTCCAAGTTTTGGTAAAAGAACATTAGAAGATATAAAAAATAAATTAGCTGAGAAAGGTCTATCTCTAGGAATGTCTATTCCAAATTGGTCTCCTTCTGATGATATCAAAAAATTCGTTGAAAAATATTCAGATTTATCTTCTAATTATAATGGAGATACTAAGGAACATATTGATATTAGGTAATTTATGAAGCATGGTATAAATCAAAGAAAATTTAATCGTACTTCCAAGCATAGATTGGCTATGCTGCACAATATGTCAATGTCTTTGCTTGATCGGGAAAAAATTATTACTACTTTACCTAAAGCTAAGGAGTTAAGGCCTTATGTTGAAAAGATTATTACAGTTGCTAAGATGAAAGATAATTTGCAAGGTAGGCGTATTTTATATTCAAAAACAAAAGATAAAGTACTTGTTGAAAAATTATTTACTATTCTATCTAAACGTTATAAAGATCGTAATGGTGGTTATTGTAGAATAATGAAATATGGTTTTAGGAAGGGAGATAATGCTCCCTTAGCAGTTATAGAGCTTATTGATAGAGATATTATTGCTAAAAAGAAATTATCATAAATTTATGGGTTTAATAGTAAATAAAGTTAATTTACCCAATTTTGTTGGTTATGTGGGTGAGGTGATAGTTTTGTTTTTTTTAAAATTGAAATTGTACAGTATTATTAAACACCGTTATAAGTGTCATTTAGGAGAAGTAGATATAATTGCATGTAAGAAAAATAAGCTCCTCTTTGTAGAGGTAAAGACTAGTTTATTTAGTGATGAAATTCCAATTTCTAATTTTCAACGCAATGCAATAATAAATTCTGCTAAGTATTTTATTAGTTTAAATTCTAAGTTTCAAAAATTTATATTAAGTTTTGATCTTTGTTTTTTATCATTAAGAAAGTTACCTGTTTATATAGAAAATGCATGGGTAGAGTAGTAGATGCTATCTTAGCTTGAGTTTTGTAATATGAGAAAAAATAAGTTTGAAAAACTAGTATTGTGTTATGCTTATGCTTTATTTGAATTATCAAATGAGGAGCTTGAAATCGTTGAAAAGGATATCCAGTTTTTGCTGAGTTTTTTTACAAATGAAAAAGAAGTGGTTTCATTTTTTTTAAATCCAGTTAATTCTGCTAAAATAAAAAGTGATGTTATATCTCTTTTGAAGAATTATATTAATAATACCTTACTAAATTTTATATTATTAATTATTAATAATAGACGTTTTTTCTTATTAGAAACTATTTTTGAGAAGTTTTTAACTTTAGTAAAAAAATTCAAAAATAAAATTGACATTGTTGTGACATCTGCATTTTCTTTGAGTAAAAGTGATATCAAGCTCATCAATAATTCTATTTCTAGTTTTGGTGAAGTTGTTGGTTTCACTAATATTGTTGATTCTTCTATCTTAGGCGGTTTTATAATTAAGGTAGATTTTACGGTTATTGATGCTTCTTTAAAAAGTTATTTAGGAAGATTATTAGATGTAAGTAAAGAAGCGATTTTGTAAAAAGGAGTTTAATATGAGTATAGATAGCTCTGAAATATTAAGTGTTATAAAGAAAAAGATTGAACAATGTAGTGTAAATATAAAATATGATCATGTTGGTGAAGTTATTTCAGCTGCTGATGGTATAGCTATAGCTTATGGTTTAGAAAAAGCTAAATTTGGTGAAAGGGTAGTTTTTGCTAATAATATAGAAGGAATTGTTCAAGGTTTAGATGGTGATATTACCAATATAATAGCATTTGGTAACGATTGTAATATTATGGAAAAAGATGTTGTTAAGTGTACAGGGGAGATTATTGAGACTAATGTAGGCTTTGAATTATTAGGTAGAGTGGTTAATCCTTTGGGTAATCCAATTGATGGTAATGGAGCGATAAAGAGTAGTGTTAGAATGCCTGTAGAGTCGAAGGCCCCAGGTATAATAGAAAGAAAATCTGTCCATGAACCTCTTCAGACTGGGATTAAGATTATAGATGCATTAATCCCAATAGGTAGAGGGCAGCGCGAATTAATAATTGGTGATAGGCAAGTCGGTAAAACAACAATTGCACTAGATACAATAATTAATCAAAAAAGTATTAACAATACAAGTAGTAATGATCAAAAGGTGTATTGTATATATGTGGCAATTGGGCAAAAGATATCTACAATTGCAAGGGTGGTAAATAAGCTTAAAGAGAGTGGAGCATTAGAATATACCACTGTTGTTGCTGCAAGTGCATCCGATCCAGTATCTCTTCAATTTTTAGCACCGTATGTTGGTTGTGCTATGGGTGAGTTTTTTCGCGATAATGGCATGCACTGCCTTATAGTTTATGATGATTTATCAAAGCATGCTATTGCATATAGGCAAATGTCTTTATTGCTTAGGAGGCCTCCAGGACGCGAAGCATATCCTGGTGACATATTTTATATTCATTCGCGTCTTTTAGAAAGGGCTGCCAAAATGTCCGAAAAAAAAGGGTCAGGTTCTTTAACTGCGCTGCCTATAGTTGAGACACAGGCTGGAGATGTTTCTGCATATATACCAACAAATGTGATCTCTATTACTGATGGGCAAATATTTCTTGAATCAGAGCTGTTTAATAAGGGTTTTCGCCCTGCAGTAAATGTTGGGCTTTCTGTGTCAAGAGTTGGCTCATCTGCACAAGTAGATTCCATTAAAAAAGTTGCAGGACCTATTAAATTAAATTTGGCACAGTACAGGGAGTTGGAGGATTTTTCTAAATTTGGTTCTGATTTGGATTGTCATTCTCAAGCTGTGTTAGATAGAGGAAGACGTTTAATAGCATTATTGAAACAGAAACAATATTCACCTATTCCAGTAGCAGAACAAGTTGCCATTATATTTGCTGGTGTTAATGGTTATTTAGATAGTATAGACATTAAAGATATTAGTATGTTTGAATGCAATTTTATAGCATATCTACGTAATAGTTATCCAAATGTTTTAGAAATCTTGTCAAAAACTATAAATGATGATATAAAAACTAAAATGTCTGGTATTTTAGAGAAATTTATATCTAATTTTAATTGATCTTGAGTATTTAGAGGTATAAGGTATGGAAATTACTAAGTTCCCGATAACTAGGCTCGGCCTGGAGCGTATGAAAAATGAGCTTGAAGAGCTAAAAAAAGAAAGGCCAAATATAATTAAAGCAATTTCTGATGCTCGTGATCATGGAGATTTATCTGAAAATGCAGAGTATCATGCTGCACGTGAGAAGCAAAGTTTTATTGAAGGTCGTATAGCTTATCTAGGAGATAAACTTTCTCATGCTGAAGTCATAGATATTGATAATTTTTTAGGGGATACTATTGCATTTGGTGCTACTGTTGAACTATGTATAGATGGCAATCCAGACAAAAAATGTATTTATACAATTGTTGGTGAGTATGAGGCTGATGTTTCAAAACAACTAATATCGGTTACATCTCCTCTAGCTAGTACTTTAATTGGTAAGAAAGTAGGGGATTCTGTTGAGGTTGAAACTCCTAATGGTGAAAAATCATACACTGTAGTTAATATTGAATTTAAATAAGCCTTATTGACTCTTGATTTGAAGTAAGGTATTACCTAATTTATCTTATAATTTTGGTCTTATAATGGGTTCATTGGAAATTTCTCCTGTAGAAGATGTACTAGAAGATGCATTGCAAGGAAAATTATTTATACTTGCTGATGATGAAAATAGGGAAAATGAAGGTGATTTGGTTATTTTGGCAGAGAGAATTAATATTGAAGCTGTTACTTTCATGATAAGATATGGTAGTGGTATTGTATGTTTAGTATTAACTAATTCATATGCTAATAATTTAGGGCTTGACCTTATGCCGAGGAGGAATATCGATAGTTATCATACAGCTTTTACTACTTCTATAGATGCAAGGTATGGTATTACCACTGGAGTATCCGCTCAAGATAGGACTCATACGATACTTACTGCTATTGATAAAAACAGTACAAT
Organism: Candidatus Mesenet longicola; assembly: GCA_016860565.1. Taxonomy (GTDB): domain Bacteria; phylum Pseudomonadota; class Alphaproteobacteria; order Rickettsiales; family Anaplasmataceae; genus Mesenet; species Mesenet longicola. The sequence goes on along the minus strand of BNGT01000004.1, from coordinate 25,960 downwards.
GGATGATATTACAACCCCTGGCCATGTTTTTCCTTTAATTGCAAATCAAGGTGGTGTTTTAAAAAGGCGTGGTCATACCGAAGCTAGCATTGAAATAGCACGTATAGTAGGATTAGATCAGTCAGCTGTAATCTGTGAAGTGATGAATCAAGAAGATGGTTCTATGATGCGATTACCTAACCTTTTGGAGTTTGCTAAAGAGCATAAAATCAAATTAACAACTATTGATAAGTTAGTTAAATTTATAGAAGGTTCATAATTTATAGATATGGCAGTTCGTTTAGGAATAAATGGATTAGGTAGAATAGGTAGTAATATACTACGTGCTATTTATGAAGTTAAAGGGTATAGAGACAAATTAAAGGTTGCAGCTATTAACGGTTCTATGGAAGAGGAGAAACATGCACATTTACTAAAGTATGATTCTATCCATGGTAAGTTTAAATATGGAGTAACAGCAGAGCAGGGTATAATTGCTATAAAGGATGATAGGTTACCTTTTTATCGTGAGCGTAATCCTGAAAATATTCCTTGGAGTAAGCACGAAGTTGATATTGTTTTGGAGTGCACAGGTGCATTTAATAAAAAAGATGAAGCGAAAAAGCATATAAAGTCTGGAGCAAAAAAGGTTATAGTTTCTGCACCGGTGGTAGATGCTGATGTGACAGTAATATATGGTGTGAATAACAACGCTATAAAAAACGAGCATGAAGTAATTTCAGCTGGTTCATGTACAACAAATTGTTTGGCCCCTGTTCTGCAGGTCTTACATGATAGTATTGGTGTAAGTAATGGTTTTATGACAACTATACATGCTTATACCAATGATCAAAATGTTGTTGATGGTAGTCATGGAGATTTGCGCAGAGCGAGAGCTTGTGCACTTTCTATGATACCTACAACTACTGGAGCAGCTAAAACTATAGGTTTAATTATTCCTGAGCTGCAAGGAAAGCTAGATGGAGTAGCAATTAGAGTGCCAGTTGCTAATGTATCTTTGGTTGATTTGAAATTTACTGCAAAGAAGAGCGTAAAAGCACAAGAGTTGAATGATATTTTTAAAAATGCTGCTGAAAATGAGAAACAAGGAATACTGGCTGTATGTGAAGAATCGTTAGTATCAATAGATTTTATTCATGATCCACATAGTGCTACTTTGGATCTTAAGGGTACACATGTTGTTGATTCCACCTTATGTAGGGTTGCTGCATGGTATGATAATGAATGGGCCTTCTCGCTTAGAATGTTGGATATTGCCATTTTATTAGGTCAAATGCTTAAGTGAAAAAAATATCAATTTTAGAGCACTTTGTAGAACTCAGAAGAAGAGTAATTTTTTCTTTTTTGGTTTTTTGTGTTATTTTCTCCTTATGTTATTATTTTTCTGATAAAATATATGGGTTTTTACTTGTACCTTTAATAGATCTTGAAGGAAATAATAGTGAATTTTCCCTTATATATACTGATTTAACAGAAGCTTTTTTTGTTTATCTAAAAGTTGCAGTTATGTCAGCACTGCTGTTTTCTTCTCCTGTTTTTATATGGCAGTTTTATATGTTTTTAGCGCCTGGGCTTTATAAAAATGAAAAGAATATTTTATTGCCCTATCTAATTGCAACACCATTATTATTTGTTTTTGGAGCTGCTGTAGCTTACTACTACATATTTCCTTTAGCGTGGAAATTTTTTATTGCTTTTGAAAATAGTAGCCCTACAGCAGGTACTATTCCAATAGAATTTATGCCATCGGTGAGTGAATATTTGGATCTTGTTATTCAACTAATGTTTGCATTTGGTACTGCTTTTCAGATGCCTATATTGCTTACGCTTATGACAAAAGCTGGTATAATTACTACAGAAGCTTTAGTAAGCAAGCGTAGAGTAGCAATAGTTATAATATTTATAGTTGCAGCTATTTTAACTCCACCTGATGTCTTAAGTCAAATTGGGCTAGCAATACCAATGATGATATTGTACGAAATTTCAATACTTATTTGTAGGTATATGGAAAAGGAAAAGTCAAAAAAGTAAAGACAATATTAAGATTGATGAAATCTTATACTAAAATGATATAAAGCTGCTTTGCGTTATTGATTTGCAAATTATATAGTTACTATAGCATAAAACATAGGGAGGTATTATGTACAGTCATCAAACTCAGTTATAAAGTAGAGTATAGTTTCGGGTACATGGCAGGGTATGGTATAATATCTTGTATTGGCTGTTCTGGTAAATGTTGTAACACTGAAGCATCGGTCTTCTAATGCGCAAGCTGTTATACAGCTACAACCAATATCAATACAGCCAAGTTTTAGTATGCAACAAACAAGTACTGGTTCTTTAGTAGCACAAGTTCACAAAAGATAATAATACTTTTTTCAAAACTTTTTTATAAAAACTCAAGTAGCATTATATACTATTATTAGTATATAAAATCACTGAATATCTCTAAATTTCTAGTCTCCTAAGAGACTTTCATCAATTTCAATTTATTTCTTTAAAAATCAATCTTTATAATGGAGGATTTATATGTCAAATTTTAAATTTGATTCTGGTGTAAATTTTTTTGACCATTTTGAAACTGATCCACTGATAAATGACATCGAGAGATATCGTTCACTTTGGAAAGCAGTAATATTACAAGCAGTAACTGATTCAATTAGCAGTAATAGAAGAACAGAAATACAACTCGAAAAGAAAAAAGCAACTGAATGGCTATTTGATTTTAATCAAGATTTTGATATCGTATGTGAGTATGCAGGCTATAAGCCAGCTTACGTTCGCGATAAAGCAAGATCCATAATTAAAGAGAAACTGAGTAAGTTGGCGTACGGCTATCAATACCATCAAGAAAATTCCACAGTAATTTAGCTCCAGTTGTTGCACCCTCAAAGGCTTCATTTTTTTGCTTTTCATCTAATTCATCAATTAAACTCGCACATTCTTCTGAATGCCATTCATCAGCTGTAATATGAACCTCAAAAAATTTTAGGCAATCTTTCATATTATCTACCTTATAGTATTTCTCTAGCCCCTCAATCTTTGATTTTGCAACTTCTGGTACTTGTCGTTCATATGCGTATAGTGCACCTAACCCTTTAGCATAAGAATCTCTAGATAACTTATGATAACCGTTAACAAGATTACTGGTGCCGTCGAGCCAAGTGGAATTTAATACTGATTCTCTTGTAGCACCGATGCTTTCAGCAAAACGCATCCACAGCTCAGGATGATTTTCTTCACCTCTTTCTTCTTCTATTAAATTTTCAAGCAATACCTGCCTAGATTTTAAATTACTGCACTGAGAATGAATTGCACTAATATAACAAGGAAAAGCTTGAACATGATGATAATACTGCTGGGCATATTTTTGTAGGATTGAAAAAGACAGCTTACCCATGCTCCATTGCTCATAGAATGGATGGTTAAGCAAATTGTATTTAACAAGTTCATTATTAAGGTTGTCAATAAAACTCATGGGTAAAACTTTCAATTATATTAATAAATAATATCTGATTTTAAAAAATATTCAACAAGATTAAGAAATAGAATAATTGATAGAAGTTAAAAGCCATTTCGGTTTTGATGATGTTATGTTCTTTTTAAATTGCCATGTATCCTCAACTTTATTAATTTTTGATATGCTGCCAGAGATAAGCTCATCTGATTGATTTTTAGCATAGTTAATTTGCTCAGAAAGGAAATTTACTGCAATGAAAGCTGTATTTTTTACCAATTTAATTTCTACAATTTTTTGTGACTTTATCGATACAATAGTTGATTCATGAATTTCACTCAATTCTTGATGCTTTTTGATTTCCTGTTCAAATAAAGAGTATAGATTGCTGTCAAGTAAGTACTTCAATTGTTCTAAATTGCCTATATTAAAAGCTTTGATGATAAAATCAAAAACTGCAGATGCACCTCTCATGAAACTTTTAACTGAGAAATTTTTATCTTTACTTTTTATGGCAGCAATACCAGCCTTTATTAAATCATCGTTATTTTGATCAATATAATCAGTTATATTTTCATCTTTATTCTCTTCATCTTCTATTTTAACACGATTGTCTATAACATTGCTGGGCTGATTTTTAAAACCTAAAATAGGTGCTTTTCCTAGGGAATGATATAACCTTGAAAAAATGAAAACTGCAATAAGTGCATATACTGCTAGCTCTATCATAAATGCTAACCTCTGTGTAATTTCATAATTATATCGTAATAAATGTACATTAATCAATTACTATTAAATTAATTTGTTATTTACAATATAAGTGTAATATACTTAGCTTAAGAATAATTAAATTAGGAGATTATGATAGAAAGAAAGTTAAAAGTCAAAGGTCAGTATATTAAAGACTTTTCATTTGAAAATCCAAATTCTCCAGCTGTGTTTCAACTTTTAAGTAAATCAGCACCTGATGTTAAGGTAGTGGTAAATATTAGTTCTGCTAAATTAAAAGCAAAAGAGGAGAGTGAAGAAAATGATGAAGAAAAGTCTTTTCATGAAGTGACATTGCATGTTGATATAAAAACAACTGCTAAAGCAGATACTGACGAAATTAACGTTTTTCGCTGTGAAATAAAATACTGTGGTGTGTTTCTATTTGAAAATCAAATTGACGAAGAAGAGCTAAAGAAGACATTGCTGATAGAAGCTCCTAGTTTCCTTTTTCCTTTTGCTAGAGAAATAATAGCAAGAGTAGTAGGGAGTGGTGGTTTTTCTCCTATAATGCTTGATCCAATAGATTTTTTCGCTATGTATGAACAGCAATCTCAAACAAGTGCCAATTAACATTAAAAATGAGTAATATAAATTCTTTAAATACTAAGTTATCATTAAATATAGCGAATAAATCATATCAATACTTCAGCTTAAAAGCTGCTGGGGATTTCTTTGGTATAGATATAAATAAATTGCCGTGCTCGCTAAAGGTGCTGCTTGAGAATTTGCTACGTAATGAGGATGGAACAAGTGTTACGTGGGGTGATATAAAGGAGCTATTAAATTGCGTAAATGGTCATAGGAAACATGAAGTTAATTATAGGCCAGCAAGAGTGCTAATGCAAGATTTTACAGGAGTTCCAGCAGTAGTGGATTTAGCCTCAATGCGCAGCTACATGCATAAGGGAGGTAAAAGGCCTGAGGTGATAAATCCTCAAATACCTGTAGACTTAGTTATCGATCATTCTGTGCAAGTAGATAGATTTGGTGATAACCTATCATTTGAAGCAAATGTTGAACTTGAAATAAAGAGGAATTTAGAAAGATATAAATTTTTAAAATGGGGCCAATTAGCATTTGAAAATTTCCGTGTAGTTCCGCCTGGAGCTGGTATATGTCATCAGGTTAATCTTGAATATTTGGCACAAGTTGTCTGCATAAAAGATGATGTGATATATCCTGATACACTGATTGGAACAGATAGCCATACAACAATGATTAATGCCCTCTCAGTACTCGGTTGGGGTGTTGGTGGAATAGAGGCAGAAGCTGCAATGCTAGGCCAGGCAATAACTATGTTAATTCCAGAAGTTGTGGGATTTAAGTTGATAGGTAATTTGCCTGAAGGAACAACTGCTACAGATTTGGTGCTTACAATTACTCATATATTAAGAAGTAAAGGAGTTGTAGGAAAATTTGTAGAGTTTTACGGTAGTGGTCTAGATAATCTATCTATTGCAGATAGAGCAACCATTGCCAATATGGCCCCTGAATATGGAGCAACTTGTGGATTCTTTCCTATTGATCAGAAAACTTTGGATTATTTATATTTAACTGGGCGATCTTCAGAACTAATACAAATAGTAGAAATGTATGCTAAAGAACAGGGTTTATGGCGTACAGATAGCGAGCCTCTTTTTACTGATAGAATGGAGCTTGATCTTTCTCAAATTGAGCCAGTTATGGCAGGGCCAAAAAGGCCGCAGGATAAAATCTCTTTATCGCAGGTTGCAAAATCTTTTACTGATCTAATTAAATTAGAAGGGGCAAATAAGGAGGAAGGAGCGCTTAAAAATGGTGATGTAGTAATTGCAGCAATAACAAGTTGTACGAATACTTCAAATCCAAGTGTTATGATTGCTGCAGGTCTTGTGGCACGTAATGCTCAGAAGCTTGGGCTTAAGTCTAAATCATGGGTTAAGACATCACTTGCTCCAGGATCTAAAGTTGTAACAGAATATTTACAAAAATCTGGTTTGCAAGATAGTTTAAATGCTTTGGGATTCTATCTAGTTGGTTACGGCTGTACAACCTGTATAGGTAATTCTGGGCCGCTGGACGATAATATTGAAGCAGAGATAAAAAACAATAATTTAACAGTTGCGGCGGTACTATCTGGGAATCGTAATTTTGAAGGGAGAATTCACCCTTTAGTTAAGGCTAATTATCTTGCATCTCCACCACTCGTTGTAGCATATGCACTTGCAGGTACAGTTAATGTTGATCTTACCAAAGATCCAATATGCAAAAATGAGAAAGGAGAGGACGTTTATTTAAAAGATATATGGCCAACAAATGAGGAAATAGAAAGTATAATAAGTGAAATTATTACACGTGATATGTTTATTCAAAAGTATAAGGATATTTTCTTTGGAGATAAACATTGGCAACAAATAAAAACTGAGCAGAGTGTTATTTATAATTGGGATAAGAAAAGTACTTACATACAAAACCCTCCTTATTTTGAGAATTTTCATTCAAAGCAAGATATAGAAATTGAAAATGCTAAGATACTTGCGGTTTTTGGGGATAGCATAACTACAGATCATATTTCTCCTGCAGGAAATATTGCTATTGGTACTCCAGCAGCAAATTACCTACAAAATCATGGAATTAATCCACAAGATTTCAATTCTTATGGTGCACGCCGAGGTAATCATGATGTGATGATGCGTGGTACTTTTGCTAACATTAGAATACGTAACGAAATGGTAAGTAGGGAAGGGGGGTACACCAAGTATTCTGGAGAGGAAATGTCAATTTTTGATGCAGCTATGCTCTATAAAAAAGATGACATTCCTTTAGTTATAATTGCAGGTAAAGAGTATGGCACAGGGTCAAGCAGAGACTGGGCAGCAAAAGGTACATCGCTTCTTGGGGTGAAAGCGGTGATCGCTGAAAGTTTTGAGCGTATACATAGGTCAAATTTAGTTGGTATGGGTGTGCTACCGCTAATATTTTGCGGTCAGGTAAATAGAAAAATATTTGATGGCAATGAAGTAGTGAGTATAAAAGGAGAGTTAAAGCCTTACAGTGAAGTTGATTGTACTATTAAAAAACAAGATAATATTCTACAAAATGTAAAATTGAAATGTTGTATTGAAACTGCAGCTGAAGTTGAATATTTCAAAAGTGGTGGAGTACTGCATTATGTTTTGTTGAATATGTAAAATGGGCTGTTTTAAGTTACTTAAAAATGTGATTTATTTTTCTATCTTTATAATTTGATAAAAAATTACTATAAGAGAGTATACGAAAGTTTTCTCCTCTTAGTATCTACGGCATATGACCCGGATGGACTAAATGAGTCTATGCTTGATCTTGTAGATTCAGAGATACTAGATATAGGTGGACTTATATTTCTACGTCGAGATGCTGCAGAGATACCAGATCCAGGCGAGCTTGTATACTCATATTGTGATATCCCAGAAATACTATATCCAGGTGAGATTATATCCTCAGATTGAGATATTTCAGAAATAGTAGATCTGGATGAGGAGTCAATATTTAATGCTCCTTGGAATTGGTTTGTAAAAGATCCAGACAAACTTGATTTTTGTGAACCTAAAATTGCTGATGTGCTATGCTCAGATGCTGGTGGACTGACATCCAACATTCTGGATTGAGATATTGCGTAGACACTAGGTATTAATAAATCAGGATGAGGCAATATATTGTGTATAGATTTTAAATCAGCAAGAATAGACCTAGTAGATTGAGGCTTATTCTTTAGTACTTGATGCTTAACAGGTGAATGATTATTAGAAGGGGAGGGTTGTGCAATCGATTTATTTTCAAACTCCGTGTCTGTGGATAATGGACGCATAACATCCAATGCAAGTGACTTCATTTCTTCTGAACTTGCAAGATCGAAAAATGTTTGTCCATGTACGTTTTTCAGATTAGGGTCAGCATGATTAACTATAAGTAGTATTGCTATATTTACATAACCTTTACTTGCCGTTAACGTTGATGAAGTATTTTTTTCACCATCTTTAATTGCCGCTAACATTAATGGAGTATTCTTTTTACCATCTTGTGCATTAATATCGGCGTTATAATTTATCAGTAGTCCGGTTATGTCAGCTCGTTGTGTCAACACTGCTAAGTGTAATGGTGTGCGTCCAAGACAATTTTTTTCATTGATAGTTTCTTCTGTCAGCAGTGTTTTTATTATATCCAAACTACACCTTGCTTGAATTGCTCTATGAATAGGAAGAGCATAATGACTACGAGTGGTAAGTTTTGCACCCTGCTTTATTAAAAGCTTAACCATATCCAATTGTTCATCTTTTGATACTTTCTTGTATGGGTTTTGTTTTGATATTATTTTACTTAGTATTGTATCTCCAAGTTTATCCTTTGTTTCAAGATTGGCCCCAAATTCAGCTAGTTTTTCGACTATTAGTAAATTGTTGTGCAGAGCAGCTAAAAAAATAGGTGTTTGCCCACGATCATCTTGTGTATTGATGTCAAAGCCAAAACCTAATACTGTAATTGCTCTTTCTATGTAATTGCTACGGACTAATCCGAAGAGAATTCTGCTTAATGTTTCCAGTGTTTCTTCTGAACCAATCATTTTTCCCCCTACTTGATCTTTGTATACTAAATATAGTATATTAGTCAATTTTTTTTGAGACTTTATCAAATCTAGTATTATGCTTAACATAAGTGGTATTTTAGGTCGCAAAATGAAGGAAGATGGTTTTACGTTAATTGAAATTTCTGTGGTTCTATTAATTAGTGGATTGCTGTTTTTTACAGTAATGAAAGGCTCATCTCTGATTGAGTATGCTCGCTTACATAGGCTTATGCAGGATATGCGGAAAGTATGGTCAGATGTTAATTTCTTTTATACAGAATATCATTATTATCCTGGAGACATGCCCAATGCTTCGGATTTTTTTGATTCAAATAAATGTGGAGGAATAAGGAAAATTAATGGCAATGGTGATGGTCGTATTGAATTTAAAGATCGTAAAGATGGTGGTATAGAATCATATTTAGCCTGGTGTCATTTAAGTCAAGCTGAGCTTGGGTATCAATCTAGTGGTGGACCTGATTCGATCTCAGTTGTTCCAATCCTTGGAGTAGACATTCCTACTTCTAAAATTAAAAGTAGTGGATTTTTTTTAGGTTATGGAGTACATGGATTTGAGGGAAGTAATGTACTTGTTATTGGCGCTCCAAGGGAAAATATGGAAAAGGAATTAAATGTTGGTCCTATTTTAACAGCAAAACAAGCATATCTCATAGATAAAAAAATGGATGATGGTAACCCAACTACAGGGAAAATTAGGGGAATTAATACAAAAGATAGTAAAGAACCATGCTTTATAGGTGATGCATATAATATCAAAAGCAAAGAGGTAAATTGCGCACTTGTTATGGAGCTTGAGTAAGTGTTTGACATAAGTTGAACAAGTAATTTATCATGCGAAAGGATTGTTCTTTTATTCAGCCTAATCAAAAATTTCAAACCACATTAGGCTTTTTCTGAAAATTTTAATTTATAGGGGGTTACTTATGTCACTTACTGATATTGCCTGTCGTATTAATGATCTTGCTTCATCATGGGAGCAATTTAAGCTAGTTAATGAGCGTAGACTTAAAGAAGTCGAAGGCAAGGGTTATGCAGAATCTGCAACTACTGAGCAGCTAAATAAAATTAGTGGTGCAATTGATGACTATAAAGAGAGAATAGAAACATTAGAAACGGCTATGCAAAGGCCAGAAATAAACGGAAAATTTGAGGATAACTGTTTCCAAAATAAAGCTTTTTCTGAGTATTTGCGTAAAGGCACAGCAGATAATTTAATGAAATATGAGCAAAAAGCTTTAACTTCTACTGGACCAGAAGGAGGGTATTTAATCACAAAGGAAATATCAAAGCATATACATCAAAATATCATAGATATTTCTCCTATGCGTCAGCTTTGCTCTAGCGAAGAAATATCAACTGAGAGTATAGAATATATAATTGAAGGTGATGATAAAACCTTTGTTGGCTGGCATGAAGAAGGTGAAGAAATATCAGAAGATAAAAATACGCAAAAATTTAAAAATATAAAGATCACAACTTATGAACTATATGCCCAACCACAAATTACTCAAAAACTGCTTGACGACGCGTTCGTTAACATTGAAGCATGGCTGGTAGACAAATTAGTTGAAGCTTTTAGTGCAAAAGAAAATGAAGCTTTCATCAAAGGTGATGGTAAAACGCAACCTCAAGGAATATTATCCTACAAGAACAGTAAAAAGCAAGGGGAAGTAGAGCAGATAGAATCTGAAAAATTAAATAGTGATGCAGTAATCAAACTATATTATTCATTAAATGAATATTACGCTAAAAATGCATCATTTTTGATGAATAGAAGCGTGTTGCAAGAAGTGAGGTTGCTAAAGTTGGAGCAATCGAGTCAATACTTATGGCAACCAGGGTTGTCTTTAGGAGCAAAAGATACAATAATGGGAATTCCAGTCTACCAAGTAGCTGATATGCCGGCAGGGCTTACCTCTAGCACTCAGAACGCTAAATCAAAGCTTACAAGTGGCATAGAAGAATCGCATAAAGTGATAGCTATCGCAAATTTTAAGCAGGCGTATAAAATAGTGGATCATAGAGGAATGAAGATTTTAAGAGATCCATTCACCAGCAAGGGTTTTGTAAAACTTTATACTACCAAGCGGGTAGGTGGAGGATTAGTTAACACCAATGCGATCAAGTTGCTAAAAATCGGAAAAACCTCCTAAAGATTATATATTATTATTAATATATTAAACTTTTCTTGATTCTTTATTTATTTTTAGTTAAAATTAAAATAATTTAAGTGAAAATAAAAATGAATTACGGAGAAGCAATAACCAAAATTGAAGAAAAATGCAACGCCATATTGAATTATGAAAAAGTAATGAAAGAGTTAACAAAATACACTACCAATTATAATCAAGAATTCGCTTCCATAACTACGCAATTGGCTGAATCTTTAGATTATCAAAAAATAGTAAATCAGGTTAAAGATGAAACTATAGCTAATATCAAAAAGTAGGAGAATGAGGATATTGATTTTGAAGATGTAGAATCTAATATGATAAATTCAGCTGCGATAAAAATTATAGATGAGATTTCATTTATATATATAAAAAAACGCGAAGAATTGCATGATCTAATGCAGGTAAAAAAGACGAAACAAACTGTCAAGCAGCTAAAACTCAAACGGGAAATACTAAACTACTAAGCAACCAGGAAGTAATAGATACAATCACACAGGAATTTAGAGGAACTCTAAATTATGAAAAGATGATAAATAAAGTGATAGAACTTTATACTAAATCTGCATCCTCTGAGGAGCTTAAAGCTAAGATGGCTGAAGAGATAAAAGAATATGTAAAACCTTCAGATTATCAGAAAATAGTAGATGAAGCTCGAGAAGAAACTATTGTAAAAATTAATCAGAATAGCGGTTTAAATTACCAAGATATAGTGTCTGATATGCAAAATTCAATTGAAATTAAAATTGGAAATAAGGTTGTATATAAAATTAAAGAATGTAATCAAGAATTAAAAGAGAAATGTAAAAGGTTAGAAGGGGAGTATGAAATACATCAATAGCAAATCACGAAACAAAGGAAGGCATTATCCCTGGATTACAAGAGACAATGATTGAAATTATAGATTTGTATAAAAGGTGCCCAAATAATTCAAAATCCTATAAATTAAGATCACCTGTTTTTCATATTATTAATTCCAATATTGCTTCTGAACCTCAATGGCAGAAATTTGTTGCTGATAATTTTAGTCGAATAATTCAGTTTGGATTTAAAAATGAAGAACCACTAGAAGATCTGATTAAGCTAATAGAAAAAATAGCAAATAAATTGAAAGAACAGAATGGTGATAAATTACCATTGCATGATAAAATGGAAAGCTATTACCTACAAGTAGTAGAACAGCATGGAGAAATTTGTGGACAGTTAGGAAAATTAAAACAAAGGTGTAGTAACAAAGAATTATATAAGGAATTTTACGTTTTTATAGATTTTATCTATATTTCTAAAAAAGAGAAAGAGGAGCAAGATAGGAAAGAAGAATTACAAAGAGAAAAAGCTGAGAAAAAACTATTAGAGGAAGAATCAAAAGAAACAGGAACTAGACCAAAACAATCACAGAGAAAAAAGAAAAAAAACAAATCACGAGTTAAAAATGGAAATAATAGTAAAAACGATAAAGTAACAAATGAACCTGAGATACAAAATAGCAAAGAAGAGCAAAATAAAGAATTTGAAGATGAAGAAGTAAAGGAATTGCGTGAAGAGTTAAAAGAACTAATAGCATTGCTGTTTCCTGATGAAGAGTCAAAGCAGTTTGAGGATAAGATAAACAAAGCTATTGAGGATCACGAAGAAAAATTAAAAACAGAAGCATCAAGTATCGATGATGAAAAAATAAAAGATTTATATGTAATTAAGAGTGATTTTTATCTACGCCGTACCATACTCAGTATTAGCCATTATAATAAGCAATACGGTGAAATTATAGAACGAACTAAAGGTGATTTTGGCACGAATAGGTTTAGTCCAGAATTTAATAAATATATTACTAGCCATCTTACTGATATCGCTTCAAGAGTGCAGAATATTGATACTAACTTAAAAGAAGTACTATCAGTATTGGATAAGATGATTCCTTTAGTCTATAAAGATTACTGTCAGGAGAGTGATGAGAGGTGCCTTAAAATAATAAGTGAGGAGCATAGCAAATGTTTAAATAGATTTTTAGATCATTTGAAAGAATTAGGATAGTGGCATTCTAATAAAATTAGTTATGTGGTGGAGCACGATATAATAAGTAGTACAAAAACTGAAGAAGAAAGAAAAGAAGAAAAAGAAGCTTTAAAAGCTATTGAATCATGTGTAGGTTCATTAGATAGATTTATTAGTAAGTCCGATTATGTGCAGGATTTAAATAACAACCAATCTGTTAAGAGTGATAAGGAATCACCTCTTGAGTGCTATGGACCACATCAACCATGCGAGTATTACGGCCATCATCAGCAGTGGTGCGCTTTATCTAAAGTTAATATAGAGGAAGTTTATAAGCTGCCTGAAGAAATGCGAGGTTGTAGCTGTTAGAGTTTTTTCTGAATTGTTCGAACTCTTGGTTTTGTTGGATAGCATAGAATATATATGTTACCACTTACAATGTCTACTTAGCACATTTCTCTACTGCTATTTTACCTATCTGTTTAATACATTTTAAATCAAATATACTATATAATCAATAAAATTACTTAAAATACTAAACCTTAGGGCGAGCACCTAGCTATATAAAGAAAGTTATAGAAACGTAAAAAACACTAAATTAGACTTTAAAAAAGCAAACAATAAATGGCAAACAAAGATGTCAGAGCAAAAAAAATAATCAAGAGAGGAGTAAATTCTAAATGCTTATTTAGACCATATCAAACAAGATTTAGTCAAGCTATAGAAAACTTCTATAAGTTATATCTTAATATGCTATAGTGTAAAAATGCATTTATACTTAGAATAATATGTATCAACTAAAGGTAAAACATAAAAAAATCTGTTGTGACGGTACTAACGAAATAGGAATAGATGAAGGTTTAGGCCATCCTCTTATTTATTTAGATATGGGGAATGAAGACAGCATAACTTGCCCTTATTGTAGCAAAGTTTTTACTTATAGCTGTGTAGAAGATGGTGTTTTAAATTAAAAAATCTATCTTCAACGGATTATAGAAGATGTATATAAAAGCACTACAGATATAGCACTTAAATATTACTCAATTTAAAAAAAGTGTATTACTCATTATATAAATCTTACAAATGTGATGCGATTTTACTTGATGAGAGTAATTAAAGTTAATAAAATTAAGCTATATTTTATCATAATTCAATAGTTATATAATGGATAGTTTAACATTAATTTATATAACTATCAGTAGTTATGAAGGTGCAAAGAAAATTGTTGAAGAGTTACTTAAAGAAAAATTAATTGCATGTGCAAATATTTTTCGCAATATTACATCAATGTACCTATGGCAAGGAGAGGTTTGTAGTAAAGATGAGGTTATAGTAATAGTGAAGAGTTTAAGTACTTTAGCTCATGATGTAATTGCAAAAATAAAAAGTATTCATCCTTATGAAATTCCTGGTATCATTGCAATACCTACAGATAAAGTTGATAATGATTTCTATACATGGGTTTGTGAGTGCATAAATTGACATTTACATTATTGATGTATTAACTCTTTTTTCCTATAATTGGGGTGTAGCCAAGTGGTAAGGCAACGGTTTTTGATACCGTCATGCGGAGGTTCGAATCCTCCCACCCCAGCCATTAAAGTAGGGAATTTGATGCTATTTTTTTATCGATTTAGAATTTTAAGTTATGCATTAGCCAATATAAAAAATCTAATTGTAAGAGCGTTTTTATTGGGTATTTATGCTTATGCTTGTGGAGCTATACTATTATTTCTCAGTGGTGACTCCGATATATCGTTAGGTTCAATTAAACATATACTTTACTACTTATATAAGTATATGAAGTTTTGTTACTATAACTGGAATAATCTAAGTTATGGTTTAGTAATAAGGCTAATAGTAGCTTTATTACTTCCTTACTTTATTTATAAGACACTTGCTAGCATAAAGTGGAAGTATTTTTTAAGAAGATTAATAATTAGGATAATAGCGGTCATCAGAAAGAAAAGAGAAGATACTTTAAAGGAGAATCAACCTAAAAAAGGAGCTCAAAATGACTATCAAGATAAAGTTAATGCAATAAAAAATATACTAATGCATGACATCGAAAAGACTATAGATAAGAGGCTGTATGACATATTTATTGCTAAACGTAAACCAGAATATAAAGATTTTAGCAAAAATACAGAATAATTTTAACTAATTGTATATACTAGACAGGGCGGGCTGTTGAAAAAATATAAATAGTTAAGATTAGATGGTATCAACAATAAAAATGATAATGGAATAATATTTCTTTTAAAAATAGAAAATTCATGGCAACAGTAATGTGAATAGAAAGAACTGATTTTGCCTACTGAATATGGAAAATGGTCGAATAAAAGGTTTATAAGATAGGCAAAGGCACTTTTGCAGCTTGTTATGATAAAATTGGCTATTTATCATTCTTGCTGCTATATACCTTTAGTTAAAATAATTTTCGTAACCAATCTAAAATCAAAAAAGGGATAGGCTATGGTTTTAAAAAAATATAAAATAGTAAAAGAGTTGGAAGATAAGAAATTTAGCAAGGGCTAAAAGTTCGATAAGATAGTGGAAATTTTACAGATTCAAAGATGTTTGAAATTATGTTTACCGTAATTTCCAGAAAAATGAAGCTTAATATTATTTCTGGTATTGTCAACATGGTTTTTTGCTTTAGCCTTTCGTTACTAATATACCTTCGCAGGGGAGCTTATATTATTTAAACTCCCCTTTTGAGACTATATACTCAAATTATTCATAAATTCTTGGAAAATTTATACCTTTTTAGCTATATATTCTATCTTTTCTATTTTTTTACTGAGCAAACTCTTAGCATACGAAAGCAGCTCATCTTTTGTAAGAGCATAGGAGCTCGCTTCCCAGTAATTTCTAACCATTTTTAAACTTTCACCCAAATATTTTCCTTGTCTATATCCTATATTCTGTAGATCAGAACCTGATATAGGAAAATCTGGAATTAAGCATGAATCAGCAAATAACATATATTTCTGTATTTCACCCACATTTTTTTCTGCCTCTATGCAGCAAATTTTTATTATATCCTTATACAATTCTAAACCAAATAAGCATATGTATCTTTTTTGCTCTTTTTCTGATAAATCAGTTGATATGTTATTTTTAAGTATGAACATTAATTTTTTCTTTTGTTTTTTTGATAAACGTAGAAAGCTACTCATATATTCACCTATACTTTTTCTATCAGCTACAGTTGTACGCAGGAGTAGTGCTAACTTAACTATAGAATCAACTTCACTTAAAATCTTATGTGATAAGACGTTACATGAGACTTTATCTGGAATAATTTTCTGCAGAACATCACACTTTTGCATACTTACTAAAGTGGGTACCAAGTAGTCACTACATGATAACAGTTTTAACATTTCATCTCTTATTCTTTCGCCAGATAAACTAGATATCATCTCTGCATGCTTACTACATGCGCTAAGTATTTCATCACTAATTTTACCTATGCATATATTTGCATGAAAACGAAATGCTCTCAATATTCGCAAATAATCTTCTTTTATTCTAGCTTCGGGACTGCCGATAAAACTAAGTTTTCTTTGTCTTAAATCTTCTAAGCCATCAAAGTAATCATATATATTGCCATATTTATCAGCGTATAGAGCATTGAATGTAAAATCGCGTCTTGAAGCATCTGCTTGCCAACTGTTGGTAAACTCAATCTCAGCATGCCTACCATCGCACCTTATATCATGTCTGAGAGTTGTAATCTCAAACGGTTGTTGGTTTAAAACTGCTGTTACAGTACCATGTTTTAATCCTGTAGGAATAACCGTAATATTACTAGCCTCCAAGGCAGCTATTACTTCCTCTGGAAGCAAATTAGTAGCTAAATCGATATCATGTACCTCTCTTTCCAAGACGTTATCTCGAACACAACCACCAACAAATCGTATTTCTCCACCAGATTTTTCAATGGCTTCTATTATCAACCTCGCTTCTTTACTAGCTATCCAGTTTTGACTTATTTGCATATTTAAAAACCTGTATTTAACAAGTATAGAATATGATAGAAAGATATAAATTTCTTCATTATTTTTAATCCATTTTAAATTTTATAATAAAAAATCAAATAAAAATATTTATTGACTGCTTAATGTTTTATTGTAAAAGAGGCATAATCAATTTTTTTGAGAAAGTATGACAAACAGTAGAAGCAGTGAAAGTTGTGTTGTTGATAGTTATTTGGGTCCATCTAGTACTTGTACAGGCAGAATAGCAAGAATATTTGCCACAATAGCAGCTTGTTCATTTACTTGTGCTTTATCTAGTGCTGTTGCTGCCGGCGGTATATATTTTTTCGATTTTGTACCAGAGGGAGAATGTAGTGCAAAAGCGCTATCATCATTTTCGGTTGTGGCATCAATAATAGCAACAGTTAGTTCCATTTCAGCAATAAGTATAGGTTATAGGCTCTGTGGCAACTATGACGTTTATAGTTCTTCAGTTTCTTCTATCTCTTCTCCCCCTCTTATTCCTAGTATAGCAGTAGCGCCAAGTTCACGTGGTGTTAGCTCAAGCTCTTTATCCCCATGCAATATTAGCTCTAATATTTCATCTCAGCGTAGCAGTACTAACTTTGATGTTTCATCTTCACATGCTGTAGTGTCAATATTATCAAAGTCAAAACCAATTAACTGTTTAGAATTTCTAGAATTTCTGGAAACAAGTCTCTAATTTAATATCATAAAATAAAGATTTATTTTCTACATTTTGAGGCTAAACTAGCTAATAAATAAGCTTAAGATTAGTAATGAATAATCAAAAAGTAAGAAAAGTAGTACTTGCATATTCTGGTGGGCTTGATACATCAGTGATCTTAAAGTGGCTGCAAGACAAATATAACTGTGAAGTTGTAACTTTTACTGCTGATTTGGGTCAAGATGATGATCTTGCATTAATAAGAGAGAAGGCATCAGCATTAGGAATAAAAGATAAGAACATATACACAGAAGATTTAACAGAGGAATTTGTTCAAGATTTTGTTTTTCCTATGTTTCGTGCTAATGCTTTATATGAAGGTTATTACTTATTAGGGACAGCAATAGCGCGTCCACTGATCGCTAAACGTCAAATTGAGATAGCAAAACTTGTAGGTGCAGATGCAGTAGCTCATGGAGCAACGGGTAAAGGTAATGATCAAGTAAGGTTCGAGTTTGGTTATTACAGCCTTAATCCTAAAATTAAGGTGATATCGCCGTGGCGGGAGTGGGATTTAACTTCACGTAATAAGTTAATAGAATATGCTAAGGTACACAACATAAGTGTGCCACAAGATAAAACCGGTGAACCACCTTATTCAATAGATTCAAATTTATTACATAATTCATTTGAAGGTAAGGTTTTAGAGGATCCTGGTATTGAATCTGACTATTCAATGTTACAACGCATTACTCTACCAGAGCAAGCTCAAGATAATCCTGAATATGTAGAAATAACCTTTGCCAAAGGTGATCCAGTCTCAGTAGATGGTACTAAACTATCACCAGCAAACCTCTTAAGAAAATTAAACGAAATTGGCGGCAGGCATGGTATTGGTTTGGTAGATATAGTTGAAAATCGCTATATTGGTATTAAGTCTCGTGGTGTATATGAAACTCCTGGAGGTACTATTTTATTTCATGCTCACCGTGCTATAGAAAGTATTACTCTAGAAAAAGCAGCATCACATTTAAAAGATGAGATAATGCCTAAATATGCTGCACTTATTTATAATGGTTATTGGTGGACGCATGAACGTGAGATGCTGCAAGCACTGATTGATAAATCACAAGAGAGCGTAAACGGCATTGTACGTGCTAAACTATATAAAGGGTCAGTAACAATTGTTAGCAGGAAATCAGACAATAGCATTTATTCACAAACACTTGCAAGTTTTGATGATGAAAATTACAACCAAAGTGATGCAGAAGGGTTTATCAGAATTAATTCTCTGAGATTTCGTGTTTAATCTGAATTTTGTCTTGAGTAAATTAAATTTTTAACTTTTAATTAAAATTATTTTACTTTTTTTACTGCATAATTATAATAAACAATAGTGTAATTTATAGATACTTCTATGGATCTCCATTACTTTCCATGTTTTGAAGTTGAAAGTTATTATATCGATAATAAAGATCATGAAAGCTTTCATTATCATGGTGATATGAAAGTTGATTTAGAAAATAGATTACACTTTGGTCAAGATGGTAAGATATGGCCCTATCAGAAAATAGCAAAATATGAAGAAATAAGTGGTGAATTAAACAATATCTCTGGCATTTGTGCAACTTCATATCCACCTAAATGTTATTTGGATATGCATTCATTAGAAAAAAGCCATTTTAATTTAAATATAAAAGAAGCCTTTGGTTCAGGTGGTGAAGCAAAGCCAGGCTATGTGCTATCTACGCATGTAGATCTTTACTTTGATTTAAATAATAGTAATCAAGAGGTCAAAATTTTTTCTGGCAAAGATGAAAATGGTAATTTATTTTTCCTTAAACTGAAAGAAGGTAAACGCAAATGAAAAATTTATTAGAATTTCATCTTACTAATACAAAAAAATATATTGAATAATAAAAATATAAGTAAATTTTATTCACTACACCGATATAGCATATAAGCAGTTGCTATATCGGTAGTAGTTATAAGAAATAAGTTTTTTTAACCAATAATTTGTATACCGTCTTGTAATGAGCTTTGATCAAATAAGCAAAGTAGGTCGTCTAACAGAAGTTTTGTTGTTTTGGCATCATCAGTAAAAGGCTTATCTATATGATATGAATGATCTTCCAATTCACTGACTGTTACATTACCATTAATATGAAAAGCTTTAGGACTATTATCATTAAGTAAATGATTGTCAATAGTAAATGTTTTACCTGATACCCTGATATCTGTGGCATTTAATTTTCCTACTTTATCTCCAACATTATGAGAATTTGGGTCGTATTCATATACTTCTGCCCTTGATTTATTGCCAATGAACTCTCCAAACTCTTTAGATGTAGATGGTTTTATAATAAATGATGGAAGATCATCGTCTCTTACATAATCCCTTAATTGAAACCCTTGTTCACTAATTATATTACACTTACTTATAATAGACTCGCTTTTCTTTGCTTCTTGTGCTATGTTACCGTTTTTATCACAAAGAGCTAATTTATAATATGGTTTTTGTTCATCACAGATTAATACTTTCAAATAAATATTATCTCCTACTGGAAGAAGCCCTCTATCATCACCACGCAAATCGTAATACAATTTCTCACCTTTAAAGCACCAAGATGCCAAATTTACACTACCAACCTTTTGTTCTGATTGTGCTGATTTAACAGTTATGTCGTTTCTAAGTTCCTTGAAAGCTTCTGTGTCTGGCTTGCATCCACAATCATCAGTTACTTTGATTTTATGTTGGCTCAACTCATATTCATTTAATCCTAAATCTATCCATTTGTAATTTTGATCACTAAAATTAATAGTACCTCCTAACTCTGCAAATTCTTGGTTCAACTTTATGTCACCTTTTAAATTGATTTTAACTGTATCATCTGTACCTAAAAGCTTTTGAATACTACACTTATGTCTCGTAGTATCAATAGATATGCCTTCCTGATTTAGAATTACACAGCTACTAACTTCTGGAGCTACTTTTACTTCTACGCTTTTCTCCGTATCTCCTGATATAATATTGTCTCGGTTAGTTGGATCGATTAACTTTAGATTCAAGTCCATTTTCATGCCCCGTAAGCTTGTATATCTATCTCCACTAGTGTCTTGAATATATTCAAACTTTCCATCATTGTTATAATGAACAGCTTTTCCTAAAATATCACCTAATGTAACATAAACACTGTTCTGCTCGCCACATTGGTTTGAAATTATCTTTTCCATAATGATACCTCTATAATAGTTAATTTCTTAATTATAATTAATAATTATTAACAAATTAATAATAAAATGAAAAGAATGTTTGTGGGAGCGGTTTGGTACATGGCTCGAAGTGGTGATCAATGGCACCAAAAATATACGGCAATTACAGTAGCATACACAAAAATTCAAAAGATGGTGCGAAAAAGAAATTTGGGAGAAGTTGCTCTAATATACACAACAAGAACCAGATTTGGAAATAATCGATGATACAATTATCCGTGCTCATGCCTGCTCGGCTGGATACAAAAAAGCTCAAGAAGCTTTAGAGTGAAGCAAAGGTGGCTTTTATCATCTCTTTAAGCAATTTTTGTAGCAGTCAGAATTACTATAGCTTATTATATAGCAGGCGTCGTTGTACTTTTCTATTGATTTTATACTAAGATTATAATTTTTTCCTAAGTATTAAATTAACAAGTTCTGGATTTGCTTTGCCTTTTGTCTCTTTCATAATCTCACCAACAAAAAAGCCAAACAGCCTTTCCTTACCGTTTTTATATTCTAGCACTTTATCTTTATGAGATTTTAGTATACTGCTAACGATTGATGTTATGACATCTTCATCTGCAATTTGTTTTAAGCCTTGTTCTTCGATGATTGAAGCTGCGGACTTACCAGATTCAAACATAAGATCAAACACATGCTTAGCAATTTTACTTGAAATGGTATTATCGATAACAAAATCTAAAAGATCAGAAAGATCAGATGCTTTAACTGGAGACTGCATTATGCTAAGTCCAGATTTGTTAAGGCGACCAAACAGCTCAACTGTAAGCCAAGTTACAGCAGTTTTAGGATTGTGTTTCTTTATTAATTCTTCAAAATAATCTGCTACCTCTTTATCAGAGGTAATCACTTCCGCATCATATTTACTAATACCTAACTCTTCAATGTAACGTTTTTTCTTATCATCGGGAAATTCAGGTAAGGTCAGCATGATAGAATCAATAGTCTTTTGAGTAATTGTAACCGGTAGTAAATCAGGCTCAGGAAAATAGCGATAATCAAGAGCATTTTCCTTACTACGCATGACTTTTGTTTCACCTAAGCTAGTATCAAATAGCATAGTATCTTGATTTACATTTCCTCCACTCTCTAGAACTTTAATTTGTCTGTATGCTTCATATTCAATTGCTTGCATAACATAACGTATTGAGTTTAGGTTCTTTATTTCACAACGTGTACCAAATTCCTCGCTACCTATGGGGCGAACGGAAACATTTGCATCACAGCGTAGCGACCCTTTTTCCATATCACCATCACAGGTGCCAGCGTAACGCAAAATCAATCTTAATTTTTTTATATACTCCGCAGCTTCTTTAGGAGATCTAATATCTGGCTCAGAGACTATTTCCATAAGTGCAACACCGGCACGGTTTAAATCTATATATGTTTTATCTTCATGAATGCTTTTTCCCGCATCTTGCTCTAAGTGAATCCTTGCAATTCTAATCTCTTTATTACTTTCAGTTAAAAATATTTTACCATTTTTAACTATTGGCTCATAAAATTGAGTTATCTGATACCCTTGCGGCAGATCAGGATAAAAATAGTTTTTCCTATCAAAAAAAGATTTTAAATTTATTTCTCCAGATAAAGCAAGACCACTACGAATAGCCTGTTCTATGCAGTAATAATTAAGCACTGGCATAGTTCCTGGCATTGCAGCATCTACTAATGTTACTTGAGAGTTAGGTCCTGCCCCAAATTCAGTTGATGAGCTGGAAAATAATTTAGCATTTGAAGAGACTTGAGCATGTACTTCAAGCCCAATAACCATCTCCCATTTACAATCTTTTCCCTCAATAGTATTCATAAATAACAAAAAACTTACATCTGAGTAAGTTATTTATAATAAGCCAAATTTTGATAAATAAAACACTCTTTTTCAAATTTATAGCAGTTTTGGTAGAAATCTTTGTACTTTCTCATAAAAAAATTGACCATTTAAAACGTCTAATACAAAATGAATATTTATATATAAACGTGTTATCAAACTTAGGTATAAAGCAAAAACGCAGCGTAAAAAATGCATTGTGGGAAGTGCATGAGGTAAGCACACGTGATACCACAGCGCTGATGCAGAAGTTCAACCTACCTGAAATCCTAGCTAGAGTTATGGCTGCACGTGGTGTAACACTAGATACTGCCAATGATTTCCTCCATCCATTTCTTAGATCATCTCTGCCGGATCCATTTCACCTACTGGATATGGATAAAGCAATAAATAGAATTGAAACTGCAATATATAATAATGAAAACATTGTTATATTTGGTGACTATGATGTTGATGGAGCAACTTCATCTGCTTTAATAAAAAGATATCTAGCAACAGTAGGTATAAATGTTGCAATCTACATCCCTGATCGCGTTAAAGAGGGATATGGTCCAAATACCGATGCTTTGCTAAAATTAAGAAAAAATGGTACACACCTTTGTATTACTGTTGATTGTGGTACAGTTGCCCATGAGCCAATTATTGCTGCCAAAAATGCAGGGCTTGATATTATAGTTATTGATCATCATTTGGGTACTGAAAAATTACCGGATGCTGTAGCTGTTATAAATCCCAATCGCATTGATGAGGATTCTCCATACAGTTATCTTGCTGCAGTTGGAGTGGCTTTTTTATTCATTGTTGCTCTCAACAAAACATTACGTAATAAAGGCTTCTTTTCTAAGATAGCAGAACCAGATTTAATGCAATTGCTGGATTTAGTTGCGCTTGGTACAGTTTGCGATGTAATGCCAATTATAGGGCTAAACAGAGCTTTGGTCCATCAAGGCCTTAAGATAATGTCTATGAGAAAAAACACAGGTTTACGCATATTATCTGATATCTTAGAAATTACTGAGCGTCCAAGCGTTTATCAATTAGGATTTATAATAGGTCCACATATCAATGCCGGTGGTAGAATAGGGCAGTCGCATTTTGGTGCACATCTTTTATCAACGGATAACAGTGATGAAGCTTATGACTTATCTCTAAAACTTAAAATTTTGAATGACGAGAGGAAAACGTTAGAAAATGAAGCTACAAAAGAAGCATTGATGCAAGCTGAGACACTGGTAAATTCTGGGGTAAATTTTATAATGGTAACTGGCAGTTGGCACATGGGTATAATAGGAATTATAGCTGGAAGACTTAAGGACCAATTTTATCTGCCAACTATAGTAATATCTATAAGTCATGAGATAGGTAAAGCAAGCGCAAGGTCAATTCCTGGCATTGATATAGGTGCGGTTATATTTTTAGCAAAACTTGAAGGCTTAATTACCGAAGGTGGTGGCCACCATATGGCGGGTGGTTTTTCAATAGAAAAAGATAAAATCGATAAGCTGCATACTTTTTTCCAAAGTAAATTTATAAATTCTACAGGCAATAAAACTATAAAAGCAGACGGAGTAATAACAGTTAGCTCAATAAACATCACGCTATGGAAGCAGTTGCAATGCTTAGAGCCATTTGGTGCCGGCAATCCAGAACCACGTTTCATTATTTCAGGGGCAAAAATAGTAAAACCAGAAATTATAGGAGAAAATCATATAAGATGTTTTATTGCGGACACTGATAAGACTATTAGAGCTATGGCTTTTCGTGCTGTGGGAACAGAACTTGAAAAAGCCTTAATGCAAAACAGCCTGGTAACTATCCTTGGCAAGATTTCCGTTAATTATTGGCGTGGTAACGAAAATGTCCAATTTCTTATTGAAGATGCTTTAAATGATTAAAGCATCAATCTACACTTTTTTATCTTACAAAGTTATTTCCTTGTATTATGCCTGTTCAAATTTTATACTTCTTCTATTGATGCACGATTAGAATTACACTCTTCTACTTCTAATATCCCACCATCACCAGATAACATAGTCCGTGCTGATCCATCTTGCATTAACTCTTCTATTGCTTCTACTTTAGTGCCTCCAGTACGTGTTTTGCAACCAAATTGAAAATCTAAACCATAAGGAACAATTTGACATCCAAAAAAGAATCCTGATGCAGTAGATTCCGAATGACCATGCATATCTGCTGTAATAATGCCTTTCATGGTAACATTGCTGTCATTACCAACGACTCGTACTATTGCCTTGCCATCTTTTACATCTCTATTATTTATCCCATCTATTACAGTACTTTGGTCCACATTTTCCTCACTACCTGTATTTTGAGATATTACTCGTACAGTCTGTGAGTGCCCATTTATTAATGCTTGATTATCTTCTTGTTCTTCTGCTAATGGATTGTGCTCATCGTCATTTAATTTTGTAACTTTTTCTTCAATAAGCTTATTATATTCACCATCGCTCTTTACTTCAATTAGCACACTATTTTTCTTATCATTTGCAATATTTTTATTGATAGCTAAAACAATGAGAAGTGGTACTAACGAAATCACTAAGTTTAATATAATACATGGAATTAAAATTGCGGCAGCAATAATACATATCGGTAATTTTAATAAACTTTTTATCAATTTAGATAGCTTTGAGTCATCAGGCTTAGAACTGACTGCATTTGTAAAAAATAGGTGCAAGCGCATAATGAAATGGTCAATCCAGTAGGAATAATAACAGGGACAAGCAAAAAAGCACTAATCAATTTTTTTGCAGCACTTGATTTGTCAGAGTGTGTTAAATAATTTTGACCATGATCTGTAAGGTATTTAGTAAGAGATAAAAGCCTTTTGCTATTCTCTTTAGATAGTATAGCTCTTCTCATAATAGTCAGAATAAAAAAGCAGAATCAACAGCTTGACGGAAAGACTTAAAAATAGGGATATTTTTTCTAGCTCTGTTCTTTATAGCAAACCACTGATGCTCAATTTTGTTAAAGTCTGGAGAATATGGAGGAAGATAAAGAATTTCAGCACCAACTCCTTTAGCAAGATTATCTATTTTTTTAGATTTATGAAAAGTAGCGTTATCAAGAATTACAGTTTGGCCAGACCTTAAAATTGGAGTTAAAAACTGCTCAAACCAAGCCTCGAAAACATCCTTATTGCAATATCCTTCAAAGGTCAATGG
>BNGT01000003.1 GCA_016860565.1 Candidatus Mesenet longicola | reverse complement strand
AAGGTAAACTACAAAGTCGCTGTTTATTGGAGACAGGATGTTTATTAACGATCACCAAAAAAGCAGTAGATACTACAGGATTCCAGGTTATTCCTAAACGTTGGATTGTGGAAAGAACTTTTGCTTGGCTCTCCAATTTTAGACGCATGAGCAAAGATTACTAGCATTCTCCTCTTACTTCAAAAACTAATATCTTCTTTAATATGATTACTTCTATGCTTTCTAAATTATCTACTTAATCTCTTTCAAGACAGGTTCTAAATATCATTAATAAGGAAGGTAATAAAGATTCAAGTGAGATTAAAAAATTGATAGATTGTGATAGAGATCAATTTAACTCAAATAAAAAAACATCAGAAGAAAATTGTAATTATACACCATTACTACACATGGCAGTTGCTTGTAACTCTCAAGAAGTAGTAAAAGCTTTACTAGAAAATGGGGCAGATCCTAATATACTAGATATAAACGGGTGGACGCCGCTTCAGGTTGCTGTGATCAATAATTATCAAGAAATAACAAAGACTTTATTAAAACATAATGCAGGCGTTGCAATAGGTAATGCTCCTTTGCATATTGCCATTAATCGCCCATCGACATCAGATGTAAAAGTCTATACAAAAGATATAGGAAAAAGTAACCTACCAGTTGCAACCGCAACGGCACAACAAATATCTGATCAATCCAATGAAGAGGCTAGAGAAGCTACTCAAGTTATTCCTATCAAGATAAAAAATCTTGCTAAAATACAACTTGGTGGAATTACTCAAGGATATTCTGACAATGCAAAAATTATCCAAGCCTTACTAAGCCATGACACTAGCAAAGAATTAGAAAATGCCCTTATAAATCAAAGTAATCGTAAGTGGTATTACCCTATACATTTAGCAGTTATAAGTGAGAATTTGGACGCAGCTGAAGTGTTGCTCAGTGACCCCAGGGTTGATATTAATGCAGGTACTGGAATAAATAGGAAAACAGCTCTTATGCTAGCTACTGAGAAGGACTATTATGATATGGTTAAGCTACTGCTAAATCATGGTAACATCGATCATAGTATATATAACGACTATGGCGATACTGCCTTTGAATGGGCCTTAAAGAATGAGTGTTCTGACGATATTATTATAATGTTATGGCGTGATATAGAAAGAAGAATTAAAAATGGAATTTTGAAAGATTACTCTATTAAGCTGGTGCACGATTTAGAAATTGAGAAGAGGTTAGACAGAATTGAGGCAGAATACGGAATTGATATTAGATCAATGGTTGAATTTATTTATATTCCAGGGCTAGAGGGATATGGAGATGCAGAATATGAATCAGATGTAAGTGAAGAATCAGAAATTTCAGAACATGAAACCTTAGAAAACCAGGAAAATGAACCAGAACTGGAGATGTCTGATATTGAAGTAGAAGCTGGTCCAGCAGCAAAAAGGCAAAGACGGGGTTAATTTTGTGTAATCTTCATTTCTTGCCTTGAGCTAAGAGCTGCGTTTAGTGTTCCTTCATCAAGATAGTCAATTTCTCCACCAATTGGTATACCACAAGCTAGACGTGACACTTTCACATTTAAACCTTTTAGTAGGTCTACTATGTAGTGGGCAGTTACTTGTCCATCGAGCGTTGAGTTAGTAGCGATGATTACTTCCTCAACGCTCGATTCTTTTACTCTACTTATAATCTTTTGCAGATTTAGCTCTTTCGGACCTATACCATTTATCGCCGATAAAGTTCCACCAAGAATGTGATATAAACCACTGTATATTTTACCTTTTTCAAAAGCCCATAGATCTCCTAAGTCTTCAACAACACACAACAGCTTGGTGTTACGCCTCTGATCTAAACAGATAGAGCAAGGTGATTTTGTCTCAAGGTTGCCACATATCTCACATTCTATAACTTGTTCTGCAAGTTCTCGAATTGAATGTGCAAGCGGTAGCATGATTTTTTCTTTGTTTCTAATTAAGTGGAGAATGAGTCTTCGTGATGAAGCAGGGCCAAGGTTCGGTAATTTAGAAAACATCTCAATTAAGTTTTTTATGTCTATATTCATTGCAGTTTTAAGCTTTTGCCGTCATATTGACATAATATTAAAAATTAGTAAAATGACTATTAAACAAAAGTGTTTAACAATTGCGATAGCTGGTCTGCCGAATGTTGGCAAGTCTACTTTAATCAACAATATTGTCGGAGCTAAAGTTTCTATTATTACCCCCAAAGCACAAACAACGCGTACTAAGATCAGAGCAGTTGCCATATATAAAGAAACACAATTTATCTTCATTGACGTTCCTGGCATTTTTGATGCTAAAACTAAACTCGAAAAATTTATAGTAAGCTCTGCATGGTCTGCAATAAAAAGCACAGATGCCGTTTTGCTCTTACTTGATTTTAGAAATTTCTCTTATGGTAGTGACCAGATGATAAAAGTTATTGCAAGAACAAAGCAATTAAATATTAGATGCATTTTAGTAATTAATAAAATTGATCTGGCTACAAAACCTGAAATTAAAAGAGCATACGAACATTTTACTGCAGCTTATGGAGGATTTGATCAAATGTTTATGATCTCAGCATTAAAAAACGATGGTGTGGAAGAGATGTTGGCATATTTGTCTACAGTTGCTCCTGAAGGTCCATGGCTTTATCCTGAGGACTGCATAACTGATACGTCAAGCAGTTTTATAGCTGCTGAGGTGACACGCGAGAAACTATTTTTAAATTTAAATAAGGAACTGCCGTACTCTCTAGCAGTGGTAACAGAGCAAATGCAAGAAAAGGAAGATAAAAGTTTAATTGTAAGACAAGTTATATATGTGCTAAGAGAAAGTCATAAAAAAATTATTATTGGTATAAATGGAGAAAATATAAAAAAGATAAATATTGCAGCACGCATAGAACTTGAAGATATGTTTGAAGTTAAAATACATCTTTTTTTATTTGTTAAAATACGAAAATCTTGGCAAGATAAGCCAAAGGAGTATGTAGATCATGCTTAATTCTTTAGTAGTTTTTGATATTGAAACCATTCCTGACATTAGTGCTTGTGATGGTCTTATAGGTGGAATAGATGGTGATGTACTGCAAAAGCGAGAGGCATTGACTCAATATCACTTAGAAATAACAGATGGGAAAAATCCTTTTTTGCGCCAGCCTTTTCACAAGGTGGTAGTTATTAGCTTTCTTTTTGCTGATATTATCCGCAGTGGTGGCTATGAAACTTTTGTACTGAGAGAGATAAGATCTGGGGGAAAACTAGATTCTAGCGAAGAGGAATTAGTCCAAGGTTTTTTTGAATACATCTCTAAAACCAAACCAAGGCTGGTTTCTTTTAATGGCCGTACTTTTGATTTGCCGGTACTTAAGTATAGAGCGATGAAATATGGAGTGCAGGCGGAATATCTTTATAAATCAGGTGATAAGTGGAACAATTATATGCAACGCTACAGCGTTGATTGGCACTGTGATTTACTTGAAGCGCTTTCTGATTTTGGCGCATCAGCTAGAGTTAAAATGAATGAGGTATGTTCAATACTGGGACTGCCAGGAAAAATTGGTACCGATGGTGGGCAAGTTACAAGTTTATACGATAGTGGCAAAATCCAAGAAATTAGGGACTATTGTGAAACTGACGTGGTTAATACCTATCTAATTTACCTAAAGCTAATGCAGCATCAAGGCAGGATTACAACTGAAAGTTATAATAAAAATCTTGATGATTTACTTTTGTATTTAGAGAATAGTCAAAAAGGCCACTTCCTTAAATTTAAGAAAGAATGGAAAAAAACTTGTAATGGCAAATTTCACTTAAAAATTTAATATTTGTAAAAATTTAGATTAGTACATAATTAATTTTATAATTTTGGGGGACAAGATGAGCATAAATAATACAAACCTATTCACCGCTATTAAGCAAAACTCTTTGGATAAAGTTAGTAGGCTTCTACTCCGTAATATCGATAATCTTAATGAATACATTGATCAGAGAGGTATCAATAATGAAAATACTCCTTTGATCTTTGCAATACTAGAAGAGCATTTTGATATAGCTAAGTTATTAATATATGCTGGTGCAGATATTGAGAAAGTAGGTATCTATAAGTGGACACCATTGCATTTTGCTTGTGGGATTTTTAATTATGATTTAGCTAATTTATTGGTTGAATGTGGTGCTGATGTCAATGCGAAAGAAAATGAAGGACGCACTCCTTTAGATATTATGTTTCTTGGAAGAAGAAAACAAAAAATGTCAGGTGATCCCAGTTATAAAGAAAATTTAGATAACACTAATAAGATTGCATCTTTATTGCTCAAACATGGAGGAGAGGCAAAATTCTATAATCAGTTTGAATCATATATAAGTTATAAAAAAAATGACAAATGTAATATAAATGCTGACGCAATATTTAATCTTGGTATTGCTAATGAAAGTAGGAACACCAAGATTTTAGCAGAAAGACTTAGTAAAAAGTTGATAAATAGTGATCCAACAGTTAGAGCAGCTATGAAGTTAAGAAACAGTACACTATCAATTGAAAACACTACTATGCTTTATCAAGATTCAAAATTGATTAATGATTCTTTTTATCCAGAAATTACCGGTAAAAGCAGTAATATTCCTAATATAGGAGCAATAGTGAGTGGTGTATTTAGTGTTATTATCGTAGGAGGAATGGCTTTTTTAGGAAAGAAGTTATATGATTATTATAGAAGTTGTAATACATATGGTTGGAAAAATAACAGAAATGCAATGATTCAATTGCTGCCAAAACAAGGACAGGATAATCTTGCTTTTATTACACTAAATGATGCTACAGTTAGCTCAGCAGAAGATAATCAAGGAGTTGCAACCACTACTCTTTAAAATCAAATGTATATAAGCAGTGCATTTAGGTTCACTGCTTATATTGAGTGTTTTATTGACAAGCAAAAAGCTATTTATAAGATATACTTACTAGCATGAGAGGGGGGTGAATTATGCCAATCAATCAGAAATTACTTGATGCCATTAAACTAGGTAATGAGGAAGGTATTAAGCTCTATGTAAGGGATAGGGCTTGTAGTGATGACTATGACTATTATGATACAGATTGCATAAATGTTAATATTCAAAACGATGAATATAATAATTGGTCTTTATTACATTATGCTATTTTTTATAATAAACCTAATGTTGTTCGGTTACTGTTAAATTTAGGGGTAGATTTAGAAATTAAAGCTAAAAAAGGCATGAGGCCGCTTCATCTTGCTGTTTTTTATAATAGAATTGAAATCGCTAAAATACTGCTAGATGAAGGGGCAGATGTTAACGTTGTTGGTAATTTAGGAAATACTCCATTAGATAATGCTCGTAGAAAATACTCTAGTAATGAAGATTACAAAAACATTACTGAATTGTTAGAAGAAGTAGTTCACAATAGAACTACAATAAGTAGCACAATAGAAGCTATAATAGCTTCTAATATAAGCAATGGAATTACTGATATGAAAAATAGTACAACACCTTCATTAATTACCGCTACTACAGTAGTACCACAACATCTCCACCAAGATCCAAAGAATACTACAAGCCTTCTATTTTTAGGAGATAATGCAGAAAATAGTGCCTTTAGTCAGGCAAGTAGTTTTCCAAGTATTAATGGAAATGCATTGTTAATGTTTATAGGTTACATATGCACTTATGCTTACAGAAAAATGTTTTCCACTGATGGTCCATCAACTGTTATGAGTGCACCTTCGCTTGGTCAAGATCATACTTTGAAGCTCAGTTAAATTAAACGATAATTAATGAGAGTTAGTATAAAAAACAACTAGCTTGTAGTAAAGCTATGATTTCATATAATTTATAAATTTGGTTTTATGTTACAGCAATCTTGGTCTCTATTAGAGAATGGTCAAAAGGAAGGCTATAAAGTTGCATATACAAATGCTCGTATTATTGATCCTGAATCTAAACTTGATATCTATGGCTCACTTCTAACTGATAGTAAAGTTATTGCTGATTTTGGTGAATCTTTATTTGCAGGTGGTGTGCCAAGCAGTGTTGATGAAGTAATAGATTGTAATGGTCTCGTGCTTATGCCGGGGATTGTTGATATTCATGTGCATTTTCGTGAACCAGGACAGGAGTATAAAGAAACCATATATACTGGCAGTAGATCCGCTGCCGCAGGTGGTGTAACTACTGTAGTTTGTCAGCCAAACACTGTCCCACCTATCGATAGTGTAATACTTGCTAAGTACCTAAAATATAGAGCATTTGAAACCTCTCATGTTAATGTTGAGTTTTATGCAGCAATTACAAAATCTGGGAATAAGTTAACTGAAATGGCATTACTTAAAGAAGCGGGAGCTGTTGGTTTTACTGATGATGGGTTGCCTGTTATGAATGCTCATATAATGAGGCAGGCTCTTAAGTATTCTTCTATGCTAAATGTTCCTATTGCTCAACATGCAGAGGATCTGAATTTATCTGCAGGTGGTTGCATAAATGAGGGAATAGTCTCTGAAGAATTGGGGGTTACAGGCATTCCAAGCGTTTCTGAAGCGGTGATGGTTAATCGTGATATTTTACTTATGCAGGATATTGCTAATGTCCATTATCATGTTCTACATGTTTCATCTAAAGACTCGCTAAGAGCAATCGCTGATGCAAAAAAAAGAGGAATAAATATAACTTGTGAGGTTGCCCCTCATCATTTTACTCTAACTGAAAATGACGTCAGAGAACATAACTCGATGGCAAAAATGAATCCGCCACTAAGATCAGAGGAAGATCGTTTAGCTATGATAGAGGGATTAAGGTCTGGTATAATCGACTGTATAGCAACCGATCACGCACCACATGATGTAGGTTCTAAAGACTTACCACTTGGTGATTCTGCTTTTGGCATTGTAGGGCTTGAAACCCTTTTGCCGCTAACACTTGAACTGTACTATAATCAAAATCTTGATTTATCAGATGTATTAGGAAAATTAACCTATAAGCCTGCAGATATTATACATGTGCCACGT
Organism: Candidatus Mesenet longicola; assembly: GCA_016860565.1. Lineage (GTDB taxonomy): Bacteria > Pseudomonadota > Alphaproteobacteria > Rickettsiales > Anaplasmataceae > Mesenet > Mesenet longicola. The sequence continues at coordinate 40,605 of BNGT01000003.1, read as the reverse complement.
GCGCGAATAAGAAAGAATTTTGTAGCTGATTTAACTTTGGTTGATTTAGAGCATAGCTGGGAAGTTGATATCAGTAAATTTGCAAGTAAATCAAAAAATTCTCCTTTTAGTAAAAGAATAGTAAAGGGGCGTGCAGTTCGTACTGTAGTATCTGGTAAAACTGTGTACGTACTGAGGTAGATATTTTATTATAAATGTAAATTTAGTACTATATATGTCTATTTTTGCATTGTACTGGAAACTAAATTTTTTAGGTTAATATTAAAAATTTAAGATAGGTGTTCTGTGAAGCGTTATGTTACAGTGGCTAGTGGCCTACTTCTTTTATCCTTGTTGTACGCTGTACCTAGTTTTATTAATTGGAATAGTAAATATAAAAGCTATATAGAACAAAAGCTAAAGGAAGTATATGGAACTCAAGTAAATATAAGTGGTAATATTGAAGTTTCATTCATGCCAGTAAAAATGGTTATTCATGATTTATATATTAAGCATGAAGATGAAAGTTATCTATCATCTAAATCTACTACCATAGGGAAATTAGAATTTAGACCATCCTTTTTATCTCTAGTCAAATTTGTACCAAGTCCAAAAAAAGTAATTATACATGGTTTAGCCACTGATATGCAAAACCTATATAGAATGACCAAAACAGAAAGTAACATTAAAAGTATATCAATTATAAATAGTGATATCAATATAGGAAAAAAAGATAAAATACATATAAAAACAGCTACTTTAAAAGGTACAAAAGCTAACAGAAAAATAACATCTAAGTTTATTTTAAGACAAAATGATTACAATTTAAATGCAAGTATGGATCTTATTAAACGCAACACATATCAAGTAGACGCAAAGGTAAGTTCAAATTTCCTAAATATAGCATTGGTAGCGAAGCAAGATCAAAACTCCTTCAAAGGCAAACTAACAGCAAAAGCAAATAATCTACTTAGTGTTATAAGTGGCATTGAAGCTACTAAACAGATAGCAGATCAAGCTTTTGAACTAACAGCAGATATACACGTAAACAATGATGAACTGAAGATCCATAACTTGGGATTTAATTCTGAAGCTATAAAAGGGAATGGAGAGATTGTTTATAATCAAAGCAATACATATAACGTGGGAATAAATTTTGAGAAAATAGATATGGATTATCTATTTTTTAATCAACGAGAAATTAATCACGATAGGTTGAATAGCATATTGGAAAATTTTAGATTAACAATTCCAGATTATATAAATGCTAATTCCATAATTAAAGCTCAAGAAGTAAAATACAATGGTAAAATTTTAAGTGACGTTGAATTTAAAACGAGTGTACATAATGGTAAGGCGGGTATCAATCTTGCTCTTGCTTTGCCAGGTAATAATAACAGTATGGGTATTATTGGTGAAATAAGCAATAACAAGATAGTATCTAGCTTCAAAGGAATACTTTCAGCGCAGGGAGAAGACATAGACTCATTATCTGAATGGTTACTTCCTATTTTAATAAAAGATGATCTTAAAAATGAGAGTAACAAATTTGAATTTAGTAGTCATGTATACGTTGCACCGCGAATATTTATGATCTCAGATGCTAAAGTGTTAACGGATGAAGGAAATCTACACGGAGAAGTAAGAGTAAAATATAATAAGAAGATAAATATTATTGATGGTAAAATAGATGTAAATGATATTAATTTTGATAAATATAGCCTTAACTTATCTACTAAAATAGAAAAAGATAAGCTACCTATGCAGTGGTTAAGAGATAGCAAATTTAACATTAAATTCAAAGCCAGTGTTAATAATTTTATAATCAGGAATAATCAAATAAAAAAAATTAATTTTTTAGTTAATACCATTAAAGATAAATTATCTATAGATGATATTAATTTAGTTGGAGATAATATTGACATAAGCGGTAATGTAAAAGTAACAACAGACTTTAAAACCATAAAACCAACATTGGAAGTAAACTTAAATGGCAAGGAATTTAATAGTGCTCTTTTCGAATTGCCTGACTTGGTTACAAAAACAAAAGCTTTACAAACAAGAAATGAAACAATGAAAATTATGTGGTCACGTCATGACTTTAATTTTTTAAAACTAAATGAATTTAATGGTAATATAAATATTAATGTTAAAAAATTTAAAACCAAATCTAACATTTTAAAAGATCTTAAATTAAATACTGTTTTAAAAGATGGTTTAATTAGCGTGAAGCAACTTGAATATGGAGTAGCAGGTGGATATGTGATTTTTCAAGCCAACATTGGTACTGGATCTCAGCCCTCTTTAGTTTCATCATTTTCAATAGCTAATTTAGATATAAGCCATATGGCAAAACTTTTGGATATTGATAGCCTTGCTGGTAATATTAGCATGAGCGGCAGCATAAAAACTGAGGGTAAAAGTGTGTATGAATGGGTCAGTAAAGCAGTCGGTAAGGTAAGTATTGCAGCAAGAGGAATTAACTTTGTTGGTGTGGATTTAGATTCTTTCATTGTTAATTTACTGAAGAGCAAAAGCAAATCAGATATAGCTTCATTGACACAGGTTTCTTTATATAGTGATAGTACCTCTTTCACTACAATAGATGGTAATGCACAGATTCAAAATGGTATCTGCTCAACAAGCCTACAGTTTATGATAAATAACGCAAGTGGATCGATTTCCTCAAACATATCTCTGCTTCAATTTACAACTATCTCCTTCCTGAGACTTTTCTTCATACCATCAGAAAAAAGCAATCCGGTGTATATAGACTTAAACCTAACTGGACCAATATGGCAGCCAAAGGTTAATTTTAATATTGATGATTTATATTCTATAATAAAAAACAATAATTAAATCTTTGAATTAAAAGTAAAAATCTAAAAGCTGATTAAAAAATGAGAATTTGTAAAGAATCAGATTATTTTATCTCCTCCCTCTTATGCAAGTAGCTTCCTTTTGATTACGTTCATTTTCAACTCTTCCAACATGATTAGTAATTATCTTATCATTACAAGTAATAGCTTTAGTTCTAGACTGAGTATGATCTTTACTTCCACTTTTAATTGGGTTATGTATTGTACCTTCTTTTTCTTTGTCACTTGAGATGAGATTATTAGTCTTTGTTCCAATTACTATAGCTGACCCTACTAGAACAAGTGTAGCAGCACTAACAAATGCCAATCCCGATGTTAAAGTGAGAACACCTAATACACCAATCAATAGCGTTGAAGAAGGAACAAAATTACCTACGGTTTTGCTATTGCTTTCAGGTATTTTACTTTTTTCCTTGTTACCACCAAATTTTTCTTTTAAAGACTTAATTCGATCATTAAGATCTATTTCTATTGCACCTTGAACAAGATCTGGTAACTTCTCCATTGATTCTGAAACCCATCTTTTAAATCTTGTCCATCTGCTATCATTTGGATTATTGAAATAATCAGAGACTTTTTTGATCATAATCTACTAAAAAATATCTTACTTTAATTGTAACATTAAACTTTAAAAAAATCAATAATTTATAGCTTAGATAACATAGGTATCAGTTTATAATACTAACTTATTGCCTTATATTTAAAGTCATGAAAAAATTAAATATTGGATTGCTTGGCGGAACGTTTGATCCTCCCCATTTTGGTCATCTTTATATCTCAACCAAAGCAATAAAGACAATTGGTTTAGATTGTATATGGTGGGTAGTTGCTAAACAAAATCCATTAAAAGAACAAAGCAGTAGTATGATAAATAGAGTAAATCTTGCCAAAGGTATATCCAAATTCAGCAATAAAATTCACGTTATCGATATAGAAAAAGCGGTAAAAAAGAGTTACAGCTATAACACAGTAGTGCTATTGAAACAAAAGTTTCCACATATAAATTTCATATGGATTATGGGTTCAGATAATTTAACTTCCATCCATAAGTGGTATAGATGGCAAGAGTTTTGTAAGATAGTGCCAATTGCAATTTTTGAGCGTAGTAAATTATATAAAGAAATTAAATGTCCATTTGTTAGTTGCTTTTCATCTTTTTATGTCAGAGATCCAAAGTTACTGTTGGATGGTCCTCCTAGTTGGAGCATTATCAGGATGAAAGTTAATCCCATCTCTTCATCAATGATAAGGCTTTTGACATATTAAGCGTAAGCGAATAAAACCTTTTTAGTAAGATAAAGAAAACCTATATGCATAAGCCAGTTTTACTACAAGAAGTGATGTCAATCTTGGCACCAAAGGATAATGAGATTTATGTTGATGCAACGTTTGGTGCAGGTGGATACAGTAGAAAAATACTACAGCTAGCAGACAGCAAAGTATATGCAATCGATAGAGACAAAAGCGTACATACTTTTTTTGATGAGTTAAATTCTGCATATCCACAAAAGCTGGAGCTTTTTACGGGTAAGTTTAGTAAAATGAAAGAACTACTTGCACAAAGTAACATTAATTACGTTGATGGGGTTATTTTTGATATAGGAGTGTCTTCAATGCAACTTGCAGATGGGGAGAGAGGTTTTTCATTTATGCATGACGGCCCTCTTGATATGAGGATGAATCAGTCTTCAGACTATATCAATGCTGAAACATTTGTAAATACACTTGGAGAGAAGGAAATTGCAGATACGATATATAAATATAGTGGAGAGCGTTGTTCCCGTAGAATTGCAAAAGCAATAGTAAATGCACGCCAAAAGAAAACAATAAAAAGTACTTTGGAGCTAGCTAATATCATTCGCTCTGTTATTCCAAGAGGAAAAATTGATGCAGCAACGAGAACATTTCAAGCTATTAGGATATGGGTGAATGATGAACTGGGTGAACTAGAAAAGGGACTCAAAGCTGCATCGGAAATTTTAAATACAGGTGGTAGACTCATAGTTGTTTCTTTTCATTCACTGGAAGATCGCATAGTTAAAAACTATTTCAATCAACTATGCGGTAAAAATTCTCCTATTCCAACTCCAAGTGAGTTTACCTTTATCAATAAAAAAGTAATTAGACCAAGCAGGGAAGAAACTCAAACAAACCCGCGTGCACGTTCAGCAAAACTCAGAGCTATTATTAAATTATAGTTTTTCAGATTTATACAAAACGTAAGTGGCATTTTCAATTTAAATGAGAATAAAATCTATTAAATTCTATTTTTAGGATTATCAGAGTATTAACTATTTAGTGATAATGTAAAAGTCATTATTATTTTATGGATTGAATATGTTTGGAGAAGTAGACAAGATACTAGATAAATATCGACCAATGGAAAAAAAAGGAATTGTGTCATACAGTTCAAAATTTTTCGCTGCATCTACTATTGCTACACTTGCCACACTTAGTTACTGTATTACTGATGGCATTATTTACGGTTTTAAATTTAACAGACATTTAAGCATGCTTATACTGTTTTCAGCTGCTTTTGCTGCTACTTCGCTAATGCTAGTTATATCTTACGGAGTGTTTAAATATTCTAATAAAAGAAGCGATAGCTTAAAAGAGGCAGTTAAAATCAGTAACCGTAAAGTAGTATTAATTAGTGGTAAGGTATTTGCTGCAGCACTTGCAATTAGTGTTACTTCTTTAGCTTGCACGCTTATAACCAGTGCTATTAATGGACAAGATATCAATTTTTTGTCTTCGGTTAGAGAAACTTTTGGTTTTAGCAGTAATGGTGCTTGGATAGGGGGAAGCTGTGGTCTTTTGCTTTGTTTCATAGCAAGTTCATTTGTTGTTTTTGCTATTTCTGGCCTTATGCATCTTTACTCTAAAGATAAGGATGTAAGTTGGGATAGTAGATACTATAGTCCTTCATTAGCAGCTCACCAAGAAAATGCAGCTCGCCGGGATAGTAACCCACCAGTATCATCACTTTTGAGTCAAGCAGAAGAGGTAAAAAATGAAGGAAGTAAAAAAAAAATTTTAGAACTTTCAGTAACAGAATTATAAAGCAAGAAAAAGATGAGAGCGCTACAATAGATTTTTCTAACCTTGAAGGGTTATCTGATAATCAACTTAATGAAGCTATTGCTACAGCTGAACGTCAAGGTTCTACTGAAACTATATACAATAACCCTAATGAATCAGATCTAGATAAAACTACCAAAAGGATTGTAGAGCGAGCTAAAGTTGAAAGTAGCCCTGATAATAGTGATAGTGAATGGCAGGAGATAAAAAAAACGTGTGATGAAAATACTGAAGCAATTAATTCATTAAAAAAAAATAAAATTACTGATACTACAAAGCCTACTCCTGCTGCAAGAAGAAGTCCACAAAAACAGGCAAATAGTAATAGTACTGACTTCAGTAGGCAAGAAGCTACATTATTGCAAAACCAAGGTGAAGTTGCTCAAGCAAGAAGAAATAGGAATTCAAATCATTCTAGTGAAGAAATCCCTACGGTAGCAGATAGAATTAAATCTCTTAAGAAAGAAGGACTTAATATATAAATTAATCAGTGATATTTTAAGCAGAACTCTTAGACCTATAGTAATCACGTAAACTTTTGCTGGTAACTACGACAGTGCAAGCAATTTTATCATGCCATGCCCGGCCATGTTTATCAAAATTTGCCCATATAAAACCAAGAAACAAAGGAGTAGCTGAGAGTGCAGAGGCAAAAAGTCTTTTAACTGCTTGCCCAAAGGTAATTTTCTGCAGTGTTACCTCATCTACAATTCTAAATCCAAATAGCAACTTTGCAGGAGTTGCCGCAAATTTAATCCACATCAATATGATATATAAAAAAAGTACAGAAAGTTGCACTAGCTGATTTACCAAAACTAATTTTATTTGTTTATCTTTAATTATTACCTCTTCTTGAGTTAAGGATACTTGCATTGAGTATTTTTTCATTACCTTAAGCACTTCTTTATCGTTTCTACCAGCAAATAGGTAATTAAAACCATAACTAGTTGCGTATAAAAGCAAGAGCAATATTAATAAATCAAGAAACACAGTCGTGTAGCGTCTGAGCCCAACAACGTAACATATTCCTCTGTCATCTTTTTTTTCTTTGGGTGCGAATAGCAGAAACTGATTGAAAAAAAACTTGAACATATGCAAAAACTAAGTTTTAAATTCTATTTTATATATATATTATTTTGCAAAAAATACGAATAAAGAATTTACCTGCATATGCAAAAATTGGGTGTTATAACTGGGAGAAAGTTATCACTCAAAAATTGCTAATTACCGTCATTATATCAATAAATGTAGGTGCAGCAAATATAAACGCACCAGTGGTTGATTATTACGAATTTAGCCAAGATATAAAATCTTTTGCTCAAGGTTGCGAATGTAATTTTCTTGAAGAGATGGCAAAAAAGTTACTAGATTACATTATGCTAAACGATAAAATACTGCATTGCTACCTGCAAATTCTCAAACCATCGGCACTTGATGGGGTAGGAGAAGTTTCAGTAATTATAGAAAAGTAGTTTTATTTTCAATCATTACTTTTTATTTTATTAATGTGGTCTTTTGTTCATATAGGGGCTATCTAAAGAAAATAAAGGTATTTTTACTTCAAAAAGCTCAGAGTTATCGGATATAAACTCATACTTCCCTTGCATTATTCCAGAAGGTGCATTTAAATATGTTCCACTTATATATTCAAAAACTTCACCTGGTCTTAGAATAGGTTGCTCTCCCATTATTCCAATTTCACTGATTTCATCGACCTTGCCAGTGTAATCTATAAGCTTCCAATAACGTTTTAAGAGCTGGACTGTTAAACATCCATTATTTTTGATCTTGATGCAGTAGAACCAAGCATAACGATCTTTATGTGGTGTAGATCTTTCATCAACATAGAATGGTGGTTGTACTGTAACTCTAATTTCATTAGTAATACATGAGTATTGCAACTCTAAGGACATGGTAATATTTTTATAGATTCTACATAATAATGTTATTACATTTTATATAAGATTTCAATTGTTATAGGTAAATCAGATGTACTTAGATCGAGCTAAGCAGTTTATTATTGGCATAATGGGTGGAGGGCAATTAGGTAAAATGATAGCTGGTGCTGCAGCAAAATTTGGTATGAAAACACATGTTTTCACCAATAATAAAGATAGCCCTGCAAGCCATACAACTAGCAATTTAACAATTGCTGATTTTACTGATGAAGATGCTCTAATTTCATTTGCTAAAAGTGTTGATTTAGTAACTTTAGAATTTGAGAATATACCGTGCAGCACTATTGACATTCTGCTCCAACATACAAATGTTTATCCGGGTAAAAAGTCGCTATATATTGCCCAGAACAGGCTGAGAGAAAAGGGTTTTATGCAAGAGCTAGAAATACAGGTACCTAAATATTGGTCTATTTCTAATTACACAGAGCTGCAGGAGAAAAATTCAAATTTTCCTTTTATACTAAAAACAACAGAGATGGGCTACGATGGTAAGGGGCAATATATAATTTCCACTGATTCTGACATACAAAACCTTCATAACTCATTGGATTGGGAAAAAGAATATATATTAGAAGAATTGGTTGATATACAAAAGGAAATCTCCCTTATTGTTGCAAGGGACAAAGGTAAAAATACGTCATTTTTTCCAATAGCAGAAAATTTTCATGTAAATGGAATACTTGATAGGTCAGTAGTACCTGCAAAAATTGATTCCTATTTAACTAAACAAGCGCAAGAAATCGCAAAAAAAATTGTATCTGAGCTTGAACTGATAGGAATTTTAGCAGTAGAATTTTTCATAACTAAAGATGGTAGTTTACTTGTTAATGAAATTGCTCCAAGGCCTCACAACTCTGGACATTGGAGTTTGGATGCTTGCAATGTTAGTCAATTTGAACAATTAATAAGGGCAATTTGTGGATTTCCACTACAAGAAATCAAACTGCGCTTTCCTTGTACAACAAAGAATATACTCGGTACTGATATCAATGACTGCTTTCACTACTTAAGCAATCCAAATGCTAGTCTTACTATATATGGTAAAGAACAAGCAAAAGAAAGACGTAAAATGGGACATGTAAATATCATAAATACTTAAGGAGCTACTCGAACCTCACTTTTTTAACATTCTGTGATGTGCATGGCTCAGAGAGATTAGATTTAGGTGAATCTAATTCATTGAAACATCTTTTAAGTCTATATACAAGAGATTCAGGAAGACTAGATCTATGTGAATTTACACTAGATCCATTTGAAGATGTTTCAAATTTATATTTTGATAACTCATATTAAGATGAGCTAGTATTTGATATATCTGAAAGTCTTCTGCGCTTTCGTATTAAGGATAGTGTATTTATATCTGATTGATCTAAACACTTTCTGCGTTTAAACATTAAAAATTTAAAATCATCATTTTCAGATAAGCTTTCACTGTTACGCAAAATATTCTGTTTTATATATAACCACAACCTCTCCACTGAATTTAGCTCAGATGAATATAGAGATAAGTATATAATAGTTGTGGTATTTTCAGACCTTTTGACTTATAGCGCAATCGATCACAATTCTCGAGTTTCTAAGTATTTGGACATTTCCTCAGTATTTACATTTGGAACATTACCAGTCTTGGTGCATTATAAACTGCCTATTTAACTAATACCTTACATTCCTTTTTTATATTGTTTTTTTATTCTAAGTATCAGATCAAATCTTATTTAATACACTTTAGAAGATTGATATTTTCTTATAATTACACAATCAGTTCTACGGCTTGATATATTGCTTCTCAGAAAAATATTATATCAGCATCCTTATTTAAATTCTTCTAATTCTTGTCTGTTAGATTATTTTGTGTTTGGTACAATTATCAAAAAAATGGCTGATACAAAATGCCAGGTAAACGTTGGATTATTGAAAGGCTTGGCTCTCCAATTTTAGGCGAAGGATTACGAACATTCTTTTACCACTTCCAAAACCAATATCTTATTTAATATGATTACTTTTATGCTTACTAAATTAGCTACTTAAGTCCTTTCAAGACAGGCTATCAATAATAAATTAAAGTTAAATTTAATAAAAAAATTATTAAGATATTTAAAATCTTGACAATATTAAGCTAATCAACTACTATTTAAAAAGTAGAAGAAAATACTTATGAAGAATAATACAGGAATAGATAACCCAATTATAACCATACTTTTAAAGATAAAGAGTTCTTGCTTGTCATTAATTACAAGGATTAAATCTCTTTTTCAAAAGAAAAATAGTAATAATAAAAATATTACTACAGAAGTGGAAGATAATCAACAACGTGACTCATTAGAGGAGCAATTTGATAGTTTATCTATTATAGGTGATGAACTCGAAATATGGTATGATGCCGAGGGTGAATTTGAAACTAAAAGTGAAATTGATGAAGAAGAAGAGTTTTTTGATGCTTTAGGTAATGAAGAAAATCTTACGTATGGAAATGGAACTGATATTTCAGAAGATGAAGGTTATGCATCTTCAAGTTCTCGAGATGAAAATATAGCAGCTCAAAATATAACAATAAAGAACGATCAATATTATAGCATCAATGATTTTGAAAAAACGATAAGCCTAAGTAGCTATAGTAATGATACACTTGCTTTGGCCTTTGGTGGTGAAGCCATTGGAAAAATTACTAATGCTGAGCATAGTTTAGCTTCCTTACATTATAATGAAGGTACTAAATTTATTCAGTTTGTACATAATGCAAGTAATACAAAGGATAGTAATTTATTTGTATTGAACCCTAATTCTTTCAATATATACATGCCTTCATACTTTGAGAATAACCAATCAAAGTCTCCTAAGGAAGCTTTTGGTGACAGTCAAGTTGTAATTTTACTGCAAAAGCCGGAAAGTGTAAATCTACCTCCTAAAGGTTTCATCAATAAGTCACTTTGGTGGATCGCAGAAAAGTGGATAAAAGATGATCCAATTGAAATCGATGACAACTTTTCTTTTGATTTTATCAATTTTAGTTGTTCAAATAGTGCTTCTGTAATCCAGTTTATTGATAAAAAGTCACCAAATGCATTTATGTTATCGCTGATCGATGACATATCAAGTAAGCAAGAGAAGATAGATTGGAATATTAAAGACATTCTAGTTCGCGGAAATTGCATATCATTGACTAAAGAACTTGTTGATGAGAGAGTACCTAATAATTTAAATAATACGAATGTTGAGCAAATAAGTGGTAACCATAGAAGCTGTGCTTAGTTATAGCTATCTTATATTCTTAATTATTGACAGAGTGGAATACTCATTATATCCAATAAATTGATATATCCAAAGATATTGGAGAACTAGGTAATATCAGCAATGCAATGGGAAGATGAAGGCATTTTAATTGCAGCTAAGAAGTATGGTGATAGTGGACTGATTCTTTCTTTATTTACAAAAAATAACGGTAAACATCGGGGGTTTGTTAGAACATCAAAAAGCAGCAGTTATAAATTTGAGGTGGGTAATTTATTTGTCGTTCAATGGAGAGCAAGGTCTTTAGATAATTTGGGCTACTTTAAGTGTGAACTAATGAAATCGAATATGTATTACCTCATTACAGATAAAGTTAAAGCCATTGCTATTTCTTCGGCTTCTTCTATTTTAGAAAAAGTATTACCCGAAGGGGAAAAACAGGCAGCTTTATATGAGGATTTAATTTTGCTTATTGACGCCATGCAAAATGATGATTGGCAAAAATATTACCTTAAATTTGAACTAGAGCTTTTATCACAACTTGGTTTTGCTTTAGATTTAACAAGGTGCACTGTAAGTAAAGCAAATAAAGATCTAAAATTTATTTCCCCAAAAACCGGCAAGGCCGTGTCTGAAAAGATAGGGAAAGATTATGCACACAATCTACTCCCCTTACCGAAAATGTTATATGATGTATATCATAATTACCAAATTAATTATGAATTAGAAGAGTTCCAACTTAGTTTAAAAGTTCTTGGATATTTTCTCAGTAAACATTTGTTTTCCCAATTTGCTGCTGAACTGCCATTCTATAGAAAATTATTGATTTCTTTTTTAACTTAATATTAAGATTAGTATAGGTAATTATTTTTTCTTATATTGTAAATTCAAATTTGGGGGATATATGAACGATAAAAAAATAAGAGATGAATATAGGGATAAGTATCATGACTTTGTCAGCAAGGAAATCATACCTATTGCCAACAAAACGCTTCTTGATGATAAACAGATTGAGTTATCAGCTTACAATGATGCTGGCAGTGATATTGGAATAAATACAATACTAATTAGCTTAAAGCAGAGTGGTCAGAAAACAATAGAATATACGTCAGATGAAAGATACCATAGAGCATTTGGTGACCTGATCAATGATAGCATGCATAGAGTTAAGATTAGCAATCAAAGCTCTTTCTTTGATTTCATTGCAGTATGCATTAACAAAGATGCGTCTGATTATAAAAATTTTGCAATAACAAAAGAAGATCTGTTTAAACATTTAAGAGGGCTTATCGATGATAAACGATATGTAAGTCAACGCAGGGCTGCGTTTGAGCCAAGTAAACTCCCTAAGATGAGTGTGTGGAGGCAATCAGAATACTATGATTTTGTTGATAGTAAGTTTAAGAAAAAACTATGCGAAATCGAACACATTGGTGGTATCCCTGTTGCCAATACGATTGCTATAACAGATATAGATCTTAAGCAACAATTTGTTCGTTTTCGTGTAGAAGGGGACACAAAACCATATGTTTATACATCGAATTCCAAGTATTATAAGTCTATTATTCCACAATCAAGGTATGGATTTACTCCTGATGAGGCAGAAGTTAATGCATTTGAAATAGAAAATAACGATCCTTACTTTATGTTTATATTAAGATGCTTAAATAAGGATAAAAAAGCTTTTGAGTCAGTCTCACGGCGTGGTAGAGTACAGTATAAGGAATTTAGCCAACAAGAGTTATCCACGTATTTTGATGGGTTTATCAGTGATGATAAATATCAAAATGAGTATGATATTACATTTGTGCCAGTTGAAGTAAATCCTGGTGTGGATGAATCATTAAAAGAGAAATATGTCGATTTTGTTGAAAAGGAAATTAAACCAAAAATAAAAGGTATGGGGATGGTATCTGCAGATGATGATGCAGTACTTTTTTCTAAGTATGCTGCAATCACTGATGGACCAAGTAAGAGTAGTGCGGATGTTATCTTTGTTCCTAATAGTAAATTTAGCTCTTACGGAAAAAAGAGTGGACAGGGAGTGTACAGAGTTTCCGATAATAATCCTAATTTTAAATTTATGTCAGAGTGTTTAAATCGCAATAGTACAGAATACAAATGGGTTAAGTTTGCTCCTACCAGAGAAGAATTTGCTTCTGAAACTGGTAGTAGCGATCTACCTCTGTATCTAGAGAAGTTACCTTTTAATCAACAATGCAAAGAGGATTATTTGAACAATTTATCTCTACCTGGTAGTTCTAGTGATGCGGTACCTACAATGTCACTACCAGTTATGCATCAAGCAGTCTTTTTTACATGGCTTGCTTATATGCTAAGCCCAGTTATTAGTCCAGTTTTTAATTACATAAGTAATAAAATAAGTGATGCCAGTGATGAAAAAGAGAGAGAGAAACTTAATGGCAAACCATCATCAAGTATAACTGAAGTTGAGGAGAAACAATTAGGTAAAAAAGGTATTACTAAATAAATTAGTAGCGGTTTTTACAAACCGCTATATTTAAATAGTTTAAATATTATTGACTGTATTTTTACTACTAAATATACTGATATTTCTGACTCCTTCGTCTAGTGGTTAGGACATCACCCTTTCACGGTGGTAACACGGGTTCAAATCCCGTAGGAGTCACTTTTCTAATTTTCACAAAAATTGTGCTTCCGCAGTTGTTAGTCAGTAATTACTATGGGTAATTATTAGATGCTGCACATATGCCTAAAAAATTTACAACATATCCTAAAAACAACGAAGTAGAGAAATTTAGCGAGCAAATAGAAGATATAGCTTATAGAACGCAAGTTAAATTCTCAAACAATATTGATGACATTGCTGATAGCAATTTAAATAGGTTTAATGATCTTTTGCGTAAAGAATTAAACCTAGCTATTAAGAACGTTTATTCTCAAAATATTGAACTACTAAAATCATCTTTTGCTAAACAATTTCTAGATTCTGAAGCTCTTAACTTTCTAAGTAGAAAAGGGAAGGTGAGTCTAACACAATTACTTTTCAATATTCTACAAAATATATCAAAAAATCACATCAATTTATAATTATTATAAATAATATAAAACTTTCATATATCTTTGTAAGATCTTTATTAAATAAATAAAAATCTTAGTGCTATGTATGGCGGTAAATAATTATCAAATATTTGATAAATTTAGGAACTGTTCAATGAAAAAAAACACTGGAATTACGGACACTTACTGCAATTAAAGTGCTGTGTATTAAATACTATATTTCAAAAAATACCATAGAAAAGTAACGTTCTTCTGATGAAAGTTATTTAATTAAAAGGTTTATTTATGTTACAAAACTCAACTATCCATCTAACGCGCAAATCTGCACCTATTGCTCATCCTGTAAGTTTATCGATGATAAAATCGTTTTTACGTGTAGAAAATGATCAAGACAACGATTTGATTTTAAATCTAATATCAATTGCAACAGAATATGCAGAATGGTATATGGAGAGGTCACTTATGAAACAAAAATGGCAGATTTCATGCATTGGCTATATACCTAGAAAAATCCAATTGATTTTTGGTCCATTAATTGCAGTCGAATCAGTAAAAATTGTACTGAGAAATGACAGCGAAATTGTAGTTGATCAAGATCTATACTATATTGATGTAGTTGGTTCATATATCGAGTTCTATAGCCATTTTAATATTCGAAGACTAGATATAACCTATGAAGCAGGGCACCTTAATGCCGATTTAATTCCAGCTCAAATAAAGCATGGAATTGCTCACCATGTTGCAATAGCTTATAAAAATCGTGAAGCAGAAAATAGTAATAGCTTGTCAATTGTCAGGGAAATATATTCCCCATTTCGTGAAGTTAAGGTTGTTTTGTGATATGAGTTCTATATCTAAAATTCTAAGTGAACTACATAATACGGTGCTAAAGTCGCTAAAAGAGGATAGCAATATAAAAAATTGTATTGCAAGTATCTACGATCATCTGCCTAAAAACCCTTCACTGCCATATATCAGTATGCGTATAGTTGACTATCAAGAGATATCTTTAATGCCTGAATCTGTGCTCAAAGCAAAATTGGTTTTTGGTATTTATAGTTTTCATATGCAGAGCTTGTTTGAGATAATGGAAAACGTAGGTAAGGTGGTAAGTTCTTTAAATTTTAAGCATTTGGATTACAAAGCAGTATTGTTGAACAATGGTACTGCTGGCCAACATGATGATGTTTTATATGCACTGATGAATTTTAATATCTTATTAAAGGAAAAATGTGATAGAATTTAAAGTAAAAGATCAAAATGGTAATTTTGTTACGCTAAAAAGCGTAAAAAATCTTCGCCTAACCTTGCGGACAAAAGCAGAAGAAGAGAATAATGTGTTCTCTTTAGGCTGGAAGCAGACTTTAAGCTACTCCGGTACTAAGTACATTACAATTAAAGTTAATGGCGTTTTAGATTGCAAAGTTGCTGATAAATTACTATGTAAGTATGCATTTGCAAATGCTGTAAGTGACTATGAAATATCTTTCAGCAGTAGCGGTGAGAAGATATCACTGCAGTGCCTCATTGAATTATATGAGAGGTATTACGACCCCAGCAACTTTGATAGTTTCACCTTAACTTTAGTGAGTGCAGGAGTAGTAAATTTAAAGACTATTTAAAGTTAAAAACTTCATTTATCATCTACTATCTCTCTAATATTGCTTTAGACATGTTTTCAAGGTCTGTGTCATCTGATATATAATCTTTTTTAGTTTGATATTCATCTTTAATGTATTTTATAAAGTAGGCAGCGTGACATAATAGTGAAGATACCAGTAAAGCAAAACCTGTTGTACCTATAATGAATTTGGTATTATCAGCTAGTTTACTAAATAAGCTTATCCCAACTAATATGGCGCCACCTATTACAGTACAATCAACAAATGTGCGTGCAATACAATCTTGTATTCTTATATTTTTCTTATTTAATACGCAAATAATGCTAACTATATCTAATAGCACAAGTAGAAAAAAAGGAATAAGTAAGATCATGCCTACAACACTAAGAATAGGACCTTCTTTTGCTAGTGTATTAGTCCTATCAAACAATTTTGCCCCAACTAGTGCAATACCAATGGCAAAAAACCAAAAAAGCATCAGGTTTACTTTTCTTTCCTTTAAAACTGATCTTAAAATAAAACCATCCATTTTATACCATAAGATAAATATAATTTGACTATATGCTAATTTAATAATATTGCAAATTGTTTTGCTTCTAAAATTAAGAGACTTAATATTTTTTAAATTATTAATATGTATAATTTTAAATTTGATCATGGGTAATATTTCAAACTACGTTCAATATTTACCATCAGAACGAAAATATATTTTGGTAGATGATAGTGAGTTATATGATAATTTTGAGCAGATTGTTGATGAGGAAGTCAGTAAAATAGATAGCTATCAAAAATTAACGCAACTGAAAAGAAGTATCGATAGCCTTATTGAAATACTTTATAGTAATGCTTCTTTTTGTGATATTGACACGGAACTGGAGACAACAAAACATACGCAAGCAAAACTTGAGTCACAAAAAAGAGTACAAGATAAAAAAAGAAAAATTATTGAAAGCATAATTACATATGTTGCCATGCAACAACAAGAAGCAGATGGTAATGCCAGTAACTTAAATCACATAGAAAAAGAGAATACAGATATAGATGAGGTAAAGAACAAACTTAAGTTACAAGTGAAAGAAGTACTGTTTGCAGTGCTTGCAAATAGAATGGATCCAGAAAAAAGGGCAGGGGAGACAGAATCCAGTAATGCCAAGGATGCAAAACGGTATGGTAGAGAAGATGAAGATCATAAACAGCAGTCTAATATTTTTAGTTCATTACTTAAATTATTACTTAATGTGCTGCTTGGTATAAATGTAGATATATTTCCTAATAGGTCTTTTACAGCAAAGATCAAAGCAGAAAATCAAAATAAAAAGGGAATGTCGATTTAAATTAAAACATCTATAAACAAAAAGTATGAAAAAAAAATTGGATTAAGTGTGAGTGGCTACATAAACTCTAGTGAGTTATGTAGCAGCACTTAATAGGTGATTAGATTAAAGTATCAATCTCAATATTATAGCTAGTGTAATTCCCATCAACGTATTTTACACCTACATTTTTTTCGCTATCATCAATTTTCTCTAAAGTTAGTATTGCTTTATGTTGATCAGGATCATACAAGTGCTCTTTATAATGAGTATTGTATATATTTAAACCCCCTGAGTAGAAAAAAATATCTTCTACATCTTGTTGCATGCCCTTAAAATCAGAACCACTAAACTTTACAGTTTTGCCATTGCCTTCATCTTTAATGTTAAAGTCTTTTAGATTTTGCAGTTTTATTTGAATTTGTTTATTTGTCATAAACATCTCTCCGATAAATTATTAATAATGATATAATAAAATGGTTAATTTAGCATGAAATAATTAATACTTTTTATTCAAAAGTTTAGCTATATCATGATCTTTAATCTTATTATGTTTACTAAAACCGCTCACTAAAGCACTCATTTTGTTATATTGCTTAATTAAAAAATTAATATCACTTACTTTAAGACCTGCACCTTTGGCAATTCTCAGCCTTCTTGAACCATTTAGAATTTCAGGGTTCATTCTCTCTTTTTTGGTCATAGAGTTAATTATAGCTATATATTTTTTAACGTCATTGTCGTTAAAGAGACTATTGTTCATTTGTTGTTTGAGAGATCCAATACTGGGAATAAATTTCATAATACTAGCCATGCCACCCATTTTGCTTAGAGTTTTAAGTTGTGACGCTAGATCATTTAAATCAAACTTACCCTTCTGTACTTTCTTTTGTAATTTATCAATTTCTTCCTGTCCTGCAATTTCAGTAGCTCTTTCAACCAGTGAAACAACATCTCCCATATCCAATATTCTTTTTGCAATTCTTTCAGGATAAAAATCTTCTAAATCGTTTAATTTTTCACCGTACCCCAAAAACTTAATTGGACAATTTGTCGCCATTTTCATAGATAGGATAGCCCCACCACGTGCATCACCATCAACACGCGTAAAAATTATTCCGGTAAGAGCAATAGAATCGTTAAAGTTTTTGGCAATATTTATAGCATCTTGGCCAGTCATAGAATCGGCAACTAAAAGGATCTCTTGCGGAGATGATAGCTCTTTAATAACCTTAAGTTCATCCATCATATCTAAATCAAGATGCATTCTACCAGCAGTGTCTAATATTAATATTTCATAACCTTCGCTTTTTGCGGTTTTTAATGCTCTGATTGTAATATCTTTTGGTTTTTCTTCTTGTATTATAGGAAGTGTACTTATGTTTATCTGCTTACCTAACATTTCTAATTGCTTTTGTGCAGCTGGCCTATAAATGTCTAAAGATGCAAGCATTACCTTTTTATTTTTCTTAAGTTTTAGAGCTAATTTTGCTGCGGTAGTAGTTTTTCCAGCACCTTGAAGGCCAACTAGCATAATTACTACTGGTGATTTTCCTATAATATTTAATTCGCTTTTTTCTGAGCCAAGGATTTTAACAAGATGATCTTGCACAATCTTGATTATCATCTGTGCTGGAGATATACCTTTGATTATTTTCTTGCCTATCACTTCGTTTTTTATCTCTTCAGTGAAGTTTTTTGCTACTTCAAGAGAAACATCAGCCTCAAGTAGAGCTACACGAATTTGGCGAATTGATGCATTGAAATCATCCTCAGAGAGAATAGACTTCCTTCTTAATTTTTGAAATACAGAATTTAAGTTATCAGTAAGTGATTTAAACATAAAAACATCAATAACGTGCTAATTATAACAATAGCAAGCACTATGGTAATACCTGGAGAATCCTCTACAGTATTATTGTATAATTTTATAGTTGCCATATTCTTTACTATGTTAACACTACCATTTACTATAAACAATATAAACTTTTCATATAATGAAGTTAAATAGGGTAAAAAAGACTTAAAATTTAAGTTTATAGCAAATCTTAAGCAAAATAGATTACGTAAAAATATGAATAACGTCACGCAGCATGCTATCATGCTAATATTAGTAAAAACCTTCTTACTCTGATAAAAGACTGGTATATCGCTTAAAAAATAAGGTAAATACTGATTATAGAACATATAAGCTAATATACATATTAGCGATAATGTAGACATAGCGATAAAGCTCTCAGTACTTCCTTTTGTTACCGCTGGCTGCTTGTGTTTACAGATGAATGTAAAATAGAAAAATTTTAGACCTATACTGATAAACAATGTAAAATTTGCCAATGAGAATAATGCTGTTACCCATGTTGAAGCATTTGCAGTTATCAAAGATTTGCTGATAAAAGTAGGTGTATAAGCAGTGCCAACCATTGTAAATATTGCCACAAAAGAGCATAGTGCTTCTATTGGCATTTTTTTTAGCAAGCCTCCAACTTCGTTTAAATTATGCTTTTTTGTACGTGTTATGATAGAGTTTACTATGATGAAAAGTAGGCTTTGATAAATTGTGCAAAATATAATTTGCAATGTAATTCCAACTGCTGCAGCTTCGCCATCAAAACCTATACCAGTAATAATAAGGCCCATCTGTCCTACCAAGTTATAACATAAAAGACGGCGCATGTTATTTTCAAATATGGCAAAGCCTGCTGCACAAAAGGCAGTTATCAGTCCAAAGTAAAACAATACCTCACTACCTTGAAACATAAGGAGTAAAATATAAGATGAGATTTTAGTAGTGAATATAGATAGATATGGAGTACTGTGAAGTGTTGCATTTGGGTAGGAATCAGTTACCCAATACGAGAAAGGAAAAGATGCACAATTTATAAGTAGGCCAATAAGCACCATAACGTGAGAAATACTACTTTGTAACTGAATATTCTGGAAATTTAAGATATTGTGGGAAATTATAGTAGAATCAGCTTCATTGAGCTGCATAGCAACCCCTGATAAAATGAAAGTTCCAGCAAAAAAATGAATTATGGCATAACGCGTTGCTGGACCTATATTGTTTTTCTGGGAATTTGAGGCAATAATGCAAAAAGCACCAAATACCATAAACTCAAGGAATATTAGTAATAAAATTAAATTGCATGATAAAATAGCTGCAAAACTACTAAAGGTATAAAAAAGAAGGGAAAGCATCTCAAATTTATAGATATCTTTAGCGTGCAATATTACTAAAAACGCAACTATTGAAAAAGAAGCCAAAAGTGACTTAGATTGATTGTTTATGTAAACTAAACTAAACTTATTGTATTCTGTAATTAATAGCTTAGGAAAAATTGTAATAGCAAATATTATAGCTAATGCTAAAAGGAAAACATGCTTCGTAGTTAAGAATTTTAAATCTTTTAGCATTAATTTTAAAAGTAAAAATTAGACAAAATCAAACTGCTTTTCGGTGGAATGATTAGCATACTGTTCTTTAATATGAGCCATTATTATTTTTGCAGCTTCTTTTGGTTTTAAATTTGAATTATCAATTTCTAATGCACCTTTAGGAACAAATAATTTCTTTCCCCTTATTCTGCTTATAGCAAAATCAACATCGGTAATCTTTTTATTTTTATGTCTTTCTTTAGATGATATGCGTTCCTTCAGTACATCTTCGCTACAATTAAGTATTATAGGTAGCATTTTTGTTTTTAGCTTTTCACTTAAACTCACTATTGAATTATATACACGCATATCATATTCATCTCCCTCCAGCAGTTCATTTGTAAAAATATAATTTCCTGATGGAGTCGGATACTGTTCTATAATCTTCAGTGTTACTGCTCTAATTTCAAAGATCTTATTCCATAGTTCTTGTGGTACTTCACGCCTTGTAAACAACTGATTATCTATAAGATTAAACGCAATATTATTAAACATGCTATTGTCCATAATTAAAGCATCCAGAGTTTTACTTAACTCCGTTGATATTGACAATTTTCCGCTTCCAGGAAAACCTATTACATATATGAATAACTTATTGACTCTTTGCATATATTCTTATATTAAAAGTAACATTATAATATAAATTTTTAAAATACGTTATATCAATAACAACATAAAAAACAAAAATTCTAAATCTAAAACAAAAAATTTTAAATTCATCCACCACCAAATTCTTTATTTACTTTGTCAACAATATCTTGTGGTGGGTCCTCACCCCAACCTGAGTGTAAAATTTGCCCATAAAGAGCAACATCTATAGAACCGGTTCTGCTTTTTGCTAAAAACATCTCTTTTTTATCTTTGTCAACAAGAACATAATGCCATGCAGGTTTTCCTCTATCCTTACCACGAACTAAAAATACACAATCAGCTCTACTACGCTTTGTTGCATCAGCGAAACTGCGCTCATTCATAATTCTACTTTTACTAATTTTGTCTTGGGCAAATGATGTATTATCCTTATGCTGTTTTTTTGCTTCTTTGGTAGTGTTTGTATCTGATGCAGGGCGCGTTTTTGCAAACTTTGATGCAAAACCTCCTGTACTACTATTATCTTCCTCAAATTCGTCTTTTTTGAAGCGTTTAGCAAAACGCTCAGTAAAAGAATTTTGCTCTACCATTTAGCACCTTTAAATAAATCTGAACTTAATTATAATTATTACAAATATATAACATAGTAAAGTGAACAAAGCATTAATAATTACTGGTATAACAGCTTCTGGTAAATCAAAAGTGTGTGTTGAGCTGGCAAAAAAGTACAATGGAGTAATAATCAATTGTGATTCAAAACAGATATATAAAGAAATTCCTATAATTACTGCTCAACCAGTAGAGCTCGAATCTATACCTCATAAACTATATGGTTACGTTTCTGCGCAAGTAAATTACTCAGTAGGACTTTGGCTGCAAGATATAGAAAAAGAAGTAAAAAGTGCTTGGAAGAATTTACAATTGCCTATTATAATTGGTGGTAGTGGTTTATATATAAAAAGCTTAGTTAGTGGTTTGTCATCAATTCCCAAGATAGATGATGATATCAGAGTAATGTCTCGTAATTTATACGAAGAACTAGGAAAGCAAGGATTTTATGAGTTAGTATTAAGCAAAGATCGAATGATTCAGGGGAAGATACATGAAAATAATTTTCATCGTCTTCTTAGGGCTTTTGAAGTGGTAACCCAAACTGGAAAGTCAATTTTTACGTGGCATAAAGAAACTACTATATCGATATTAGATAATTTTGTAATGTACGTTATCTGCCCACCAAGGAATTGCATATACAATAAAATAAATAAACGCTTTACTAGTATGGTTGAGCTTGGAGTAGTTAATGAAGTAAAACAACTGTTTGATATGAACCTTAATCCGTGGCTTCCTGCAATGAAAGCGCATGGTGTGCCAGAGATTATAAAGTATTTAAAGAACGAAGTAACACTCAACGAAGCAATTAACACGGCTCAAATTAACACTAGGCATTATGCTAAACGTCAATATACTTGGTTTAAAAATCAATTTTCTAATGCAAAATTTATCGATGATTCAGCAAGATTAATTGAGTTAGATTTTTAAAATTTCTCTCGTTTCTGTGCATTCAACCATTATGAACTAAAACTGAGAGATTGAATCTTTTAAATCAGTTATATTGGATCTTAAAACATATCAACAAACAAAAAAGAGATAGTAATGAGATTTAAAGTGAGGTTAGAGATGAGAAAAAGTATGCTAGAGATCTTAGTAAAAGGGAGTGGTTGTTAATAGAGAAACAGTTTAGAGTATGCTACAAGAAAGGATGGAGGCAAGAAAATCAAAGGTAAGAAGATGTATATAATCACAGATATTCAAGGCTTGATAGAGCGATGGAGCCGCGAATGAAAACGACAGGGATGGCGTAAAAATAGCATTAGAAAATATTTATGAATTCTTGGATAACTCATATGGTTTTCGTCCTGATAGAAGCTGTCATCAAGCGGCAAATGCACTAAATAAAGTAATTATTGTACAGACCAATTAACAATGACCCCCCTGCAAAAAATCAGGAAAAAGGTATCAATAGCTAAAGCAGGTTTATAAATCAGAAATGTTTATTATGAACTTCTTGCTCTGCAATATGTTTCTGTACATCTGAAATTACCAACAGAAATAGATCCAATATCTTTTTTTTAATTGTTCAAATTCTTGGTTTGATATATTGTTGGATGGCATAGAGCGTAGATTTAAGAGAAAAAGCATTATCTTCAGTTAAAAAAGAAAATATAGATGTATTAACTGAAACCTAAGAACTTAAAATTTTTTGGCTTTTATAATTAAAAGATCTATGTTAATAAAATTTAAATTTTATATTTTAAAATATAAATAGTTTTTTGGATAAGATTTGCTAAATGATTTAATAAAAAAAGATAAGTATTTTAATGATGCAATTGAGTGGTATTGCTATAAATATTTATTCTGCATAACAGAAAGAGCTTGGCTAATATTAATAGCAACTTTTACTTCTTTATGTTTATGCATAGTGTTATTAAATCTGTATTTACTGTTTCCATTAAAGAAAGATTTTATTTTTGTTAAATATACTGATCGCAACAGCGATGAGTTTACTGTTTTAAAAAAACTAAGCTTAGTTAATGAAGAGAAAGAACAGATTTCTTTATCTAGATATCTAGTCGGAAAGTATGTAGAAATGTATGAATCTTATGACTATGATAATCTAGAATATCAAATAAATTTTATTGAAAATAACTCTGCACGTAAAATTTATCTAGACTTTAAAAAGAACATGAATTCTACTAGCATGATAAGTCCAATACTAAAATATAAGCTAGATACCAAACGAGTTATAACTGTTCAGTCGATGAAATTATCTTTTGATTCTTTAGCTTATTATAGTACCGCTATTGTAACTTTTAAAGCACAGGAAGTAAATAAAGAAGCAGTAATCAATACTACATTTAATTCAGTGAAATTAACCTTCACGCTTTCAAACATAAAAGTGAGCGCAGCAGGCGTAATACCCTTGAAATTTACCGTTAATGAGTATCACTCTATTCAAACTGTTGCTGCTGAACGTTGACTCTATACAGTAAGCTAATTAAAATAAATATATTTACTAAGTATAAATGAAGTATAAAACTGATATCGTAATAATTGGAGCTGGTCCTGTTGGGATATTTGCAATCTTCCAAGCGGGAATGCTAGGCATGAAATGTCATGTAGTTGATATCTTGCCTAATATAGGTGGGCAATGTAGTGCGTTATATCCAGAAAAACCTATATATGATATTCCAGGATATTCAGTGATTACAGCACAAGGTTTAATTGACAACTTAACTGCGCAAGCATCACCATTTCAGCCTATTTATCATCTGGAAGAGAAAGTAGTAGAAATCTTGGATGATAATGAAACTAGCTCTATGATTATAGTGATCGAAGATGAACATTCGAAAAAAAAAATAACCTGCAAAGCTGTTATAATTGCTGCTGGTGGCGGATATTTTCAGCCAAATCGCCCACCACTAGAAAATATCTTAGATTATGAAAATAAATCGGTTTTTTATAATGTAAATAAAATATCTGATTTTGCAGGCAAACAAGTTGTAATTGCAGGTGGGGGTGATTCAGCTGCTGATTGGACGGTTGAATTATCTAAAGTAGCAAAAAAAGTTTATGTTGTGCATAGAAGAAAAGAATTTCGTTGTATATCAGAGACGGCAGAAAAGATAAAATCGCTGGCAGAGCAAGGCGTAATAGATTTAGTTACACCGTATCAATTAAATAAACTATTTGGAGAAAATGGTAAGTTGAGCAAAATTTTAGTAAAATGTATTGGCTCTGAAGAAGAAAAACTGTTAACTGCAGATGCTTTGCTACTATTTTTTGGGCTGTCAATGGAACCTGGTCCTATACTAAATTGGGAAATAGAAATAAAGCACAAACATATAGTCGTTGACCCAGCAACTTGTAAAACTAGTCGTGATAGAGTATATGCGATTGGTGATATATCAACTTATCCCGGTAAATTAAAGCTCATATTAAGTGGTTTTTCAGAAGCTGCCATGGCCTGCCATGACATATATAAAGTTGTTTTTCCAGACTCGCCCTTAAATTTTCATTATTCAACTTCAAAAGGTATACCACAAATTGTTTAGCTTAACAAAGATTTAAAAATTTTTAAAAAAATAGCAAAATCTTGCAATTTTCTGCTTCCATAGATTTTGAGGTATTGCATATAATGGGGATACCGATCTGGAGAGATAGGTAGTAGAGGCTATTCTTAAGTGATAGAGTACTGGTAGGACGATCTAGAATAGTATCAGGCTGCTAATATAATCTGATCTATAGGGTGCTTTAGAAGAAATTTGTTTGACTAAAGTTGCCGCTGTAGCAGTGGAGTTAGAGGCTGATGAATAGGATCTATCCGCGACCTAACGCAAAGTTCTAGCCGTTTTAGGATTTTTCTTAAAATAAGGTTTGATGCCCTTATGGTCATGTGCTTTAAAACATACGACTATGGCGCTTCCAGCATCAGCTGGTAGCTTCCTGTGGTGGGAATCCGCAGATCAAAGCTAAGAACGCTTTCCTCTCTCTGATGTTATCACTCGTTTCTCTCCAGATTGGTGATAAAAAGGTCGAAAAATAAGGATACAAGATAAACAATTCAGAGAATTCTAAAAATTCTACTTAATATTTAAATATTTTCTTTTTTATTATGTGATTATAAGATGGGATAGCAAAAATTTCTTGAATTTATTAACTACTTTCTTGCTTATAAAGAGCGGGAGTGTATTGATGAGATCGACACAATTTTCGGTAGAATTTGAAAAATGCATAAGCTTAAAGCAGGGTTCAGATGCTGTTTTAAATGTTAAAAACAATTATTTTCGTTTGTGTTACTAATTCTTCTACTGCTTCCACTGACTTGGTGAACTCCATTTTCTCCTCGTCAGAGAGCTTTACTTCTATAATTTTTTCAATACCATTCTTGCCTATAATTGCAGGTACGCCAATAAATAAATCATGCACACCATATTCACCATTTAAATAAGCAGCGCATGGAAGAATACGTTTTTGATCTTTGAGGTAAGACTTAAGCATACAAACGGCAGATGAAGCAGGTGCATAGTAAGCAGATCCAGATTTAAGTAACTCTACAATTTCTTTCCCTCCATTACGGGTACGCTCAAATATTTCATCAATTTTCTCTTTTGTAATCATCTTCATATCAATAAGGTCAGTTAAAGGAATTCCACAGACTGTGGAGTAATGAACTAAAGGCAACATAGTATCACCGTGTCCACCTAAAACAAAAGCAGAAATATCTTTGACTGAAACTCCCATCTCCTGTGCAAGAAAATAAGAAAGGCGAGCTGAATCTAAAACTCCAGCCATCCCTACTATCATATTAGATGGTACATCGGTAACTTGCTTCATTACCCAAACCATAGAATCAAGAGGATTGGTTATAACTATTATAAATGCGTTGGGAGAATATTTTTTGATATTTTTTCCAACTTCTTTCATGATATTAGTGTTAATACTCAACAAATCGTCACGACTCATTCCTGGCTTACGCGCTATACCTGCAGTGATAATGATTGCATCTGAATCTTTTATATCCTCATAATTATTGCTGCCAATAATACTTACATCAAACTTATCAATAGCTGAAGATTGTGCAAGATCAAGTGCTTTTCCTTGTGGTATACCTTCATTAATGTCTAAAAGCACAACATCTCCAAGTTCTGCAAGAGCAATCATATGTGCTAAAGTTCCACCAATATTGCCAGCACCAATTAAAGATATCTTTTTACGTTTTACTGTCATAACTACTTTTATAAAAGATCAGCTCTGTAGTAACATATTTGCCATAATTTAGCTAATAAATTTTTGCCTTTAGCTCCAAACCAGCATCTATTCCCATCTTTTCAGCATCCTCTACATGCGCAAGACGTTCAGTAAAGTATACATTTTTACCTTGCTCGTCAGCTAACATGCATCTTAGATACAGTTGATTTTCGCTTTGATACTCAGCTAAAGCAGCAAGTGGAGTAAAGCAAGAACCATTAATTGTTCTCATAAAACTACGCTCTGCCTGAATTTGCGTAAAGGTTGCCTTATGATTTATTGCCTCTAGCATTTCTATAACTTTAGTATTACCCGCAGAACATTGCAGACATATAGCTCCTTGGCCTACGCTAGGCAACATTTCTTTTGCAGGTAACACCTTTTTTATGACATTATGTTTTTGCAGTCTGATCAGCCCAGCTTCAGCAAGTATCATGCCATCAAATAGTTCTAATTTTTTTAGCCGTGTTGTCACATTACCGCGTATTGGCACTATATTTAAATCAGGTCTTAATTTTTGTAATTGTACCTTTCTTCTTATTGCAGAAGTAGCAACAGTAGCATCATATGGAAGAGATAATATATTTTGATATTTATGTGAGATAAAAGCATCATAAGGGCTATATCTTTTCAAAACACAGGGTATTATTAAACCTTGAGCAAAAAATGCAGGTACATCTTTAAGGGAGTGTACGGCAATGTCTATGTTTTTAGAGAGCAATGCATTTTCAATTTCTAGAGTGAATAGCCCTTTTCCACCGATGCTAGATAAAGCTATATTAGTATTTTTATCACCTGAAGTTTTGATTGTAACAATTTCTATATCAAGATTAGGAAAATAGCTAAGTAACAACTCTTTCGCTTCCATAGCCTGAATGACTGCAAGCTCACTACCTCTTGTACCAATCTTAATTAACATTTTTTATAAAATTACAAATTGTAATAATTTGCAAATTCAACTGGATGTATAGCTAACTCTTTATCTTTAATTTCGCCTTTTTTTGCTATTATGTATTCATTAATTTGTTCTTCAGTAAAAGCATTGCCCTGAAGTAAGAATTCTTTATCATGGTTCAGCGCATCTAAAGCACTTTGCAGAGACTGAGCAACAGTGCTTAGCCCCATACTTTCAGATTCTGATTGCTCGTCCAAAGCTTCATCAGGATGAATTTTATTTTTTATACCATCAAGACCAGCCATAAGCTGCGCAGTAAAGCAAAGATATGGATTGGCAATAGCATCGCAAACTTTACCGTTATGTGGTATTTTAGTTGTTGCCTGAGTGAAATCAGCAAAGAAATATCCCGAGTATGAATGATCAGCATAGCTATTTGTTGTGGGGTGTGCAAAAGCATTAATTGCTTGTCCGTGTTTTATGATGCCACCAATATAATACAAACATGTTTCTGATGTCTTACCATTTTGATTAAAAAACAAATTCTCATTGTTCTTCCACAAAGATTGACTGCAACGCATGCTATTTCTTTCACATCCTTTTATTGGAAAAGGCATAAAAGTTGTAGTTTTGCCATATGAATTTGCAACATTGCGCACTACATATTTAAACTTTTGTATATTATCAGCACTACGTAAAAATTCCTCACACTCAAATTCAACCCCACATTTAGAAACACCTTGCAAGTAGTGTGATAGAGGTTTTATTCCTACTTCAGACATCATTTCTAAAATTTCTGACCTTATGTCATGCAGCTGATCGTTTGAATGAGTCATTGTATCCTTTAACTCATTTATTTCATCATATTGCTTTTTATTTGAGTTGTTCTCTCCTATTAAATCTAATTTAAAATACGAAGAACACTTACTGGTATGATATTTTACATCATCAAAAATATGAAATTGCATTTCAGAGTTAAAGCGTGCTTGATCTGCAATGCTAGTACTAAGCATATATTTATGTGCTCTTTTTGCTATTGATCTAGAATCATATTTGTACTCTTTGCCATCTTTATCCATAGCATCACAAAGAATTACAAGTGTTGCTTGTGCACAAAATGGATCGAGAAAGGCAGTAGTTAAATCCGGTAATAAAATTATATTTTCATATGCATTTCTACCAGCTGCAAAAGAACTCTCGATTGGTATTTCGTTTGCCAATATAAGCTCAATTTTACTTGAATCTGCTTTATAAGTTTTATGATACCAACTGCCAAACATATCAGTAAAACGAAAATTAATGAATTTTACTGAATTTTGTTTTATTAAATTGAGCACGTCATTGACAATGGAAGACACGATATTCTTTAAATTAAGAAGACGTTTATAAAATACCGATAAACGTCTTCTGCTGCAATAAATTTTATTTATTGTATTAATTTTTTTTCTAAATTAGACTTAATGTAGTATGTAGGGGGTTTTTAAATGGTAATTTCTCAACGAGAAATTCAGGAAGAAGTTTTATGCATTAATAAGAGACGCAAATATGTTTTTAATACATTACTGGCTCTAGGCATAGTAACTACGTCACTTCTTACAATTGCTAATGGTTTTGCTCTTTCAAAAGAGTTTAATAAATCAGGAGGAGATAGAACAAAAGCAATTGTATTCTTTATTTGTTCCATAGTGATGTGGATATTACTACTGGGTTTGATTGTTTTTAAAGAAAAACAAATAATCAGTGAATCGAAAATCAAGCAAGATAGAGTAGAAGATAAAATAGAATCAATTCAGGAAAAAAGTATAAAATTGGAAGAGGGGGATTCGGTAGAATATGAGGATTCGCTGCATTTTGAGCTGTCTCAAATGAGTGGGAAATTGTATGCGAGTACTCCACTGAAAAAAGATGAGCCGAGAGTGTCATGGAAAGAGAATAGAATTATTAATGAACATAAAGAGGCATTGGAAGATGCTTTGGATATGACGCAGAGAGAGCTTAAAAAAGTAAAGGAAGAGGTTGAAGAAAAAAGGATAATCTTAACTGAATTGGAGAGGAGTATTGAAGAAGCAAGGAGTCAGCTTAGTGGATTAGAGGAGAAGATTAAAAAAGAAGAACAGAAGATTAAAGAAAAAGAGAGTGAATTTAGCAAACTGAAAGAGGATATTGCAGAAGGGAATAGCAATTTTGGTAAACTGAACGAGGGAATTCAAGTAGCGGAGAATGAGCTTAGTAAGCTGAATGAGAAAATTAAAGAGGAAGAGGGTAAGCTTGGCAAATTGAAGGAAGAGATTGAAATTCTAGAAAGAGAAAAAGATGCGCTAGATAAAGTCTTTAAGCGAAAGGAAGGAGCAAGGAAAAGATTAGATATAAGCCTTGAAGAAAGGAAAAAAGCAAGAAAAACGTTAGATGAAAGCTTTGAAATAAAAAGAGGAGCGAGAAAGAGATTAGATGATAGCTTTGACAGACGGAAAGAAGAATTAAATGAAAGCCTAAAAAGAAAGGAGGAGCAAAGAGAAGAATTAATTGAAGTTATTAAAAGCAAGGAAATAAAAAAAGGGAAATTAGATGCAAGCTTTGAAAGAAAGGAAAGGCAAAGGAAAGAATTAGATGCAAGTTTTGAAAAAAAGAAAGAAGAAAAGGAAAAATTAAACGCAAACATCAGACTACTAAAAGAAGAAGTATGCGAATGTATTGTAGGTAACTTGAATAATGAAAATTTTCAAAGCTTAAGAACATAGAAATATTGATTTTTCAATGCTTTTCTCAAAAAATGACTTATAAGATAGAAATTTTATATCCTGATTAAAAATGAGTAGTACTTTAACTAAAGCTAAAATAGCGGAGATAATTAGCAATCAAGTGGGATTATCTAAAAAAGATTCACTAGAAATAGTAGAAGATATAATAAACGAGATAGGATTAATTCTTGCAAAAGAGGGAGTATTAAAAATAAGCTCTTTTGGTACATTTAAAGTAAATAAGAAAAAAGCAAGGATTGTCCATAATCCTAAAACCTCAAAAGAAGTATCAATTGAAGAACACAACGTTGTCTCATTTCGCCCCTCAAAAGTTGTAAAGAATCTTCTTAATAAGAAAAAGACATAATTTAAATAAAATATTATTAGCTTCTAAATCTATGTCCTCGAAAAGAACGTTAATTTTAAAATCTCATCTGCAACCACAGCTGGTCTTACCCCTATCACAGTGAGGAGTCAGATCCGGGTAAAAGGTAGTTATAGCTTTACTGCTTTTTTTGACAAAAACTGCCTTATTTCCGTCTGGTAAATCGTATAAACACATCCCTTGCTCTTCACTTTGAAAATCTTTTAATGCTTTAGTTGCTAAAATCAAAATATCTTTGGCATGCCAACTATAATCATATCCACCTTGACACTTAGTTTTTACTTTTTTTTCTGGATTTAAAAAATCAACTCCTAAAGTGTATATTGGATGTTCTATTTCTTCTGCTAATTCTTTTTTAGGGCATGATTTATTTTCTGTAATTCCAGCCCATCCTTTTTCTTGAGCTTCAAGATACCTGCCCACAAAATGCATCCCTCCAAGTTTACTTCTGTTTGGTTCACCACAAAATACATGCCTAAATGCATTATGACCAAACCAAACCATTGCTAATTCTTTTTTAAATGTTTCAGTATCTGCGTTAGGTGTAATTACTTGATGGTTAAGCTCATTATATATAGAATCAAATTCATCTTGATATTTATTATTACTTAATACTGAAATAAAGTTACTATTTCTGGGTACATTTCCCCAATTACCACAAACTTCAAGCATTGCTTCATCAAACGCATTTAACTTAGGTATAGGAGGTAAAAACTCACAATTTTCACAGCCTATTGTCTTGAAAAATGGATTGAATTTATATTCATTACTATAATTGTTAACTCTACTATGATCACTAAATATTGATTTGGCATAGGAATTATTGAATACTACTGCTAGCAGTAAAAAACCTACTAAACTTAATTTTCTCATTTTTTTAAAATTAATTTTTAGTATTATAAGTAGCTTTAGGAAAAAAACATTAATTTTTATTGTTTAAATTTATGTAATTAGGTGGGTTAACACCCACCTAATTACATAAAACCATGCAAGTCATTTTTAGAAATTTTGCCAGATCTACAGATTGATATTGATCATTGGTTACGTTCTTATAATTACACAATCAGTTGCTACACACCAATGCAAATTGATAGCAAACATATTGCTTCCCAGAAAAATATTGTATCAGCATCCTGATTTAACTATTTAAATCCTCCTAATTCTTGTCTGTTAGATTATTTTGTGTTTGGTACATGTAAACGTTTTGCTCTGAGGTTCAATCTGATTGCGGCTATTTATAATTTTGAACTTTCTATTTGAGTTTTGAAAGAGGTCTAATGAGTATCAATTATTGATAAATTCGCCCATTATATTACCCACGTAATAAGTATCCCGAGAACTCAAATAACCTAATTTCACCATCTTTCACTTTTTGTTCTTTTTAGCTATACAGACCTAACCTCACCTTCAGAATCCCCATTTTTCTCAGCTCATTTTTATATGCTCTTCCTATATCCTCTATTTGCTTTGCTTATTTCATACCATTATCATACAGCTCCTTGAATCTGTAAAATTTCCATATGCTTGTGACACATTTCCTATCTCTGGTTTTAGTATTTTTTTTGTATCCTATTCATTTCTCTTATTTTTTGTTATTTTTTTGTTCTAAATTCACTTCAAGTTTTATTTAATGCATATAATTTTAATTAAATTGCCATCTCATTTTATATCTAACAATGTCATCGAAATAACTAAGTTCATCTGAAGGGTTTTGCTTTGAAAAAGGTTTTTGTATAAAAATATGATTACCAGTTTGATAGTTTGAGCAATTTACTCTTTTATCATCATTAGTAGAGCTATTGTAAATTTGTGTTTCTCCATAATGTGGCCATGCACAATATCCATTTTTGCCATGGCTGACAAGCACCATCATTGCATGATTTGTTTTTACTTGATTATTTCCTCCAACTATTTTTATAGAACCATTATGTGAGGATAAGTAATATTCTGGATTAGAAAAATTGCTATCAATTGAGTATCCAATGCGTCTGCTCCAGCCATCAAACATGAAATCATCATCAAGCTGTAAAGTACGTACTGGTACAGTCCCATGTGATATTTGCTTAAACAGTATTAAATCTCTACATTTAAAATTTCCGTCTTCAAGGTTTGTGCTCTCTAGACCAAATTTTTTTTCGCTAGCTTTAAGTTCTCCTATTGCTGGACATGGAAGACGATTATGAGAAGCTGCATATGATTCAATTGCCTTTTCTATCAGATCCAATTTTTTCAATGTTTGTTGATATTTTTCTTTATTTATGTATTTGTTTTTCAGTGATAATACATTACTAAAAACTATAGATAAAATAATTAATACTATAGTTAACTCCAAAAGAGAAAACCCTTTGTTCATATGTTATTATATTAAATTAAAGTTTAGCTAATTAAAAACAGCTTAAAAAAAGATTAATATACTATTCATATTACTACAAAAGTATGTATGGAGACCTTATGTATTGTATTGATTAAGATTCTTGACAATTATTGTTGGTATTAAATAAAATTTAGGGTTTAATGATTTATTATTTAAAGTTATATACGTGTCAAGTCGTGATAAAAAAATATTAATAGATGCTATATTGCAAGATGAAATAAAAATAGCTGTTTTAGATGATGATAAAATAGTTGGATTTGAGCAAGATATTAAAGGAAAAAAACAATTAAAAGGTAATATATATACTGCTTTAGTTAAGCGTATAGAACCTTCCCTACAAGCAGTTTTCATTGAATATGAAAAAAATAAGCAAGGTTTTTTATCATTTTATGAGATATCACCTATTTATTACCAGCTTCCTGAAGATGAGAAAAAGCTTTTACTTCAGCAGTTTTATTCTTATAAGAAATGTGTTCAAAACAATAAAGAATCAACTAGCAATGATCAGTCAGTTTCAGAGCAGAGCGATGATGATTGTACTGATAACAATGAGAGTAGTTTACCAGTTTACAAAAAATATAAACTGCAAGATGTCATACAGTTAAATCAGAAGATTCTAGTTCAGCTTACAAAGGAAGCTCGTGGCTACAAGGGAGCATCCTTCTCAACATATATTACTTTAGTAGGTAAATATTGTGTTTTAATGCCAAATTCTAATAGCAAGGGTGGTGTGTCTCGTAGAATAGAGGATGAAAATGTTAGGAAGTATCTACGAGAGGTGTTAAGTAGTATACAATTACAAGAAAAAACTAGTTTAATTATTAGAACTGTTGGTGCTTTTAGAAAAAAGGAAGAAATAGAGCAAGATTATATAGAACTGTGTTCTGTGTGGAAAAAAATTCAGAATAAGCAAAATAGCATTACAGATAGCAAAGTTCCGGTCCTTATTCATAGTGAAACTGATGTTATTACAAGATCACTTAGGGATTTTTACGATAATCAAGTAGGTGAAATAACAGTATCAGGTGAAGAGGCTTATAAAATAGTTAAAGAGTATGTTAAGCCATTAAGAAATAAATTACGTATTGAATTATACAAAAATATATTACCGATTTTTGTTTATTATAAAGTTGAAGAACAAATATCAAAATTATACAATAATTTAGTAGAATTACCTTCTGGTGGTTACTTAGTAATAACACCAACAGAGGCTTTGGTATCAATAGATGTAAACTCAGGTAAAATGACAGGAGAAGGAAGTATTGAGGAAACAGCGTATAAAACTAATATGGAAGCAGTTCAAGAAATAGCTAGGCAGGTGAGTTTGCGTGGCTTGTCTGGCCTCATAGTGATTGATTTTATAGATATGGTAAAACAAGAGCATTGCCAGGAAGTTGAATTAGCTGTTAAGGAAGCTTTTAAGAATGATAGAGCTAAGATTCAATATGGATGTATTAATTCTTTTGGTTTAATGGAAATTTCAAGACAAAGAATCAAACAAAGTATTTTAGAGTCTAATACTGTTGAGTGTTTTTATTGCAAAGGTATAGGAAAGATAAAATCTATGGAAGTTATAGCACTTTCTATTTTACGTGAGCTTAAGTATGCTGTTGATAAGAATCGAGGCAAGATTTTTAACTTATATGCGAATTATTGGGTTATTGCTTATATTTTTAATAGCAAGCGCAGCATAATATCTGAGATAGAAAGGGAATACAATATTTTACTCAATGTTGATGTTGATAATAATCTTGATATAGATAATTTCTATCTTAAGATTAGTGGTGATGTTCATAATTGTGAAAATTCACCAATTTTAGATTTTAATCAAAGTAATCAAAAAAGTCAGAGGAAGAATAGCAAAGTTTTACATAAGTCAAATAGAACTAACAACGTTAAAAAAGGTAAATCTTGGTTAACCAGGTGGTTGTTACGCTTATTGAAATAATGTAATTAATTTTATCTAAAGACAATAGGGGTTGTAATCTAATAAATCATTACTATATAGTTAAGAATATAGTTTGAGTTTAATTAATTTAGGAGAGCAGTTTTTATGGCAATTATTGGTATAGATCTAGGAACTACTAACTCTTGCGTTGCAGTTAATGTTGG
Source organism: Candidatus Mesenet longicola (assembly GCA_016860565.1). GTDB lineage: Bacteria > Pseudomonadota > Alphaproteobacteria > Rickettsiales > Anaplasmataceae > Mesenet > Mesenet longicola. The sequence goes on along the minus strand of BNGT01000003.1, from coordinate 5,162 downwards.
TGGTGAAGTAAAAGTAATTGAAAATAGTGAAGGTGCAAGAACTACTCCTTCTGTAGTAGCTTTTACTGAATCAAAAGAAATGTTAGTTGGTGCTGCAGCTAAAAGACAAGCGTCAACAAACGCTATGAATACGTTTATAGCAACAAAAAGATTAATAGGACGAAAATTTGATGATGCTGAAGTAGGAACTGCATACAAAATTGCTAATGTAAAAGGTGATGCTTGGGTTGAAGCTTGGGGTAAGCAATATTCACCTAGTCAAATTGGTGCTTTTGTATTACAAAAAATGAAGGAAACAGCAGAAACTTTTCTTGGAGAGAAAGTAACACAAGCTGTAATAACTGTTCCTGCTTACTTTAATGATGCTCAACGTCAAGCTACAAAGGACGCTGGTCAGATAGCAGGCTTGGAAGTTAAAAGAATAATAAATGAACCAACTGCTGCAGCTTTAGCGTATGGATTAGATAAAAAACATGGTCATACTATAGCTGTCTATGATTTAGGTGGTGGTACATTTGACGTGTCTATATTAGAGATAAGTGAAGGAGTTGTTGAAGTAAAATCTACTAATGGTGATACTAAATTAGGTGGTGAAGATTTTGATAGTTGCATAATAAATTACTTGTTAGGTGAATTTAAAAAAGAAAATGGAATGGACCTGAGCTCTGATCGGTTAGCGTTATCAAGAATCAAAGAGGCTGCTGAAAAAGCTAAAATAGAATTATCAAGCTCTATGCAAACAGAAGTAAACTTACCTTATCTGACTGCAGATAGTAGCGGTCCTAAACATTTAAACATAAAATTAACTAGAGCAAAACTTGAAAGTTTAGTTGATCATCTGATAGAAAAGACTATGGCTCCTTGTAGAAAAGCTCTTGAAGATGCCGAATTAACTACTTCGTCTATAGCTGAAGTTGTTTTAGTAGGTGGCATGACAAGGATGCCAAAGGTTATAGAAAAAGTAGAAAAATTTTTTGGTAAGAGTCCAAATAGGAGTGTTAACCCAGATGAAGTTGTAGCAATGGGTGCTGCTATACAAGGAGCTATACTTGCAGGTGATGTAAGAGACGTCTTGCTTTTAGATGTAACTCCTCTCTCTCTTGGAATTGAGACACTTGGAGGTGTTTTTACTTCCCTTATTGAACGCAATACTACTATTCCTACTAAAAAATCTCAGGTTTTTTCTACTGCTGAAGATAATCAAACTGCAGTGACAATAAAAGTATATCAAGGGGAAAGAAAGATTGCTGCTGATAATAAGCTGCTCGGTCAATTTAGTTTAGAAGGTATTCCACCTGCACCGCGTGGCATGCCGCAAGTTGAAGTTACTTTTGATATAGATGCAAATGGTATTGTTAATGTTTCTGCAAAAGATAAAGCTTCTGGTAAAGAACAAAAAGTAACAATACAGTCCTCTGGTGGATTGTCGAAAAATGAGATAGAGCGTATGGTTAAAGAAGCTGAAGAAAAAGCAAATGAAGATGAAAAGCGCAAAAAATTTATTGAAGTTAAAAATAACGCTGACAGTATGATTCATTCTACAGAAAAATCCTTAAGAGAGTATGGAGATAAAGTTTCTGCTAATGATAAATCTAATATTGAAAATGCAATTAATGAATTAAAGGAATCTATAAAATCTGATAGTATTGATAATACTGATTTAATTCAGCAAAAAATTGATAATCTTTCTCAAGTATCTATGAAGCTTGGTGAGGCTATGTATGCTGCTTCTCAACAACAACAAAATACTTCTCCTGATTCTAAAGCGACAGATGATGAAGGGTATCAGTCTAGTGATGAAAAAGTAGTTGACTCTGATTATCAAGAGATAAATGATAATGAAAGTAAAAAGTAGTCTAAAAATTTGACCTAAATAAGCTTTCCTTATAGAAAAAAGAATAAGAAACTGTACAGAAGTATGCAATATAAGCTTTCTGCTTGTGTTATTATATTGTTGATTGGAGTGGTTGTAATTGAAAGACCTCTCCACTAACTTTGCAATTTTCAGATACAAGTTCTAAGAATTTATCGGTGAATTCTTCTGGTGAAGGTAGTTTTGATATATCTTGTCCAGGAAATGCCCGTTTGTAAACACCACTGTTTATTGGCCCTGGTTGTACTATATTAATACATAATTTTGTGTGTTTTGTTTCTGCTGCATACACTTTTATCATTGCTTCTAAAGCAGCTTTGCTGGCAGCATATGGCCCCCAGTATGGATAGGAAGCTGGTGATTGTCCAGTATTTGAGGTAACAAAAATAGCTCTTCCTGCTTCAGCACGTTTAAGTAATAGATCCAAATTCTTAATTAAGTGCCAATTAGCATTAAAATTGATTCCTATAATACTTTCCCATGTACTTGAATCATAATCCTGTACAGGGGATAACTCACCCAATACCCCAGCACTGGCAACTAAAATATCTAAACGTTGATACTGTTTATCAATCGCCCCTGCAAGTTCTTTTATTTTCTCAAATTCTAAAAGATCAAGCTGTACTAAAGTAGTATTAGATTCTTCTTTTTTGTCAGGAATTAATTTTTTTATTTCATCATCTATTTCCCTTAAATCTTCAATATTTCTAGATACTAAAATTACATGCGCACCTTCCTGTATAAATCTTTTAGCTACCGCTGCTCCTATCCCTTTTGAAGCTCCAGTAATTAAAGCTACTTTATCAGATAATAAACCACTCATTTTGCTAGTAAATAACTTTTATTTTATATCTTTTTGTGCAGAATTGCAATGTTTAAACTTGTAATTAAATTCTGCTCCATATATAAAAATGAAACTTAAAATATAGAAAAACAAAAGAGAGGCTATAATTCCAGCTAAGCTGCCATATATGATGCTAAGCTGATGAAAAGTCTGTAAATATTTGGTAAAAGCTATAGCTGATAGAGTCCACAGTATTATAACCATTATGCTACCTGGGATGACATTGATAAATTTCTGTTTTACGTTTGGCAATAAAAAATACAGCCAACAGATTGTAATAAATAATACAAATTCAACTATGATGAATCTAATATAGCTACTAATTTTCCAATTAAAAGAATCTTCTAGTATTGGTATTAAAGTGGCACACATTATGGTAATTATTATAATCAGTGTGATAATTAAGAATTGGATTACACTAAGTAACCTGCGCAATATATATGATGGTGGAGATGAAACTCTGTATACTTTGTTTAGTATACCTCTTATTCCTTCAACTGCAGAAGATGCAGTCCATATAGCACCAATTATGGCAAGCGTCAGTAGATTTTGTGGGGGACCAGATACAATCTCATTAATGCGAGGCATCAGTGATGACATCATATCACTGGGCATATTTTCGGTAATAAATGATAAGAGTCTTTTGTCAATATCATATTGATTTAAGAAATTAGTGACAGTTGCAGCTAAGGTTGTAAGAAATACTAAAAAAGGAAAAATGGATAACAAAATAATAAATGCTAAGTACCCTGAATACTCTTCTCCACCATGGGCAATAGTATCTTTAAATGCATAATAGATACATTTAGAAATCTTTTTCATTTTTATACTTTAATATTATCTACTATACATAACACATTATTAATTTAAGTATATATGAGAGAGTTTGAGTACATTAAGAGATATTTAAAACCTTTAGATAATTCAATTGGAGATGATGCTGCTACTTTAGCAAATAGCTCATATCTTGTTACGAAAGATATACTAATTGAAGGTGTACATTTTTTTTCAAACTATTTGCCTTATAACTTAGCAAAAAAATCATTAAGAACTAATTTTTCTGACATTGCAGCAGTAGGAGGAACTCCCTATGGTTATATGTTGGGTCTTGTTTTGCCAAATAATGTAGATGATTTATGGTGGGAAAGTTTTGTAGCTGGGCTCAAGGAGGATAATAAATATTTTCAAGTGAAATTATTAGGTGGTGATACCACAGCTCACAATGGTAAAGTTATTATCAGCGTAACGGCATTTGGGATAAAAGGTGATAGATTTATATATAGATCAGGTGCTGGTTTAGGTGATTTAGTGTGTGTCAGTGGTACAATAGGAGATGCAGCTCTTGGCCTTCTTGCATATCAAGGAATTATAAGAGATAGCACAGGACGTTTAAAAGGTCGTTATGATATTCCAGAACCGAGAGTTACTTTAGGGCAGGCAATTTCTGATTTTGCTTCATCATGTATTGATATTTCAGATGGTTTAATACAGGATGCACAGCATATATGTGAGTTATCGAACGTAGGCATGGAACTACATTCAGATAAAATACCACTATCATTTGCAGCAAGAGAAATAGTGGAAAAAAAGCCAGATTATATCGATCTAGTGCTTACGGGAGGTGATGATTATGAGTTGTTATTTACAGCAAGCAGTGAGCATAGCAATAAAATTGAGGAAATATCGCAAAAGTGTAGAGTTAATATAACAAAGATAGGGCATGTTACAGATGGCAAAGAGGTTATTGTAAGGGATAAAGATAATTTGCCAATTACTCTAAAAAATAAGGGCTTTGTTCATTTTATTTAAACGAGCTTGCGTAATGACAAATCGGTTAATTTCTCTCAATTTAAATTCTTTATAGCTGACCTATTTTTACTAAAAATAAAATTGAGCAAGTTTTTATATTAATCTTAAATTGACGTTTATTTCAAACTCAAATGCCACAATTCTCAGAAAGATTTTAAAAAATAATAAAATTATATGCTTTTTGAAGGGCTATCCTACAATTTAAAGTTATAGACGTATAAAAAATAACAAAAGACCTACTACGAAAGAGGAGAAATGATTATATTGAAATTTCCTTAATTAAATCTTTTTCTTAGCTTGCTCAGAACCTGTCTTGAAAGAGATTAAGTAGATAATTTAGAAAGCATAGAAGTAATCATATTAAAGAAGATATTAGTTTTTGAAGTAAGAGGAGAATGCTAGTAATCTTTGCTCATGCGTCTAAAATTGGAGAGCCAAGCAAAAGTTCTTTCCACAATCCAACGTTTAGGAATAACCTGGAATCCTGTAGTATCTACTGCTTTTTTGGTGATCGTTAATAAACATCCTGTCTCCAATAAACAGCGACTTTGTAGTTTACCTTTGTATCCTTGATCAGCAAAAAACCTCTGCACCCTTGGAGATTTTTCTTTAGCTCGAATAAAAAGATCTAGAGCA
>BNGT01000002.1 GCA_016860565.1 Candidatus Mesenet longicola | reverse complement strand
TCTTCCACCATATTCTCCTGACTTTAATAAAATTGAACCTCATTGGTTTGTTATCAAACACAGCGCTAGGAAGAACATCCCTCTGTTCAAGTCTTTTCGTCATGCCGTTGATTCTTCTTTCTTATGAATCCTTCAAATTATTGTTGGATATGCTATAAAGTTCATATCTGGTATATTTTCTATTTTTGGTTGAGCTAATGCATTACCGATATTGTCACTGTTTTTGATCAATTTTTCTATCTGATATTCAAAATCTTCTTTTATTCCTTTTTTTTCAATATAATTACGTGTTAAGATATTAACACTGCTCAATATACCAATTGCTGCCATCATAATAAAACCAACACACATATAACGTGCATAATCATCTTGCATTGCTATTACATCGTTTAATAAGATGCCGCTTCCTACAATCAACACAAAACTAGTTGCTATCGTTAGTGTAGCTAAACAGTATGAAGCTGAATTGCTATTATTAGCAATTTTATAATTGTTTTTAATTTCTATATATCTATGTAGAACATCTAAAATTGGCTTTTGAGCGTAATCAAGTGGAGATTTGCCCGTATTGTCTGCAACTAAAAGATCAATATCTTTTCTTGTCAACAAAGTACCTAAAATTTTTAATTGACTGTTTACATCTAGTTTACTTTTTACCACATAATGTAGTGCTGTTTCATTGCGATCATCACAAATGTTAACATTTAACTTAGGTAGAGATAGCAGATACGAAACTATGTTTAATGAATCTTTGTTACTGTTTTGAATAAAGTACTGAACAGCAAAGTGTAATGCTGATTGTTGAAACAAAACTCCTGCATCTTTGGAAATAAAATTAACGTCTGCCCTATTTCTTACTAATAATTTTATTATTTTTAAGTGATCTTTTTCATTATTATTAATACAACTTACAGCAAGGACTAAAGCTGTATTTCCAAGCCGAGAAACATGATTTACATTAGCACCCCTTGCAATTAAATATCTTACTATATCAACATGACCTTCCATGGCTGCAACGTGTAGCGGTGTTGAATGTTGACAATCTGCTAGATCAACCTCATATCCTTGATCTTCTACTAAATATTTTACTACATCAATTTGATTATATTTTACAGCAAAATGAAAAAATTTATTTTTGGAGCTACCATGTTTATACTCAGCTTCAATCATCATTTGCAATATTTCTGTTTTTCCTTTAGCGTAGTCAAATGGTGTCTTACCATTATTGTTCTGGATAAACGGGTTTATGCCTTTTTTAGTAAGTAAATATCTTGCTGCCTCAATGTCACCAATTTCTATTGCTAGATGAAGTAGAGTAACTCCATTTTTGTTTTGCGAATTAACATTAATACCCTCCTTTATAAAGAAAGCAAAAGCTTCTTTATAAATTAGACCGTCATAGTTTATATTAGGATTTCTCTTAATAGAGCAAGAGAATAAAGCAAGTATGTAGGATAATTTATTTACGTTATTGCAATCTTGTGTTACATCAAGTATCTGGAAAATTCTTTCTATTCTGCTGTGTAGGTTATGAGTATCATTGGGTAAAGTACCATCACAATCATCTGATTTCTGAACATAATTGATTTTTGGAGAATCAATACCAGAATCTGACGACTCACTACTGGTTTCTAATTCATCATCCAACTTACAAGCAATTTGCGATTGATCAACTTCTTCTGTTTTTCGTGGTGTCGGCATGTTCCCCCTAACCAATAGCGCATTATATATATACGCTTGAGCGTATTTTTTATTCTTATATGAGTATAGCTATTTTTGATGAATTTTAGCTTAACTCTATTCTATAGATTGAGTGGTTGGGAAAAAGATAATATAAATCTGAAAATTAATTGAAATTTTCTTATATCTCCTAACACAACTAATTCACTTAGGGCTAATCATATTTTCTGGCTTTATGATCTCATCAAATTGTTGTTCATTAAGCAGCTTAAGTTCTACAGCAGCTTCTTTGAGAGTGATGTTCTTGTCATAGGCATATTTTGCTATTTTTGCTGCATTGTCATAACCTATATGGGTATTTAAAGCGGTAACTAGCATTAAAGATTGATTTAATAAATCTGATATTCTTTTTTTGTTGGCTTGAATTCCAACTATGCATTTATTACTAAAATTAATACTAGCATCAGCCAAAAGCTGAACCGACTGTAGTACGTTATAGATAATTACTGGTTTAAAAACATTGAGCTCAAAATGACCGTTGCTACCAGCAATTGTAACGGTTGTGTGATTTCCCATTACTTGAGCACATACCATAGTGATTGCTTCACATTGAGTTGGATTTACTTTTCCTGGCATAATTGATGATCCTGGTTCATTAGTCGGTAATATTATTTCTCCAATACCACACCTTGGTCCTGATGCCAGAAGTCTTATGTCATTTGCAATTTTCATAATACTTACTGCAGCTGTATTTAATGCTCCACTGAGCTCAACTAGTGCATCATTTGCTGCTAATGCTTCAAATTTATTTTTTGCTGTTACAAAAGGTAGATCCGTTATTTCTGCTACTTCCTTTGCAAAATCCAAAGCAAAGTTTTTCTTAGTATTAAGACCCGTACCAACTGCAGTGCCTCCTTGCGCAAGTTCATATATATTTGTTAAAGCAGTTTTTACTCGCTCAATACCCTTTTGAATTTGAGCTGCATAACCAGAAAATTCTTGTCCCAAAGTAAGTGGAGTTGCATCTTGCAAATGAGTACGTCCAACTTTGATAATTTGCTCAAACTCTTGTGACTTTAAATCCAATGTTTTATATAACTCTTGCATGTTAGGAACAAGTAGATCATTTATTTGCTTAGCTGCAGCTATATGCATTGCTGTTGGAAAGGTATCGTTTGAAGATTGCCCGTAATTAACATGATCATTTGGATGTACTGGAGATTTGCTTCCAATTATTCCCCCCACTATCTCTATTGCACGATTAGCTACGACTTCATTGATGTTCATATTGGTCTGAGTGCCAGAACCAGTTTGCCAAATAGCAAGTGGAAATTCTTCATCAAACTTGCCATCTATTATTTCTTGCGCTGCTTGACAAATAGCACTACCTACATCATTTGCAATATCTCCATATCTTATATTAACACGCGCTGCAGCTAATTTCACTATCGCTAAAGCTTTAATCAAAGAAATTGGCATTTTTTCTGAGCCAATCTTGAAATTTTCCAAAGAACGTTGAGTTTGTGCTCCCCAGTAATGATTACTTGGAACAGCTATTTCTCCTAAGCTATCAGATTCTATTCTAGTATCACTCATACTACTATTTTAAATATTTAAATTTATAACTTTTGAAGCTTAAGTCCAATATTTTAAAATCTTATAATATTAAAGAGATATAGAATTACTTATCTCTCTTATGTTTTTTAATCTCTTTATTTTTCTGCTTATCTTCTTCCTGCTTTTCCTTCTCTTGTAATTTTTTATCCACAGCATCCTTTAAATTAGAACCAAGCCTTTCTATCTTAGAGTGTATCGATTGTGGTACATATGTATTTAAACTATTTTCAATTACGTGAAACATAGGATAAAAATGCGAATCAATCAGCCAACCTGGTAGAATATCTTCTATATTACTGCCCTCATTTTCGCTTTTAGTATAGAAAGTAAAACAATAGACCTCTATCGCAAAAAATATAATAGAAGAAAATATAATACCTTTCAAAACGCCAATAAATATACCGCTTAGTCTATCTGTAACACCAAGCCTTATGGGACTTAGCACATACATAATCCAACTATTTACTATTATAATGGCTATAGTAACAATGACAAAAATAGAAATTGTAGAAAGAACATTTGCTACTAATTCTGATTCTATATATTTTGTATTCATATAGTTCATTTTAAAGAAATCAAAGTGGTTTATTGTCAGTATTACTGATAAAAACATCCCCACCAGTCCAAATAGCTCTTTTAGCCCTCCTCTCATGAAAGCAACAAAAATACAAAGAATAATTACAAAAATAACTATGACATCAAGCATTTACTTATACCTTTAAATCCGTTTTGCAAAAAAATTACGCTTAGCAAAATAATTCCACATAATGCATACGCGTAACCAGTATGTACAGGAACAAAAGCAATAATTGCTCTAGGGAAGAGTAAAATAAAACCTACCACAAAAAGCAAAACCGATTCATAAAATTTACTTACCCTAATAAAATACCCTTGCATACCAGAAGATATTACTATTAAACCAATTAGAGATGTAATTATAGTACATATAGAGTGTGGCACACTTTTTATTTTATACAAAATTAATTCATTATTAAAAACAAACGCAAATGGTACAAGCATTGTCCTGATATTATAAAGAAAAGCTTGGATACCAACTTTAAATGCATTAGCCTGTGCTATTGCAGCTGCAGCATAAGAAGCTAAACCAACTGGAGGAGTAACATCTGCCATTAGACCAAAATAAAATACAAATAAATGTAGCGCTATTTGAGCAATATCAAATTCATTTAACTGTATAATATGATTTAAAATAGGAATCATAAGAGTTGAAACAACTATATAGCAAGCAGTAGTTGGCATCCCCATTCCTAAAATAATGCATATTATTGCTGTTAAAACAAGCGTTATAAGTAAACTTCCATTTGCGAGATTTTCTATTAGATTGCCAATTGATAGCCCAAAGCCTGTAAGTGATACTGAACCAACCAAAACACCTGCAGTACCAGTTGCAATTGCAACTGGTATCATATTTTTTGCACCAATAACCATAGCTTCATGTAGGTTATTTAAGTTACTTTTTAGCTTACTCACTATATTTACTTTTTCCTTTCTAAGGAAGGATGTAATTATATCCCCCATCAGCAACATGAATATAAGGAATATTATAGTCCAATAGCATGATAAAGCCGACGACATTTTCTCTATTGTTAAACACCAAACTAGGATAGATACAGGAATAAAATAATGTAATCCAGATATGAGCGTTTGTCTTAATGAATTACTATCACTTTTTTCATACTGAGACTGATACCATAGCATTAGTACGTAAATAGATATAACTAAAAGAGAGATAGGATAAATACTGTAACCTGTAGCTCCAAAAAAATGATAAATGCCTTGTATTACAAAATAAATTACTCCGCAAAAAATAATAAAACAGCAAATTGATACTAAAGATGTAAGTAGAGTGTAATAATTGAAATTAGTTTTCTTATTCATGTCATCGCCTATATTGGCGTTTAATTTGCAAGCCTCAAGGTGTACAATATACAGTAATGTTATATAGATTAAAATAGCTGGGACTATGGCATATTTTACAATTAAAGCATATGGTATTGATAGAAATTCCGATATTAAAAAAGCTGCTGCTCCCATTACCGGAGGCATAATTTGTGCGTTTACTCCAGCTGATACTTCAATTGCAGCTGCCTTTTCTGCACTCAAACCCATTTTTTTCATAAGGGGGATAGTAAAGGTTCCTATAGTGATAGTATTGGCCATAGAAGAGCCAGAAATCATACCCATAAGACCAGAAGCAACTACAGCAGCTTTTGCTGGACCACCAGTAAATCTTGCAAGTAAAGCAAAAGATAATTTTATAAAAAATTCTCCACCTCCAGCTTTTTCAAGTAATGCACCAAATAATACATAAAGAAAGATAAAATTTGCTGAAGTAGCCAAAGCTACTCCAAATACCCCTTCTGATGATAACCATTCATGTGAAGCAATAGCGCTGAGAGAATTGCCCTTATGTGCTATAATCATAGGCATATACTGTCCAAAATATGAATACAGTAAAAAAATAGCACTGATAATGACAATAGGCATACCAACAGTTCTTCTTGCAGCTTCAAGCAGAAGTAAAATTCCAATTATTGAAATAATTAAATCAATATTAGTTGGCATTGCGACTCTAATTGCCAACTCTTCGTAGAATATAAATAGATAAAGCACTGAGAAAGATGAGATTAATGCTAATACCCAACTAGCTAAAGGAATCTTATTATATTGATTATAAGATTTTGAAGAAGAGAGAAAAGTTAAAAATAACGCAAAGCTTAAATGTATTAAGCGAAGGTGAAAGTCGTTTAATAATACTGCTATAAAACCCAAATGTGCTGTAAGCCAGATAAGAACAGGAGAAGCAATAAGTATCTGAAATATTGACCAAATCAGTGCTATATTATCTATTATAGCTCCTATCGCATTATTGTTCCTGCAACTATTCAATTTTATTTCTTTAGCCTTTTGCATTATATTATTAACATATACGTTGATTTTAACATATAATTTAAAAGCTTAACAGAGGCACTAAAACTAACATTATTTTACACAAGAGCTGCTTCAATAATTTCATGTGCTTTCTCTATGCCATTCCATCCTTCTACTTTGACCTCTTTATTTTTTTCCAATTGCTTGTAATGAGAGAAAAAGTGAGCAATTTTATCCAGTAAAGATTTAGGTAAGTCAGAATAATTACCTATGTTATCATAGTAAGGGTCAACATTAGAAGTAGGTACTGATAATATTTTTGCATCAATTCCTGCTTCATCAGACATAGAAAGCACCCCTATTGGACGAGCAGCTATTATAGCTTTTGGTATCAAAGGAAATTGTGTTAAAATTAAAATATCTACTGGATCACCATCTTCAGCATGAGTTTTGGGAATAAAGCCGTAATTGCATGGATAATGCATAGCTGTTGATAAGAATCTGTCAACCTGCAATAGATCTATTTCTTTATCAAACTCATACTTAATAGGATATGAATTTGCACCAATCTCAATAATTGCATTAACTACTTTAGGAGGATTTTCACCAGCAGTAATCTTACTTATATCTATCATATATAATCATTTAAAAATATAATATACTAGATCAGCTAAATTTTTGCAATTTTAAATTCTATCTACAAATTTGAGAAAAACTTTGTTTATCAATACAACCTAGTTTGTTAGGTATTGGTAGATCACTACAATTTTCTATTACATGGTTTAATTGTTCTTCAGCTTGAATATAACCATTAAAAAGATTAACAATCTTATTTTTAAACTTTTCTTCAACTACCCTTTCTACGCACTTATTGATAATCAAGCAACAAGTCAGTGCAGCTATATTAACTATAAATACTAGACTTAGATCCAAAGCTATACCTCCTAAAGTATATTGGCTAGCGTATATTCCAGCAAAAACAGAATTTATTGCACATAAAGTCAGTGCATATGCAATGCATTCTCTTGTTTTATAGTTTTTAATTCTTGTATTCCTATCTGCCTGTATTTCGGCATATTGACCTAAAATAGGATAATCACGTTTTTCTTGTTCTGTACAACAATCAATCGGGGTCTTGTTCTCAGCGTCTTTGACAAACGGATCAATTTTTTGATTACATAATACCTTTTGAATCAAACAGATCTTTTTATTTTGCTGTTCAGCTGGTACATTGTTAAGTATTAAATGATGTAGTACTGTTTTTTTATTAACAGTGTAATCACAAAATTCTTTTTGATTAACTTGAGCATTAATATCCAATCTGTCACATTTCAATAGATACTCAATTATGTTTAGTATATTACTTCGCTCTATATCATTACCATCTTTATCCTGAAGTAGCTGAATATACAGACCAATTACTAGGTGGATAACTGTAGCGCCCCTAATATCTTTTGCATTAACATCCGCACCGACTTTAAGCAATGACTCAACTGCACCTAAATTCCCATTTATTCCAGCAATTTGTAATGGGGTGCGTCCACATCCTTCTGATTCATCAATTGCCGCCCCTTTATGGAGTAATCTTTCTATAACTTCAACGTTTCCTTCTTTTGATGCTATGTGCAAAAGGCTATAACCGTAACTGTTTTCTGAATTAATATCAAAAATTTTTTCTTCTATTAAATAATCAATTGCTTCACTATCACCATTACTTACAGCCAAATGAAGCAGGCTATCCTTATCAGATCCATATTGGTGATCAATTAAAGCTTGTAATATTTTGCTCCTATTACTTTCTTTAGCATAATCAAAAGGAGTTTTGTTAAAGCAATCTTTAATGAATGGATTGATATTCTTTGCAGTAAGGAGTTCTTTTATTAGTGTTAACGCTAATTCATCATCTTTGATATATTTTATTGCATAGTGTAGAGGAGTCTCTCCTTGGAAATCTTGAATGTTGATGTCAAGGTCAGGATAAGATAATAAGTATTTTATTATTTCTAATGCATCTGATTGATTATTTTCTTGACTTAAGCATTCAATATAATCATTAACAGCTAAATGCAGAGGAGCACATCCAGAAAAGCCTTTATCTCTATAAACAGAATTAATTATTTTTTCTTTTTCATTACTACTTTCTAACAGTAGCTTTACTAAAGCTAAACTTCCTATACTTACAGCATCATGAAAAGGAGTATACCCACCCTTTCTAAACTTCTGTAATGAAGTACCATGATCTAATAAAATCCTTATAGTATCTTCATGCTTTGTATTAACTGCCCGATGTAATGGTGAATTGTCTTCGTGGTCTTGCGCATTGATTTGACCTGGAAATTTTGATATTATAGCATCAACTACCTCTAAATACTCTTCCTCCTTTTCTTCACTAATTCCTTCATCATAATAACATGTAACACCTAAAACAGCCATATGAAGGCAAGAGTACTTTTTATTTTTGCATACAGCATTAATATCTGCTCCATACTCTATGAGTAAGTTAATTAAGCCAAAATTGCCTATAAATGCTGCAAGATGAAGTGATGTGCATTTTATATTTTGTAGTTCAGGGGTTTTTATATAAAAATCATCACCCAGTGGGCAAAAGATGTTTGGATCTGCACCAGCATTAAGTAAAGACTTTACTATCTTGTCATTTTCACAAGATACAGCAAGGAATAGTGGTGTATTACCTTCATCGTCCTTTACGTTAGTTTTTAATCTTTGCTTAAGCAGTTCTTTACTTAATTCTTGCTCAATTAATGCCTTCAATTCTTGATTTGATTTTTGTTTAGTCAGCTCTGTAATAATATTAAAATTATCATTTATAGCTGCCATGTGTAATGCTGTTGCCCCGCTTTTATTTTGAATTTCAATATCAACTCCCAACTCTATAAAGAAGTTTATAAGATTAATATTATTTTCCCTTGTAGCCCAATGCAGTGGCGTTTCTACCCTTTCATACTTGTATGTTCCTATATTAATTCCAGCATTAATTAGCGTTTTAGTTATTCTTTTTACTATCTCTTCATATAATCCCGTATCATTAGCATCATATTGATTAACTTCTTCATAATCTTCATATAGAATTTCTTCAGAGTCTGATAAGTAGCTTTCAAAATCCGATCCATACCCAGAATCTCTTCTTTGTAGTAAAAAATTGTTTTTAACAATTACCTTTTGCAGTACTTTAAAGGCTTCCTCAGTGTATTCTCTTCTAATTAAAAAATTAATATAATACAGCAACAAACCTAGATAATGATTACTGTTTATGCCGTATACTGTTTTTTCTAATAATGCATTAACATAATGTTGATGAAAATGCTTATGTCTTAACATCACTATATCCCCCAATATATTACAACACTAAATATGATAGAATATGTCTATGAATTTTCTTTAAATTGATTTAGTTTTTAAGAGGAATTTTAGAGCGCAGAAAAAGGTGGGATAAAATAATGGATAATTTATAGAGCAATATAAAACATTTTTATCCCAACCTTCTGAATTTACTGCCTGCTTGGAGCTGCAATGCTTAAGTTTCCAATTTGCACTTCCATTTCGGTGGTAGGTGTATCTGGAATTTGCTGTCTTATTGCTTCAGTTTTATTTTTTTTCCCTTCTTTTGCAATTTCATTAGCATTTTCAGCTTGGCAGCCATCTTTTGTGTTTAAGTGTTCAGAAACCTTTGTACCAATTTCAGGCGGTAGATTTTGCCAGTTAGCTTGTTGAGAAGAGATACACTTTTTTATGTATTCAAATAGTTTGTGATAATCAAAACCTGGCAATTTGCCTTTTTCTATTGCTCCTGTGATACACTGCTCTCTTGTATAATCGCAGCAAAACTGACTAAAAGATTCAAATATTTCCTCTTTAGTTACACCACATTTAATTACCTCTTCAATCAAACCTGCTATTTTTGCTTTATTATTTTGCTTTTTATCATGATACATAATTTGATACGCAGCAAGAGTAACTATTTTGTATGCTGTAGAAAAAGTATGTTTTAGAGATGGTATATTAGTTGTGTCTGTTATATGCAATCCGCTTTCATTTATTAAAATAGCTTGAGATTGTATATTATTACTTATAACAGATCCCTTTTTTTGCTTTATTATTAATTGGGCTGAATCTATCACTCTTTCTATATCTTCAAGTAAATTTCTGTTTTGAAAAATATGATGTAAAGTTGTGTAGTAAGTACATGAAACTAGGCGATCATCCGTTGTATCTTGTGGATGCTTCTGAAAAGTATAGTGGAGCATAATAACTCTACCCTTTTCTGTAAGGGTATTAATGTGAAGTTGCCATAATCTTCTCTCTGGTTCATCCCTTCTTTCATTATGCATACGATGTAAGAAAAAGTGTTTTACTAAATTAAACACGTCATCCATATGTTCACATTGAAATTTTGATAATTTCTCCATCATAGTACACCACTGATCATAATTATCATTAGATACTAGTCTAGAATCTTCTAAAAGTTTTAAATGATCTGTTGAAAAATCATTAAATATATCAAATTTCTTATCTATTTTGCACTGATCTATGCTAGCTATTATTTTGTCTTGAAGTGGAGATAAATCATAGACAATTTTTGCTCCATTATCTAAAAGAAGCTTTATTTTACTAGAGCTTATTCTAAAGTTATAATTGTCGCTATAGGTTACACAATTTTCTTCTTGATAACCTAAATCTAATAATGACATTAGATCATCAGTGTGAATGCCATACCCTTTTGCAACTTCGGCACCACCCTCAATAAGAGCTTCCAGTGAAGCCTGACTACAATTGTTATATATTGCATTAGCTAAGCTTCTATATTGTGGAATACCACGGTTGACAGGCTTATCACCCTCACGTATAGCACTTTTTATTCCTTCAGTGTTATCTATTCTAATTTGATATGACAATACTTTCGATAGATCTTCCTCATTGTTGTCCAACATTTCATTCCCACTTAGATTATATTACAATATAATATGCTAGATTTATAATTAAGTAAAGTAAAAAATAAAATTCATCAAAATTTTAATAGATCATTTTGTATTTATAAATTCTTGTTATGGATATTGATAAGTTACTTAGTGAGTATTACATTAATGAGAAATAACTAGTGTTTAATTTATGGATTTGAATAAGTTTACTGAGAAAGCAAGAAATTTGATACAAGAAGCACAGCTTAAGGTGCTAGCTGGGGGGCATCAGGTTTTTATGCCTGAACATCTGCTAAAGGTAATGATAGATGATGAAAATGGCATAGCAAAAGACTTAATAGCTGCTTGCGATGGAAATATAGAGGCCATACGAGAAGATATTGATAAGTTATTGCAAAAATTACCAGTAGTTGAAGGTCCAGGAAGTGGCCATATTCAGCTTTCACGAGAGATGGCGAAAGTTTTAGCAGACTCTTCAAACATAGCACAAAGGAATAAAGATTCTTTTGTTACGGTTGAGCGCCTCCTGCAGGCACTTTCTGCACAAAAGGAAAGTGATGTAAGTAAAATATTGATAGAAAATGGCGTAACACCGCAGAAGTTGAATGCTGTTATTGCTGACCTAAGAAAAGGAAAAAAGGCAGATTCAGCAAATGCGGAAGATAAGCTCAATGCCTTGAGGAAATATGCAAAAGATATAACGCAACTTGGGGCAGAAGGAAAGCTTGATCCAGTAATCGGCCGCGATGAGGAAATAAGAAGAACAATGCAGGTTCTACTTAGACGCACTAAAAACAACCCAATACTCATTGGTGAGCCCGGAGTTGGTAAGACCGCAATTATTGAAGGTTTAGCATTGCGTATTGTGTCAAATGATGTGCCACTTGGTCTACGTGGCGCCAAAATAATGGCTTTGGATCTCGGTGCTCTAATTGCTGGCACTAAGTTTAGAGGGGAATTTGAGGAGAGGCTCAAGGCTGTCATTAATGAAGTAGTTGCTGCAAGTGGCAGTACGATACTATTTATAGATGAGCTCCACACTTTAGTTGGAGCAGGAGCAACAGATGGAGCAATGGATGCTTCTAACTTGCTTAAACCTGCCTTAGCACGCGGTGAAATACACTGCATTGGTGCTACAACTTTGGATGAATATCGAGAGCACATAGAAAAAGATGCAGCGCTTGCTAGGCGTTTTCAGCCTATTTTTATCTCACAGCCTACTGAGGAAGATACCGTTTCCATCCTAAGGGGACTTAAAGAGAAATATGAGGTTCATCATGGAATTAGAATTACAGATAGTGCCATAGTTGCAGCTGCAACTTTATCAAATCGCTACATTACTGATAGGTTTTTACCTGATAAAGCTATTGATTTAATGGATGAAGCAGCGAGCAAAGTAAGAATGGAAATGGACAGTAAACCTGAAGCAGTTGATGAGCTTGAACGAAAAATAATGCAATTAAAAATTGAATCAGAGGCTCTTAAAAAAGAAGATAATGAGCTGTCTAAGCAACGCCTAGATAAATTAAACAAAGAGATGGAAAATTTAGAAAGCAAGTACACTGATCTGAACAGTAAATGGCAGATAGAAAAATCAAAAATTACAAAAATACAAGACTGTGCGGAAAAATTGGATAATGCAAGAAAGGAACTTGAAATAGTACAGAGAACTGGCAACTTAGCAAGAGCTGGTGAACTTATGTACGGTATTATTCCTACACTTGAGAAAGAATTGAAAGAGCAAGAGAAAGTAGTAGGTAGTTTTTTAAAGAAAGAAGTTACTGAAGATGATATTGCTAGCATAGTTGCACGTTGGACTGGAATTCCAGTTGAAAATATGATGCGCAATGAAAAAGAAAAGCTTCTTAATATGGAAGAGAAAATAAAGCAAAGGGTAATAGGGCAAAATGAAGCAATTGAAGCAATCAGCAACGCAGTAAGGCGTTCACGCTCTGGCGTACAAGACGTCAGCAAACCGTTTGGCTCTTTTTTATTTTTAGGCCCAACTGGAGTTGGTAAAACTGAGCTTGTTAAAGCTTTAGCTGAATTTATATTTGATGATAAATCTGCACTACTGCGTTTTGACATGTCTGAGTATATGGAGAAGCACACTGTTTCAAAGTTAATTGGAGCTCCTCCTGGATACGTAGGCTATGAACAAGGTGGGACACTTACTGAAGCTGTAAGGAGAAGACCCTATCAGGTAATTTTATTTGATGAAATAGAAAAAGCTCACAGCGATATTTTTAATATATTACTGCAAGTGTTAGATGAAGGAAGACTCACAGACAGCCATGGTAAGTTAATAGATTTTCGTAATACTGTACTCATTTTAACTTCAAACTTAGGTGCGGAAATTTTAATCAAAGAAAGTACTAACTTAAGCCAAGCTGTAAAGGAGGAAGTAATGCAAATAGTGCGCTCATATTTTCGTCCTGAATTCTTAAACCGACTTGATGAGATAATTATTTTTCACCGTTTAAGTAAAGATGATATATATAAAATTGTTGATATACAGTTTTCTTACTTGCAAAAACGCTTGCTTAGTCAGAAGTTGAATATTGAATTATCACAAGAAGTAAGAGAATGGATTGCTGAGCATGGTTATGATCCTTTGTATGGAGCAAGGCCACTTAAAAGAGTGATACAGCAACATATTCAGAATAATTTAGCAAGATTAATACTTTCAGGTGAAGTAAATGAAAATGATAAGTTAGAAGTAAAATTAAATAATGATGAAATAGTAATAAAAAAACTATGATTTTAGTTTAATTTAATAGATATATATTATTTTAGACTCTAACTTAGTTAATAAAACATTATGTATTATAATTACAGTATAAGTAATCAAGTTATTGACTCTGTACTAAAGCTACTTAGTTCAGAAAATGGTGATGATCAATTGCAAGAATTTATTAAGCATTTTTATAACCTATTTTACAACAGTGATCTGAAGATTAATGACGAATTCTTGCTATACCTTGCACAAGATGTATACCAATTTATCCTCAGTCGCAATATTCACAGAAATAAAGTACATATATTTAATCCTGATAACATTCCTCAAATAGAAGGAAAGTTCACAATTATTAAATTAGTCAATGATAATATGCCTTTTCTTGTTGATTCGGTTACAAATACAGTTAGGGCAAATGGTTTATCTATATGTTATTATATTAACTCAATACTTAATATTAGTAGGAAAAACGGAACAATACAAAAAATATATCCTCTTAAGGATGAAGGGGATGATAGAGTAAAAGAAGCTGTTATGTATATCATGCTAAAGCGTATAGATGACAGCCTTATTGCTAATCTAGAAAATGATATAAAAAAGACTCTTGCAGCAGTGGAATGTTGCGTTAATGATTGGCCAGCAATACTAAATGAGTTAGATGCGGCAATACAAAATATGCATCTAGTAAACACGACAGAAGCAGAAGAAATTTGCGTGTTTTTAAATTGGCTTAAAGATAATAATTTTGTTTTTTTAGGATATAAGAAATACTTTTATTCTCAAAATCAATTAGTACATGATGATAAAAAAGATCTTGGATTACATAAAATTGATCATGGTAACGGTCATGTAAAGTCTTACTATCAAGAACTTGGTTATTTATATATTGCACATCCCAATCTGATATCTATTGTGCATCGTCGTGCATATTTAGATTGCATTGGAGTTAGGAATTTTGATCAAGATGGCAACATAACTGGTGAACAATGCTTTTTTGGTTTTTTTGCATCGGTTGTTTCGTTCCAAGATATAAGGCTCATTCCGATCATTAGAAAGAAAGTAAAAGCTATTGAGGAAAGAGTAGGATTTTTAGTGGACAGCCATAACAATAAAGCTTTGATTTCCATATTGCAGAAATTTCCACGTGATGAGCTTTTTCACTCTTCTGAAGATGAATTACTTGATATTTCAATGGCAGTTTTAACTCTTACCATTAAACCTGGAGTGAAGTTATTTCTCGCCAAGAGAATTATAGGGAGCTTTATTAATACTATAGTGTTCATTCCAATCGCTAATGCTAGTGTTAATCTTATACTTAAGATACAGGAAATTCTGGAAAATGAATTAAATGGTACAGTTGTTAGTGCTTACAATAGCATAATTGACGAATACAATTTGGTTATGCTTAAAACTGTGCTTAAGATTGATGCTACTCATTCTGAAATTCTTCATGAGCATATTAGCACAATAGAGAACAAGCTAATACATGCAGCACAAAAATGGCAAGATCGCTTTCTAGCTGGACTGTACAGCACCTTTGGTATTATATCCAGTGTATTTTTGCAATATCAGGAAGCTTTTCCTATAAGTTATCAAGAAAGTTTTGAACCTAATGAAGCGTACTTCGATATCAAAAAATTAGAAATTGTAAGAGAAAAAAAGAGCAGTGAGGTAAATTTTAAATCATATGATGATCATTGTGAAATTAAGTTATACACTCCGAAAGATAAGGGACTCCAATTATCAGAGATACTACATGTAATTAAAAATATAGGAACGCAGCTGCTATCTCATAATAGTTATTATATCAACATAGAAAACGGTATATGGATACATCATTTTGTATTATCTAAAACTGAAAAAGCTGTAAGTGATATCAGCTTAAAGGAGCAACTTGAAGCTACGTTAACTAAAGTCTTCATGAAGGAAGTAAAAAATGACTATTTTAACAGCCTTGTTATCTTAGCTAGTTTGACATGGAAGGAAGTTTTATTAATTAGAGCCTTAAGTAGCTATCTTAAGCAGATTTGCTTTAACTATAGTCAAGCTTATGTACAAAAAGTTATGGCAAAGCATCCTAAAATAACAAAGTGCTTAATACAACTATTTCATGCACGATTTGACCCTAGTATAGATATTGATAGAGAAGAAGCTACTGCCGTTATTAAGAAAAACATCTGTGATCTTCTAGAAAGTATAAGTGATGTTACATGCGATTATGTATTGCGCTCTATGCTGCTTTTGATCTTGGCTATTCTGCGTACTAACTACTATCAAGATAAACTTTATATATCAGTTAAGTTTGATTCAAGTGTAGTACCTGAATTGCCATTGCCTTATCCATTTCGAGAACTGTATGTATATTCATATAATTTTGAGGGGATACATTTAAGAGGAGGAAGATTAGCAAGAGGGGGAATTAGATGGTCAGATAGAGTGGAGGATTTTCGCACAGAGGTGCTTGGTCTTATGAAAGCGCAAATGACAAAAAATGCTGCTATTGTTCCAGTTGGTGCAAAGGGTGGCTTTATTTTAAAACATTCTCCAAAAGAGAAAAATTTAGTGCAAAATTATGCTATTGAATGCTATAAGAACTTCATCAGAGGGATGCTAGATGTAACGGACAATATAGTTCAAGAAAAAGTAATTATACCCAATAAAGTAGTACGATATGATGAAGATGATCCTTATTTGGTGGTTGCTGCAGATAAAGGCACAGCATCTTTTTCTGATTATGCAAATCAGGTATCTTCTGAATACAGTTTCTGGCTTGGTGACGCATTTGCCTCTGGAGGATCAGCAGGATATGATCATAAAAAAATGGCCATTACCGCAAGAGGAGCATGGGTTGCTGCTCAAAGGCATTTTTGGAGAATGAATAAAGACATTGAAAAAGAGGTATTTACTGTAGTGGGAATAGGTGACATGTCTGGTGATTTATTTGGTAATGGAATGCTGCTTTCTAAAAATATCAGTTTAGTTGGTGCGTTTAACCATAGTCACATATTTATTGATCCCAACCCTGATCCTAAAACAAGTTTTGCTGAGCGTAAACGTTTGTTTGATCTTCCTCGCTCAACTTGGGCAGATTATGACAAAAATGTTATATCTGTAGGTGGAGGAATTTTTGAACGTAGCGCTAAATCTATACAGATTTCTGAAGAAACAAAGGAGCGTTTTAACATTAAAGAAGATAAGTTATCCCCTAATCAGCTGATAAAATATCTGCTTAAAGCTAATGTTGATATGATTTGGAATGGTGGTATTGGCACATATTTTAAAGCATCAAGTGAAAACAATAGCATGGTTAGAGATAAAGCAAATGACCTCTTAAGAGTAGATGGTAAAGATATCAGAGCTTCCATGGTTATAGAAGGCGGCAATTTAGGTTCTACTCAACTTGCAAGAGTAGAATATGCAAAAAATGGGGGTTACATTAATACTGATTTTGTAGATAACGCAGGTGGGGTCACATGCTCAGATTTAGAGGTTAACATTAAGATTGTTTTAGCTTCAGCTATTAAGGATGGTTCAATTTCCTTGAAAGAGCGCAACCAATTGCTAAGTAGTATGACAAATGATGTGGCTTTTCAAGTATTAGAAAATCACAGCAAAATAAATACAAAGGCGTTAATGTTAGAGTCTCTGCAAGCAAAAGAAAAAATAGAGCATCATCACAGGTTATTACTTAATCTGGAAAGATTACAATATTTAAATCGCAATATAGAATTTTTGCCAAATGATGAAGAAATTACGAGAATGTTAAATGAATCTTCGGGATTTAGTACTCCTCAGCTTGCAATACTAATTTCTTATTGTAAAACAGTTATAAAAAATGAAATAATACATTCTGATATTCCTGATAACGAGTTTCTGTCTCAAAGCTATCTACTAAGTTATTTTCCTGAAATTATGGTGAGTAAATTTAAAAATTATATACTAAAGCATCAGTTATATAAGGAAATTATTTCAACTTATATTACAAATGAAATAATAAGTAGAATGGGGTGTACATATATCAATCACTTAATTGAAAATTCTAATGTAACTATCTGTGAAGCCGTAAGTATCTATATTACTATAATTTACCTGCATGATTTAAAGGAATTATGGAAAAGCATTGATGCATTAGATAGCGTAATAGATGTTAACTCGTATTTAATTTTAGTGAAGGAAATAAGGCATTTTGTTGAACAAATGTCGTTTTGGTTTGCTAAAAATATCAATAAACTAACACTTACAGCACCGGTTACACTTGCAGAACTGAAATATAAAGTCCAGATTTTAGATGACAATATAGTTGATCTTTTGAGCCAAAATTTTTTAGTATCATATAATGAAAAATTTAGTAATTTGTTACAACTTGGTATAGAGCAAAATTTAGCTAGTAGAATTGTTGGTTTAAAATTTTTAACTTCTGGATTAGATATAATATTTATTTCTGATCAAACGAATATACCTCTACTAGAAGTAGGAAAATTGTATTTTGAATTAAAATCTTGTTTGCATTTCGATCGTATTAAAGATATGGCAAAGCAATTGAAGGTCAATCCTTCATATTGGCAACATATTTCAATCAATAGCCTTCTTGATGATTTGAATACCTACTATCATAAACTAACACTAGAAATAATAAATAATGCAACAAATGTGATAGATAATCACAAAAGATTAGTTGAAGAATGGTTTAATGAGAATAAAGCTGCTGTGGATTGTTATACAGCTTTCCTGAACAATATAAGTGCTTATAAACTTGATTTAGGTAAATTAGTCCTTATAATTAAACGTTTTGAAGCGCTATTTTTTTGTGGGGAGGTATAGATGTTTGGCATTGGGTTTTCAGAAATTTTAACAGTGTTCTTAGTTGGATTAATTCTCTGTAAACCTAAAAATTTTCCTCTTGTAATAAAGTATGTTAGGCTGTACTATGCTAGTTTTATAAAGATAAGATATAAAATTGCACAATTATTGGAAGATATCAATATTAATGAAATTTGCAGTAATTCACCTGAAAAAAAAACAACTTACATAATTGGTAATGATGGTAATTTACATGAATCTTATGATACAAAAGATATTATAATTAAAGAAAAGAATTGAAACTATGACAGCAAGAATTCTGGTGGTAGATGATATAGAAGCTAATGTTAATCTTCTAAAAGCCAAGCTTATAGTAGAATATTACGATGTTATTACAGCAAGTGATGGTAAAACAGCAATTGAATTAACAAAAAAAAAAGCCTGATATAATCTTGCTCGATGTTATGATGCCAATAATGGATGGCTTTCAAGTCTGTAAGGTATTAAAGAGTGATCCAACAACTACTTATATTCCGGTTGTTATGATTACAGCACTTCACGATACTTACGATAAGGTTCAAGGTATAAATTCCGGTGCTGATGATTTTTTAAGTAAACCTATAAATGATATCGCATTATTTGCTAGGATTAGATCGCTTGTGCGTCTTAAGATGTTAATAGATGAACTGCGCTTAAGAGGACAAACAAATTCAGAAATTAGTGGAGTAATTGAGAATCAGATAATGGATTATTCTAATCAAATTTCTGATGCTTCAATACTAATTATTGATCAAGATATAACACAATCTGAAGAAATATGTATTGTTTTAAAAGAATGTTTTAAAAATGTAGTTGTATCTCATAATATAAGTCATGCTTTAAAAATTGGTATTGAGAATAATTATGATTTAATTATCATAAATGTCCATCTTGCAGGAGAAGAAGGACTTAAACTTTGTTCACAATTCCGTAGTAATGTCAATACCCGTTATACTCCGATTTTGATTTTACTTGATGAACAAGATGATAATTATAATTTAATAAAGGCCCTTGATATGGGGGTAAATGACTACTTAGTTGTGCCGTTGGACAAAAATGAGTTAAAAGCTAGAGCTAACTTACAAGTAAAGCGTAAGAGATATCAAGATGCTTTAAGAGCAAATTTATATCATAACATGAAAATGGCAATAAAAGATCCATTAACAAATTGTTACAATAGATATTATTTTGATATGCATTTGAAAAATATTATGAAGGAGTATTCAATAAAAGGTAAAGAATTATCGCTCATGATGATAGATGTTGACCATTTTAAAAAGGTAAATGATAATTTTGGTCATCATGCAGGAGATGAATGCTTAAAGCAGATTCAAAGAAGAATTGGGGAAAATATAAGAGCAGTAGATCTACTTGCCAGATTTGGTGGTGAAGAGTTTATTGTGTTGTTACCAGATACTAAAATCAATGAAGCACAAATGATAGCGGAAAGGATGAGATGCATTATTGCTGAGAAACCGTTTGATTTCTTAGATTCTTGTAAAGTAAATCAAACTATTAGTATTGGAGTTGCTCAAATGTCTTATGGTGATAGCACAAATCAACTTATAGAGAATGCTGATAAGTGTTTATATAAGGCAAAAAATAGTGGTAGAAATAAAGTAGTTGTTCAATCTAATTAAAAAGAAAAGCTGTTGCTAAACCGAGAAACGTTAAGAATGATAAAGTGTCAGTAGTAAAGCATATTAATATAGATGAAGACACGGCAGGATCAATTCTTAAGCTATTCAATATAATTGGTATCATTGCTCCTGCAGACGTTGCAATAGTGAACGTTATAATTATTGAAATACCAAATAAAATTTCTAGTTTGATGTTATGAAATCTAAGAATTATAAACATCACCGATACTACAGCTAAGATAATTCCACTAATCAGTCCTGTAAGTAATTCTTTCATTAATAATCTTGCTGTATTTTGCTTTGTAAGCTGCTTAGTAGTTATAGCACGAATGGTAACCGTTACTGCTTGCAATCCTGCATTACCGCCAATAGAAGCTATCATTGGCATTATTATTGATAACTCAATCAGCTGTTTGAGCGTATTGCCGAACAATCCTATAACTAAAGAACTAAGTGTTGCTGTACATAAATTTATTAATAACCATGGTAAGCGTTTTACAACAGTTCTGTATAAAGAAGAACTAACATCTGTTTTAGATACTCTATTAAGTTTAAATATATCTTCTTCTGTTTCTTGTTGAATGACATTTACCACATCTTCAATTAAAATTGCCCCTATTATACGTCCTTCTTTGTTAATTACAGGAGCAGAAAGCAAAGAGTATTTTTGAAATATGCTTGCAACTTCTTCTTGATCTATTCCGGTTTTGATAACTTTAATATCAGTTTTCATTATATCTTTTATTGATTTATCAATCTGTGCATACAGTATATCACTTAGCTCTACTACTCCTACTGGTTCCAATTTTGGATTAACAACAAAAATTTGATAAAATTTCTTTGGTGCTTTCCTATGATGATGTAAAAATTTCAG
Source organism: Candidatus Mesenet longicola (assembly GCA_016860565.1). Lineage (GTDB taxonomy): Bacteria > Pseudomonadota > Alphaproteobacteria > Rickettsiales > Anaplasmataceae > Mesenet > Mesenet longicola. The sequence goes on along the minus strand of BNGT01000002.1, from coordinate 30,944 downwards.
TAACTGTTCAACATTCCAATATTCAGGAGCTATTACAATGTCCTTATGTATTAATCTACCAGCACTTTCTTCTGGATATGATAATAGCTCATCTACTGACTTTTTTATAGCTTGTGGTAAAAGCTTGATAATGCTTGTCTTATCTTTATTATCTAAGTCTTTCACAATTGCTACTATATCTTCTGCATTAAATGCAGCTAATATCTTAGCAATTCTTCTTATCCCTAATATATTAATAATTTCTACTCTTAGCTCAGGTACTATGTGAATAAATGCCATCTCTAATAGGTTCTGATCTATTATTTTTATCAATTGACTCCTATGTTCTGTAGTTGAAATTAGTAAAAAATAAGCCAGCTGTACTTCATCTATTTTTTGCGTAATTTGAAGGATAGTGTCTCTATCTTCCTGATCTATAGATTTTGTTAAAAGATCAATTGTTTTTTCATCTAATTCATAGCTTAAATAATCTGCCATAATGTCTGATATTTTAAGGTTAGCAACTATAGTATATCAATTTTTTAAATGACATTATAGAAGCTTGACTTTTTTTTTTGTTTGAATACCATCAAACGTATCAGTTCATGTTTTTATGATCAAATTTTTGTTTTGTCTATTGTTATTTTTAATAGTATTAAACATGTTAAATTCTAAAGTTTAAATATTATGAAAGAAAGATTAGAGATTTTTGAGCATTTTAAAAATCTAAGTAGTAACATTTCCATGATTAAGAGGTGTCTTTGACGTAGAGAGTTTAAGTCTCTCTCTTAAGGAATTAGAATCTAAATGTGCAGATGATTCATTATGGCAAGATGTACAGAGGGCACATGAGCTTTTGAGTAAGAAAGCTAAAATTCAGGAGAGCTTAGGTTCATTCGTGAATTTGGAAAGTGAGTATACCAATAATGTTAATCTTTTGGAATTAGCATTAAATGAAAATGATGATAGTTTCTTTTTTGAAATTAAAGATAATTTATTAAAGCTAGAAAAAAGGATTAAAGATAAAGAAATAGAATGCTTATTTACGGAAACAGTAGATAGCAATAATTGTTACATTGAGATTCATTCAGGTGCTGGAGGGACAGAAAGTAATGATTGGGCTAATATGCTCATGCGCATGTATATTAGATGGGCAGAGAATTATCATAACTTTAAAGTTGAAATTGTAGATAAGCTAGATGGTGATGAAGTGGGAATAAGGTCAGTAACTATAAAGGTTATTGGTGAAAAAGCCTATGGATGGGCAAAGAGCGAGAGTGGTATACATAGATTAGTAAGAATTTCACCTTTTGATGCAAATGCTAAGCGCCATACTAGTTTTGCAAGCATAGGAGTGTCACCGATCATAGATGCAACAATTGAGGTGCAAATAGATGAAAAAGATTTGCGTGTAGATACTTATAAATCTTCTGGTGCTGGTGGTCAACATGTCAATAAGACAGAAAGTGCTATACGAATTACTCATATCCCTACAGGAATTGTAGTGCAGTGTCAAAATGATCGTTCTCAACACAGAAATCGGGATGAGGCGTTTAAGCTACTTAAAGGTCGTCTTTATCAATTGGAGCTGCAGAAGAGAGAACAAAAAATAGCACAGGAGCATGGTAAAAAATCCACTATTGGTTGGGGAAGTCAGATTAGGTCATATGTAATGAGCCCATATCAGATGGTTAAGGACTTAAGAACCGGATATGAGATAGGTAATATTAATGCAGTTTTGGATGGTAATATTGATCCATTTATTATTGCCTTCTTAACAAATAAAGCTTGAAGATGGTATTTTATATGTTGTTTTAAGGAATTGCATAAAACTAACAGTTTTATATTGGTTTAAATCTTATACAATGAGCCATGTATGAAAATTTAGCTTATACAAAATACTTTACAGGCAGAAGCTTACATTATAATTTTAAATAAGAGTAAGTTTAAGTTTATGTCAAGTATCATTGCAGAAAGGATGTTAAATATAAAACCTTCACCAATTCTTAGCATTACCGATAAAGCAAATCAATTGAAATCTAAGGGCTTAAAGTGTTGTATAATGAGTGCTGGAGAGCCTGATTTTGATATCCCTGAACATATAAAACAAGCAGCTATTGCCGCAATTAACAATGGAAAAAATAAATATACATCTGTCAGTGGCACTCAAGAATTAAAAGAGGCAATAATAAATAAGTTTGAGAAAGATAATGGCCTTACTTACAAAGCAAATCAGATTTGTGTTACTGTAGGAGCTAAGCAAGCGCTCTATAATTTGTTTATGTCAACAATAAATGATAATGATGAAGTTATAATTCCTGCTCCATATTGGGCTTCCTACGTTGATATGGTAGCTATTTCTGGAGGCAAGTCAGTAATTATTGAATGTAAGCAAGAGAATAATTTTAAACTACTTCCCGCTCCATTGGAAGAAAAGATTACCAGTAAGACAAAATGGCTTATGATTAACTCGCCAAATAACCCAACGGGCGCTGTATATACGTATGATGATTTAAAAGATATTGCGCAAGTTTTATTAAAATATCCACACGTAAACATAGTCACAGATGATATATATGAGCATATTATATATGATGATCAAAAATTCTTTAACATTGCGCAAGTAGAGCCAAAATTATACGAGAGGGTTTTTATAATTAATGGCGCTTCAAAAGCCTATTCTATGACTGGATGGCGTATTGGCTATATTGCAGGGAAGAGTGATGTAATTGATGCAGTTTCTACTATACAATCTCAAAGTACTTCTAATCCAAATTCAATTGCTCAAGCAGCTACTGTAGCTGCACTTAATGGTAATCATGACTTCTTGAAGGAAAGAGCAGAAGTCTTTAGAAAGCGTAGAGATATGGTCATAGGTAAGCTCCAGGAAATTCCCGGATTATCAGCATTTGTGCCAAACGGTGCATTTTATTTATTTATTTCATGTAATGATTTAATAGGTAAATGTACAAAGAAAGGCAAATTAATAGCAAATGACTTAAATTTTGCAGAATATCTTTTAGATGATTACTTAGTTGCAGTAGTGCCAGGAGTTGCTTTTGGTATGCAGAACTTCATTAGAATTTCTTATGCAGCCTCTGAAGAGCAATTATCTTACGGCTGCGATCAAATAACTAAAGCATGTAAGAGCTTATACAGGTAGTTTTAATATCCATTAGATTAAGAATAGAGAAGCTGGAAGGAGAAATTATCTAATAGAATAGCAAAATAAGTGGCAATAAAGATAGATTGCACCAAAATGCCTTATCATCACTATCAATCTAAAATCTCTTAACTTAACGTGTATAGTTTGTCGAATATTTCCTACCTTCTCTTAATTTGAGCGAATATCACTCCAGAAACTTTTAACTTTCTTGAAGAAACTTTCACATTGTGGGCTAGAGTTATTGTTACATTCATCTTCAAATTTTTTCAGTAGCTCTTTCTGCTTGTCTGTCAAATTTACTGGTGTTTCTACATTAACTTGAATATACATATCCCCAGTTCTGTTGGTTGAGTTCATATGAGGCATACCCTTTTCTTTAAGACGAAGTTTATCCCCTGTTTGGGTTCCGGCAGGTACTTTTATTTTTGCATGTGTTCCATTAATTGTTGGAACTTTGATCTCTCCACCAAGGGTGGCAAGAATCATTCTTACCGGAACTTTGCAATATATATCAGCACCTTTTCTTGTAAAGAATTTGTGAGGGGCTATACTGATGTAAGCGTATAAATCACCATTGCCTCCTCCTCTAACGCCAGCTTCACCTTTACCATTTACTCTAATACTATAGCCATCTTCTATACCTTTTGGCACTGTCACTGAAATGTTAACTTCTTCTCTAGTTCGCCCATGACCACCACATTTTTTACATTTATTTTGGATTAATTCGCCTTCACCATTACATATATGGCAAGTTCTTTCAATTGTAAAAAAGCCCTGTTGAGACCTCACTCTACCAACACCACCACATGTATTGCACTGCACTGGTTTTGTTGCTCCTTCACTGCCGCTACCGTTACAACCTTTGCATTTAACGTTTGTTGAATAGCGTATAGGTGCATTAATTCCTTTAAAAGCCTCTTCTAACGTTATCTTAAGATCATAACGCAAATCTGAGCCACGAACACCGCTTGCACGTGCTTTTGCGCCACGCTTTCCCTGTCCAAAACCACCACCAAATATATCATTAAAGATGTCAGTAAAATCAGCTGCTGAACTAAACCCTTGATCAAAGCCAAATCCTCCATTTCCTCCACCACTAAATGCATCATGACCATATTGATCATAAGCTGCTTTTTTTTCTTTATTAGATAAAACTTCGTACGCTTGACTTATCTCTTTAAATTTTTCTTCTGCAGCTTTATCATCTGGATTTCTGTCAGGGTGATACTTCATAGCCATCTTACGATACGCTTTCTTTATATCATCTTCTGCAGCACCCTTACTGATACCCAGTAACTCATAATAGTCTTTTTTACTCATCTTAAACCTGTATGTGCACAATAATTAAAGGTATATACTCAATCCTAAAATTTCAAGTAACCTTATTAACTATATTACTGTAAATTTAAAATCTTTTTATATTGTTTTTGTTTGATGGCTAAAGATATCAACATTCTCCCATCCAAGAAGATCTAGTTCAATACGAGTTTTGAGAAACTCAAAGCAATCAAGTGCAAGTTTTTTCCTGTTTTCACGTTCCAGCATTGAATCCAGTCTATCCTTTATCTTGTGTAGATATAAGACATCATTAGCAGCATAATTTAACTGATCTTCAGTTAACTCATCTTTTCCCCAATCAGAAGATTGCTGTTGTTTATTTAGTCTAACGCCAAGCAATTCATTACATAGCTCTTTAAGCCCATGATTATCTGTATATGTGCGCACTAAACGCGAAGCGATTTTTGTACAATAACATGGGAAAGCCCAAACTTTTAAGTAATACCTAAGTATTGCTATATCAAAACGTGCAAAGTGAAATATTTTTACTATATTTTGATCTTCCAGTAACCTCTTTAAATTAGGAGAGCTATAGTCATCTTTAAATTTTACCAAATGTACATTACCTTTTTTATCACAAAGTTGCACAACACATAACCTATCCCGATGATTGATCAGTCCCATTGCTTCTGTGTCAATAGCTACAGATTCTTTAAAAAGAACATCACCTGGTAAATCATCATTGTATACAGATATTCTCGTCATTCATTTTTAAGTAATATTAACTAATATTGTATAATTAAACTGCATCAAAGTAAAGATACTAAAATTTTAAAATATTCTTTCAATACAAGCACTAGTCTCTAGCAAAACCTTGGTTATCTATACCATCCACATTTGTTGCATTAGAAGTATCAACAGATGGTGAAGGTGATGTTTCTTTACTTTTTTTTGTATCCTTGTTTTTCTTTAGCTTATTTTCTACTTTATCAGCTATTCCACTTACATTCTTCTTAAGATTTTTCCAAGTTGATTTTAATTGAAATTTCTTCTTTGGCTTACCAGCACTATCTATTGATTCTTTTGATCCTAAGAAACTTTTACTGCTTGATACACTACTTGATCTTCTAGTCTGTTGCTCTTGAACATCTTTCTCCTCTGGTTCTGCAGTTATGGTATCACTGATGCTTAAGTTAGAAATGCTATCACTAACTATACCACTACTAGTTGATGGGCTAGGTGGAATTGAATTGGCATTTGAAAGATTAGTTTCATCTTCTTTGTTTTGAAGTTGAGGTATATCAGGCATTTCTTCATCAACAATAACATTTTGATTAGTAGGTCCATCTACTTGTATATCTTGATCAACATCATTTTGATGTTCTTGCTCAACCTCTTGTTCTTTGTGTATAAGCTGGTCACTAATTAATATGTCTTTTATGGGGAATTTTTTGTTTAATATACCAGCAAAGCCTTTGGCGTGAATATAGTTGGATGATTTTTCTTGTAATAAATTTAACTTGAAATGCTTATATGCATCTTTCCCTGCAACAAAAGATAACCCTTGATCATTAGCTGGAAAAATCTTTTGAGCAAATGTTAGAACTTTTCCTAGAAATCCAGAGAATATTTCTTTTACATCTAAAAAAATTAAAAAATCATCATTGGCCTTTAAATCCTTAAAATATTGAGCAACTGGTTTTTCTTCATTTTTTTTCCATCCACTATAGACGTTTAGCGTATCGCAACTCACCTCAATAGACACGTTAGCATTTTTCGCGCTTTGAAATTTAAAAATAAATTGATAAGAATCTTCTTTCTTACCTTTATTATTAACTATTTCAATTTTATTAACGCTAAAATTTACTGGTTTATAACTATCACCGTCATCTATAATGCCATCCTTTGTGTTTTGTATTATTTCTTGTCTATTAGCATCTATCTTCTTATATTTTTTAATTGAGTAACTTTCAGGAAGAGTAATTGCAATAATACTTTCATCTTGACCAAAGTTTTTTACACTTAATTGTTGATTAGTAAGATTATAATAGTTATCGGTTTTACTTTTATCTTCTTTAATCATTGTACTGTTGATTTTTTCCGCTTCATCTCTAACTTCTTCTACTGGAATTGTTTCATCAGTTAGTCTCTCCGGGCAAGAAAAACTGGAATTTAACGGCTGCTGCTTTTCTCCTTCTCCTTCTTTTACTTCTTTATCAGAACTATCTAAACTAAGATTAGAATCAGAACGCTCTACCTTATTATATTCTTTCTTTTCTCTTATAAGCAGCACAATAGCTACTAGACAAAGCAGCAATACACCTATTGTACAAGCCAATTCTAGGTAAATTTCCTCTACTTTTTTCTTTTTATTAACCAACTCTACAGTTAACTTAGCTAATAGTATTGTAGAAATTAGAACAGCACTGGCATTGACACTTAAAGTCTTTTTTCTCATTCACTATCCCCCCAATTGTTACATTCTCTAGTATAGCAAACAATACTATTTTATGCAATATTTTTAATATATTAACTAAATAAAAACAAGACTTACTGGTAGTTACACAAGAAAGTTGTTATTAAATATAATCTTTCCTCGTTAAGTCTATGCTCATAATCATACTGTTTCTTACAAACATCCTGTCCCTAGCTGGACTAGTTCTAATCTATCTGATAAAGGACAGAATGCTAAGTGTTGAGAAGGTGAAGAATGCTCATCTTGAAGGTGAGATAATGCTAATGACAAAAATAGAGCAAGAGCTCTTTGAATTAAAACAAAAATTACTGAACAAAGAAGAAGAAATATCTAGGCTCATTATCATAAAAACGGAATTAGAAGTAACTTTAAATAAGGAGCGTAGTGAAAAAGAAAGGGAAATAGAATTGCTTAAAAAAGCAGAGGAAAGGCTAACAAACTCTTTTAAAGCATTATCATCTGAAGCTCTACAAGTAAACAATAACACTTTTTTAAGCTTAGCAAAGGAAGTAATCGATAATAGATTAAAAGAAACAGAAAGTGATTTAAATAAAAGGCAAGCAAAAATTAACGATATAGTTATTCCCATAAAGGAAAAGCTAGAAAAATTTGATAGCGAAATCAAAGAGCTAGAAAAAGTAAGAGCTGGAGCCTATGAAGGGTTAAAAGAGCAAGTATCAGCTTTGATGCAGCAAACGTCAAATTTAGCTAATGCTCTTAAAAAACCACATGTTAGAGGCAGATGGGGAGAAATGCAACTAAAAAGAGTAGTAGAAATGGCAGGCATGGTTGAACACTGTGACTTTTTAACTCAGCATTCAGTTGCTGGTAAAGATGATAATTTACTACGTCCAGATCTTATAATAAATATGCCATCTGGCAGAAAAATAATAGTGGATGCTAAAGTGCCGCTAGATTTTTATCTCGATGCAATAGAGCAGAATGAATTTGAAGCACAAAAAAATAAGTTAAAAGATCATGCACAATCAGTAAAGAAGCACTTATTTGATTTAAGTAAAAAAGAATATTGGAACCAGTTTGAAAATACTCCAGAGTTTGTTGTTTTATTTTTAACAGGGGAAGGAGTTTTTAGCGCTGCTTTAGAATATGAACCATCATTGATAGAGGTGGGGGTTGAGAAAAAAGTTCTGATTGCAACACCAATTACGCTTATTGCTCTGCTTAGAGCTGTAGCTTATGGTTGGAAGCAGGAGGTTATTGCCGAGAATGCAAAAAAGATTAGTGAACTAGGTCATACATTATATGAACGTCTATGTACTATGAGCGAGAATTTTGATCACTTGCGCAAAAGTTTAAAAAGCACTGTTGATAATTACAATAAAACTGTAGGTTCACTTGAAGGGCGAGTATTCCCTGCTGCTCGTGAATTTAACAAACTTGGGATATCTTATAAAGAAAAAAGCATAAAACCAGCAGAAGAGTTGGATAACCTACCACGCAACCTCTATTCTTCTGAATTGCAAGAGGAAAATATTTGATTTTTTTAGCCTCATATGCTATATTAAACACATGGTTATATAAATAAGAACATGTCTGAGTTTGATCATGCAATGCAGGGGCAGAACATATCAGCTTTGCAATCAATGCGCCATCATCAAGAAGCATCCAGTGAAGGTCCAGGTAGTGGTTTTGGATTTGATAGTAGTTTTGCATGGTTTTTAAAAAGTGGGCTTTATGATTATTCTGCAGCTATAACAGGAAATATTGACAATGTAATGCAGTCATTACTTAACTCCATATTTCCAGAGCAGTGGTTATCAATTTTTAGTCAAGGAAATCCAAATATCACTCTTCTTGGTTTTCCAGTACTAATCAAACCTTCAGAACAAGGTGATGATGATGGATTTGGTGCAGAAGCTAGTCAAATGCAAGAATCAGACGGCGAGTCTGGCTACGGTTCTGATGACGATGTGCGTAGTTTTATGGATGATTATCCAAATGTTAATCACAATATTATGGATACTTTAGGAGGAGATGGTCACGATTTTAGTCATATGCAGTACAGTCCAATGCAGGATTATGATCACGCACCAGTCATACCACAGCAAGAGGAAGATAGAGGGTATAGTATAAGTTAATCAGAATTTTAGAATATACAGATTAATATCAGACTGTATAAGCACAAAAATTAACTGTGTTAAAATCAGGCTTATGATTCAAAAGAATAACAAAAATTTAACAATATCAATAGCTAAAGCAAGTTTTAAAACTCAGAAATTTCAATATATTTCTCTACACCTGAAGAATTTACATTACCAACAGAAATAGATCCAATATTTTCTTAATCGTTCAAATTCTTGTTTTTGATATATTGTTGGATGGCATAGAATATGTAAACTTACAATATCTACGTAATTTATTTCTCTACAGCTATTTCACCTGTAAATGTCTGTATTTAGTACAAAATACTACATGATATTTAAATCAAACGTACTGTGTGTTTATAAATAAACTAAAAATACTGAAATACTAAAGCTCAAGGCGAGGGTGTTAACCTACTCACCTAATTACATAAAAAAGGAAACGAATTTTTGAATTCATAAAAAGTATAAAACAACAAGAATGAAAATCGTTTAGATAAAAGTGATGGCATGAGAGACTGTTTCACTATTACATTTAGCATTTTACTTCTAATCATATGAAAAGCATTACTAAAGAACTAAAAGAACATTTATCTAGCTCAGTACTAAGCATTGCAACATGTTGGAAATTAACACTAACTAATAATGAAGTTATGGGTTTTACTGACTATGATAAAGATTTAACAATAGATAATATAGTTTATCAATCACATACGGGTTTTACTGCAAGCGCTATTGTAAATAACTCTGATCTAGCAATCGATAACTTAGAAATAGAAGGAGTACTAAGTAGTAATAGCATAAAAGAAGAAGATATCTTAGCAGGAAAATATGATTTCGCGCAAATTGAGATATTTTTAGTTAATTATAATGATTTAAGCCAAGGAAGCCTAAGCATGCACTATGGTACTTTAGGAAGAATAACACTTAGCAACGGTAGGTTCGTAGCTCAAATTCATGGGCTATCAACTAAACTTACGCAAAATATAGGAAAGCTGTATTCAACCTTATGTAGAGCGGAATTTTGTGATAATAAGTGCAAGTTAGACAACAATGCATTCACTAAATCTGGTGTAGTAACGTCAGTGATAAATAATCATCATTTCCAAGATGAAAATTTAATAGAAGATGATGATTATTATAAATATGGGATAATTAAATTTGCCAATGGAGCAAATAGCGACTTAACTTTTACCATTCGAGAATATCACAAAGGAAATGTCACACTTTTTATGCAGGTGCCACATAAAATTTTGAAAAAAGACCAATATTTCATCACGGCTGGCTGTGATAAGAAATTTCTTACGTGCAAAAATAAATTTAATAACATAAAAAATTTTCGTGGTGAACCTCATATACCGAGAAATATTTTAGGAAATTATGTGTATAATCAATAAACAACCACTCATTAAGCTCACTTATTTTGAAAGCAAAATTAAGTTATTCAAAATTTTCCCAATTAGGCATTATATCCTGACTTAACATTTCCTCGTATGATCCACGTTTTCTAATTATGGCAAATTGATTACCGTTTACTAACACTTCAGGAATAAGTGGCCTAGAGTTATAAGTTGAAGACATAGAAGCTCCATATGCACCTACATCGCATATAGCCAACATATCACCTGATGTTACTTGCTGCATTTTGTATTTATAAGCAAAAACATCGTCAGATTCACATATAGGACCAACTATATCAACTTCCTCTTCTGGTAAATTCTTATTCTTCTTAACTAGAACTATTCGATGCTTGCTACCATATAGCGCTGGACGAATCAGATCGTTCATGCCTGCATCCACTACTACATGTTTTACAACATCATTGCTTTTTGTATATAGAACTTTAGTTACTAAAACACCAGCATTGCCAACAATAGCTCTACCCGGTTCACATATTATTTTATAACCTAAATTGCAAATATTTTCCCTCAGTAATCTAGTATATTCAGTAATACTTGGAATATTATCATCATTAGCGTATGTAATACCTAGCCCTCCACCTAAATCAATTCTTAAGATTTTATGCTCAAGTTTTTCAATTCTAGATATGATCACTTTAATCTTCTTAATTACATCTAGAAATATGTTTAAATTAGAAATCTGAGAACCAATATGAACAGAGATACCAAGTAAATTGATATTAGAAAAATCTTTGGCAAAAATCTCATCAATATATTCTTCAGGTATACCAAATTTATTTGTTTTAAGCCCTGTAGTGATCTTATCATTGGTTTTAGCATCAATATTAGGATTAACCCTAATTGCAACCGAAGCTTTAATTCCCTTGCTAGATGCTACTTGATTTATTAATTCTAATTCTTCTTTGGATTCAGCGTTAATTTGATAAATATTATTTTCTAAAGCAAATTCTATTTCTTCTCTCGTTTTACCAATTCCGGAAAAGACTATTTTATCTACTGGAACTCCAGCAGCCATGGCACGTCTTATCTCTCCACCAGAAACAACATCAGCTCCACCACCCATATTAGCAATAGCTTTAATAATTGCGATATTAGGATTTGCTTTAACTGCATAGCAGATCATGCTACCTGGAATATTATCTGCGAATTCTCTGTAATTTTTACAAATGGAATTAAGTGAATAACAGTAAAAAGGTGTTCCAACTTCTACAGCTATATCTAATAAGCTCACGTCTTCAATATGTAATAAATCACATTTATAATTATGTTTAAATGAGTTCAAATAAAGCATAATAATTAAAATAGACTAGTAATTTCACATTCCTCATCCGTTACATCAGATGTAAGAGTTTGTTCAAACTCGTTTTGAGGATATGGAATAATATCATCAATGATACTGTAACAACAAAGAAAAGCAACAGCAGATATCATACCAAAACCTATTGCTTCTAGTATTTGACTATCGCTCATATTGAAGAAGCTAATACCAACTAATATAGTAGCAGTTATTGTAGGGACACTAAGTAGTACTGTATCGCAAGCTTTTCTTAACTTACTATCATAGTAGCAAGCGTATTTATAGTCATGGTATAGCTTTAACAAAGAAAAAACAATAAGTAAGGTAAACCCTGTAACGCCAATAATAAATTTATTTTTATTACTGAATGGTCCAAATAAAGCTAGCCCTATCAGTACAGCTACTATTGGTGCCATAACACTTCTGCTTCCACCAAGAAGCTCACTGTATTTCCCCATACTTACTCTTAATTATATTTAAGTTATCTGATGTTAGGCTAGTTCTATCATAGAGGCAACATCTTATATTCATAAAATGCATGATTTACCTAAAAAACTATAAGCAAGAATTTAATTTGCATTTAAATATATTTATAATAGCATAATTCAGGCTTAAACTTGTTAGAGGTGGGGGTATGTTGAGAAGAAAAAGCAAATATAACTTATATTTGTGTATAGAAAATAAAAAGAGTAGAAAAGGATCTATTTATTATAGACTAGATGGTTGTAGTGTCCCTATAGTAATGAGTATAATTTTTATTGTTGTACCATCTGTCATAATAACTGCCCTTAGCGTGTACGTCAATGAAAAATTTGGTGCAATGATAGCAATTTCATTGGCACTAGCTTTATATTGCACGCTTATATTGATTTGTTGCTCATTTACATGTTATTACATAAAGTATACTCTAAGTAAGTATACAGAAGCAGAAACTGTACACGCAGATAATCCTATAGAAGATGAAAATGTGTTAGAAGAATTGATATATCATAACGTAATTAAACGAGAAAAATCTGTGCAAGCAAACATTACTGTAGAAAATGCTACATATATACCAGAGCTTACACCAGAAGAAGAAAGATATTATAATACTATACGAGGAAAAGTAAGAGGTCGCGGATCTACAGGATCGAGGAGCATTGCTAGTAATACAACAGGCTTTGTAAGCATGTTTCCTGAAGATGAATCGGAACAAATTAGCCTTAGCGCTTCTAAACCAACAACTTTGAATCAAACATTTTCAAAAAATCATAACATAAACGTCTCAAAAGATGTTGTAGTGCATTCTCTATTTAACTCATGTCAAAACTCATTTGATACAGATTCACTTGAGACTCAGGTAGTTAAATAGCAGTTATATAGGCTTCATAACCTCCACAATAAAAACATGCAGCTGAGGTGCAGCACAAAATATTGTTATGAGTGTTAAATCATAGATATAGAGGCAATTTGCATAATTTACAAAGTTATGGCTGTCTTATTATAATACAGCGTTTATTTCCAGATAAATCATATGCGTATGAGACAAAAATTAAACCATAAAAAGGTATGATTTTTTTGATATTGTTCTGTGATTCTCCTATCTCTAGTATAGCAAAACCTCCCTTCTTTAGGCTTCTTTTTAAAATAGGGAGAATGCTGAGATAGCATTTTAAACCATTGCTGCCACCGTCAAGGGCAATAATTGGCTCATTTTGTACTTCAGGTTGCAGTTTTTTTAACATACTTTTTTTTATGTATGGAGGATTGCTGATTATTAAATCAAATAAACCATTGCTATTCTCCCAAGAACCAAGAACAATTTTTGCCCTACTTAACAAAGTATGCTTTTTAATATTGCTCAGTGCTACTCTATAAGAATTAACATTCTTTTCAAATCCAATACCGATAGAATGCTTATATTCATGCAATATAGATATTAGGAGACAACCTGTGCCTGTGCCAAAATCAACAATCCTTAATCTTGTGTTTTTATTTCTATAATACTTGAGCACTGCCAGAATAATTGTTTCACTGTCTGGTCTTGGATCTAACACATGCTGATTTACTAAAAAATCTAAACCCCAAAACTCCCGTTTGCCTATTATTTGCGCTATAGGATATCTTTTGCATCTTTTACTGATAAGCTCTAGAAATGATTTTTCATGTTCTTCTTCAACTTCATAGTCATAATTAGCAATAATAAAAGATCTCTCTAAACCTAATACATGACCAATTAGTATTTCACTATCAAGTCTAGGAGTGTAAATGCCACAAAGTGAGAGATTATTTATACTCTCTTTGAGTAAAGCACTTATAGTTTTCATAAAATATATTCAAACTTTTTTGTAAATCTTTAAGTACTTTGGAATAATACTTTCTATCGGTGTTGCTCTTATTTTAGCTTTTTCTAAATCATGCGATTGTTCAAAATCACCGCTATTACACAAGAACTTTACTTGATCTCTAGTTATTAAAGGTTCAACACTTCCTGTAATAGGTTTGAGCAAAATAGAAATAAATTTTAATTCACAGATGAATGCAATCAATTTAGCAAGTGGCAAGGGTATATTAATTAGCAAACATTTCCTATTTGTAATAGTTATAATAAATTTCAAAAGATTTCTTATAGAATACACTTTAGGACCACCAATGTGGTATAATTTCTGATCATGGTCCTTAAGTTTTATCAAATAGCACACAAACTTAGCTAGATCATCTACATAGACAGGTTGAAATTTCATTTTGCCATTATTAATTAGTGGTAGAAAAGGCAGTATAGAAGCTAATTTTGCAAACTTATTGAAAAAATTATCTTCCTCTCCAAATACTAAACTAGGTCTAATTATGATTGCTTCTGGAAAGGCAGAAGTTACAACTTCTTCACCAAGAAGCTTACTTTGAGCATATTTAGAAGAATAACTACTCTCTAAATTCATGGCAGAAAAATGTATCATAAATGATACAGCGTTTGCTTTTGCTACTCTTGCAATTTTCTCTGCAATGTCTACATGCACTGTGTGAAAATTCTGTGTTTTTGACTCATTTAAGATTCCTATTAAGTTTATAACAATATCACATCCTTTTATGTGCTTTGATATAACTGATTCATCTAATATATAGCCACCAACCACTACTATTTGCTCAGGATGACCGCACAGTTTAAGTTGCTTTACTTTTTCTTGGTTTCTACTAAATATCTTTATCGCATACCCTAAATCTGCTAGGTGCTTTACTATGTATTTTCCTAAAAAACCACTACCACCAAATATTATAACTTGTTTTATCATATCAGTTTAACATACTCAGTAATATGAATTTCATGCAATATGAATACAACATGAGCTTTAATAAGACGTTAAAGTTGCAATTTTAATTGACATATTTAAAGTTTTTTAAATTTCTATTATGTGTTTACTCATATTTTAACTTTTTCTTTAATCCAATCAAATAATTTGTTAATTCCACTATCTTCTATGCCATAATCATCCTTCTGATTTTCAGAGATTAATGGTATCATACCTATTGCTGCAGAAAATTCTGGATTATCACTAACTCCATCTATAGAGAAGGGCATAGCAATACGAATTGGTCTATTTAATATATAATTTGCAGTTTCTGCTATATTTGATAATTGGCTGCTGCCACCGGTGATAACTACTTTCCTTATTAGATTATTTTTCTTTCCAAGTTTATCATCTAAAATTTCCAATATCTCTTCTAATCTTGGTTTTATTATAATTTCAGACTCAGCTATTTGCGTGCTTGAACTTCCATCATCTGAAAGGTCAATATCATTAGATGAGATTGCCTTGCCACTGAGCAACTTAATGCGCTCAGCTTCATTTATGCTTACGCACAGACCATAGGCAATGTCTCGAGTTATATGAATACCACCTATTGGTATAAAATCAGCATGAATAAACTTTCCCTTTTCAAAAAAACCAATGGAAGTATATCCCCCACCAATATCGATAATTGCTGCTCCTAATTCTTTCTCTTCCGTACTCAGGCATGATAATCCTGACATATAAGATGATGCAGTATAGCCTGCAATTTTTACTCCACAATTTACAAGACAATTTTCAATGTTAAGTAAAGCAGGACGAGATGCTGTCACAACATGCATATCAGCACGCAATTTGCCCCCATATAACCCGTATAACTCATTTATATTATACATATCATCAAGACTGTATCTAATTGGTATATTGTGAATGACAACATCATCTTCATCATACTTTTCATAGGTTTGGGATATGACATTTGCTACATCTGCATCAGAAATTTTATGACGATCTGAAATGATTTCATTAGTTAGTTCAAAAGATGAAATGTTACATCCTGATATATTAACATATGCTTGATCTACCATTTCTATCTTGGACGCTTGCTTTGCCATTGTAATAGCAGAAAGTATGGAACGGCTTGCATGTTTAATGTTTGTTATAACTCCACCATTTATACCTTCTGCAGCATTATATCCAACACCAACTACTTTTTTACTACCATTAGTTTTTACTATCAAACATACAACTTTCGTTGTACCGATATCTAAAGCAGCAAAAACCTTCGATTTCATATCTCCACTTTTCATTGGATATAAATTATTAAAATAATTTACATTCTACATATCCATTACAATCCAGCAAGGCTTTTAAATCTTTTGTGTCACTAACAAAAATTTCATTTTAATTTCTAAGGTAAAGCATTATCCTATATTAAAAAATAATGGAAATAGACGTGTTTGATGAAACATTGCTCAATATACTAGTATGTCCCCTCACGAGAACTCCTTTACGATATGATGCAAATAGCAACGAATTAATTAGTGATGAGGCGGGGTTAGCCTTTCCAATTCGTGACAGCATACCCATTATGCTCGTAGATGAAGCACGAGTTACAAAAAATACAACCTAAATTATTTACTTAATAAACTCGATACATCTTTTGTGGATGACATAATTTTATTAACCATATAGTTTTCATGATTATGGTCTATTTTTGATAATTCATATAGATAATTAACCATAATGCCAAATGATTGATTTATACCCTTTTCTGAAGTATCTGCCAGCCAATTTAATCTTTTTATAGAAGCACCATTACTTAGATGAAAGTGTGCTACAGGATCAAAAGCACTATTACTCTTTTCATTTTTAACCTTTAAGAGGTAGTGAGCACATAATTTAAGTATAATTTGTTTTATATCATCTGAACAATTTTGAATTTGAGATAAATTAGTATATTCTAATACCTCAGATATAGGCTTATCTATTTTTAACTTTTGAGCTAACTGCTCAGGTTTAGGCACATTACTGAGCCATTTGGTAAAGCCTGGTATTGGTGATAATGTAGCATACGTTTTAATGTTTTTAAATTCTTGTGATAATCTTTCCACCACTCTTTTAATCAAAAAATTTCCAAGATTTATTCCTGATAGGCCAGCCTGTGTATTAGAAATAGAATAAAACATTGCAGTGTTCATACTTTTAGGATCAGTTGCAGGTATTGATTCATCCAGTAAAGACTGGATATTATTTGCAATTTCATCAGTTAAAGCAATCTCAACAAATATTAATGGCTCATTTGGTATTTTATAGTGAAAAAATGCAAAACAAAGACCTAACCTATTTTTTAAATCATCCCAAGAAGTAATTTTATGTACCGCTTCATATTTTATTAATTTCTCAAGTAGTGATGCAGGGGAATCCCAAGTTATTTGGCAAAAATCAAGTAATTCTACATCAAACCAAGAGGATAGTATATTTTTTAAATCTTTTTCAAGTGTAGAAAGCATCTTATGTTCACTCTTTAATTTAAGTGCATCAGATCTCATATCAACAATGAATTTTAACCCATTTTCTAAAGAAATAAATTGCTTTAATATCTTAAGGCGTGGTGATTCAAGAGAAGTTATTAGTTCTTGCTCTAATTTATAGCTAGACTTAGGATCAGAATTTGCTTGGTATGCAGTTATTTTATCGTTAATTTCTTCCTTATTTGCGCTAAATTCTTCCACTAATATCTTTAAAAATCTTACTTTTCCTACCTCTGATAAATGTAAATATAAATTGCCGAGAGAAACTGTATTCCTTCTTGCAGTCACCTCTCCGCCTTTGGGATTTAAACACTCTTGCATTTTCATTTTTAATACTTCAATGTCCTTATTACCTGTCAGATCTTCACTGATACTTCCTACCCATGAGCGTACTGTTTCAGTGGCTTCTCCTAAAGCTCTTAGAATACTTGCTATAGCATTGCGTTTGATTTTTGTAAAATGCTGATCAGTCATAACTTTTAAAACTTATACACTATAGTTATGTTATCGTTTTAACTTTAAGCAAGCAACATTGACATTATGTTATGTTGAAAGATTAATTTGCTATCCACATCAGTTTGCTTAGAGATTATTTCTAGTTCTAACAATCCTTGTAGTATTGCCTTAACCCTTAGATGATCCATATTTTGCACATGCTTTTTAAAAATTGGTAGCTGCTTAAAAAACAAAGGTGGATCAAGCATCTTGATTGCTTCTTGCTCATCTATGCCACTTTTCATGGCATTAAGTACAGTGCTAAGGCGCATGAAATATCTCGATATAATCCTTAAAAGAGCAATAGATGAAAAATTATCACAATCCATAATGATGTTAGAGTATTCTATAAAATTAGAAGTGTTTTTTTCAACTATTGCAGAGCACAGATCGTCTATAGCCACATCGTAAATTTTAGAACCAAAACACTTTTTAATATCCATTATCTCAACGTATTTTTTGTCACCTAAATACGTTATTAGTTTTTCAAGCTCTAAATAAAAAGAAAAGCTGTTGCCTAAATAGTGGCGCAGCTCTGCTATTGCTTCATCTGTATATCTTATGTTATTTTGTTTTAAATAGGTTGAGATTATATCACATAAGTTGCTATTGCTGTCTTTATAGCAACCAATTACAGCAAGATTTTTAGCATTTTCAAAATAACTGCGTTGAGCCAATGTTGCCTTTGCTATCATCAGGACATAATTATTTCCAATATGATTATTCAATATTTTCTTTAGCTCTTCAGATATTTTATCAGTTGCATTTGTAAGTAAGATAAGCTTCTTTTTGTTAAATATCGTTATATTTGCAAGTTCTGTAAATAATAGCCCCGGAGATTTATTAACGTCACAAAACTCCATTTTACAGATAGTAAATTCTTCATTTTTATTGAGTGTATCTGTAACGTTTTTACTATAAAAATCTATTTGTCCTGGGTCGTTACCATGTAGTAAAACTCCTTGGGCTGAACCTGGATTTTTTAAAAACTCCTTAATTTTAAAAGACGTTATTTTCATGTAGTAAGATATAAGATAATTTTAGTTTTCTTATGTATTCAAAATTGTCAACTTGTTGTTAGCATCGACATTTGATATTTGATATATAGTATATTCCAAACTTCTTAACATTTTTACCTGGATCTCGTACTATAGAATAAATGCATGATTCATTAAGGTTATAGCATGGATTATTGTCTGGAATCTCATGTAATGTATCTAACTCTGCAGAGATATCGTGTTCTGCCTTTGGGCGTGTTGCTGTAATTGTAGGTTTTACAAAAGATTCATTAAGATTATAGTTTTTTTGACTATTATCTGGATCTTCACGTAGTGTAACTAATCTTGTGGGGACACTATTACTTCTATGTTTGCTATTAAAAGATCGAGTCCTCCGTGGAGGGTTGTAATCTAATTCTATATCATTATCATTTAAATCTAATGCGTTGTTATCCCAACTTAAACTATTTACACTACTTCTACCTGATTCACTAGGGTTTGGTATGGTATTAGACGTAGCAGTGTTGGATGAATCTTTTCTCGAACAGACGTTATTATTAGGTTGATTACTTAACCATTCAGCAACTCTATCCTGAGAATTGGAAGCATTACCAATGGTAGCTAAGACTTTAATATCCATATCTTCACAATACTGATTATTTAAATTACCTATATTACTTGCAGTTACATTATTATTTTGATCGCTATGTTCTAAACTAATTTGACTATTATCACAACTTACATAGACTGTTTTGTAAGCGTCTTTTCTTCCTATAATGGCATGTTCTATTCCTTGAGGGAAATTTTCTCTATCATTTTCTTCCATTTTGCTATCCTCTTCTTCCACTTTTTTCTCTTGCCCTATCTTTGCAATATTCTTTTTTACCTCATCACAAAGACCCATAGCTGAGCTAAGATTACTTGTATTAATCGATAAACCATCTGGCGAACCAACGTATTGGCTTTGCTTTGTATCTGTACTCGTCGATAAGTTTTCATTACTTTCTTGATTAATTTTGCAAGTATCTAACTTTACAAAATCATTATTTGAATCAAACATAGAGGTTTTTCTTTCAGGGCTTACCTCACGCGAATAATACCCACTATCATAGAAAGTTTGATTATTAGAATATAACCAACGCCCCTTTTCCAAAGCATCTTTTAGCGGAATACCACCTATTAATACGCAGCATCCATTAAAATCTATCTCGCCATTTTTATATCTTAAACTATCTTGCTTGCTTACCTCTATAGTTCCATCATCTTTTATATGAACGCTTATACTCTCTTTTTTTATAATCCGAGAACTATTTTTATCAGATGATACAACGCTCCAGCTTGCTCTCATAGTTATACAACCACGATAAATCACATAATTTCTCATGCCATTATTACATTTTTGCGCATACCCTTTGTTACCATTAATGTTGAAATGACTATTGAATAAACAATTATTACGACAAAATTCACTTTCTAAAAGTTTACCAATCTTCAATCTAGCATTACGTATGCTAGTAAAAATAACGTTTTCCTTTTGATATCCTACTATAGTACATTTGCTATCACCTATTGGCTCGATAAAATCACTAATCTCTTTAGCAATATCTTGCTGAATTTGAATGTTAAGTTCATCAGTGAAACGTGCACCAATGTTAATTAAACGATTAATTCTCTCAATAAAATCAAAAAGATTGAACACAGTTTTATATGCACCGTAAAGCCAACAAATCAAAATTTCATCTAATAACGTATTTCCATTAGTTAAGACATGATTAATATTACCACATTTATTATATACAGATGCAGATGAAGCATCCATTTTCATCATTGCATTATTTAGGAATGTTTGGACCATATCTTTGGTACACTTTTCATTATATATTTCAAATTGGTGATTTTGAGATCCTTTGTGAAACATCGTGCTTTTACCCCCCATGATAGAATTTTTGTCTATTTAAAGTATAAAATGCTAGACTAATACTAGCATAAATATTTGTGCGTACCAGTTCTATGTGACAAAATTCAATTTTTAATACACTTTAAACTATCGTTTATGTGATAAGTATTAAAAAAAGGTTTTTTTAGGAATATGTATAAGTTATCCAATGCGATTTTTTGTACCCTTAACTTACAACTTGATATCAAAGGGTTTTAAAATAGGTAGTTTAATTTTTTTCTTAAACTCGTGAAAGGCTATTATATCGTTTATGCGCCTATCTAAAAAAGATAAGGTATCAGCAAAATCTTGTGAATAATCATCAGTAAAATAAAGTATTGTACTAGAATACACTGATGCTAGAGTCAATCTCTTTGTATAATAATTAAAATCAGTTGAGATGTCACAGATTCCATGCCAAATATTATCTACTCTGTTGTAAAGCATTTTTGTAGCAAACCACGGATTCTGCAAAGAAAACGATATAATATTCTTTATAAATTCCCTATAATTTTGTAATTCTGCATAATTTTCTAAGTATATTTTTATCGCAAGTTTAATCTTTTCACGCACCTTTAGAGCATTCAGATCAATGCTGCTTAGTTTTTTCATCATCATTTTATTAAAATTATCTGATATATGCTCCAATACACTGTATATTCCGTCTTGAAATTTACAAAAACTTGCAGTCAGTTGCAAACCATTGCACACTTTCAGCAGAGTACTATCGCTCACCCCTTCAAAAGGTATAGCTTTTATTAAATTGTCTACTATTTGTTCTATATCATTCATTTCAACTCTGTATTGAATAATCTTCACTTAAGAATTAATTCACCATAAAAAACATAAGCAATTTCACCCCTCATAAACACTTCGCAATCCTCACTTAATTCTACAAATAGATCCCCTCCTGGCAATTTTATTAATACCTCTTTATTAACGTCAATATATCCACGGTGCACTGCTGCAACTAAAGCTGCACATGCTGCACTTCCACATGAATCAGTAATGCCAACACCTCTTTCCCAAACCTTCATATTAATTTGTTTTTTTATTATTTGAGCAATGCTAATGTTTGCACCATTTGGAAACAAATTATGTTTTTCAAGTTTAGGTGCCAGTTCCTCAAATGGTATATCTGATATATCGTCAACGAAGAATACAGCATGTGGGTTGCCCATGCTAACCCCTACTGGGTTTGCAAGAGGGCCAAGTTCTATAGGTAGATTTAAAGTATCACATGGAGTGGAAAGTGGTATTTCATTCCATTCTTTACCCATGCTCACTCTTACTTGGTTGTTATTCAAGCGCTCTCCACTTATAATTTTATGATCTATAAGTTCAATAGTTGCACAGTTATTACCTTTTTCTGCTATCATAAGCTCTACTACACACCGAGCAGCGTTACCACACATTTCTGCACTACTGCCATCAGTATTGAAAATGTTCATCATGCAATCAGCTTCAGTTGAGTGATTTATGATTATCACTTGATCACAACCGATTCCTCTCTTGCGATTAGCTATCTTTTTGTAATCTAAACTGGGATAATTATTATAACGAGCATCAATTATGACAAAATCATTGCCAGTACCGTGCATTTTGATAAATGGTATTTTAGTTTCCATCTTTTTTAAGCCATTTATCATAAAAAAACATTTCCTTTATCGGTCTTCTTTTTCTCTCTGACGGTCCTTCACCTTCTTTCGCATAACCAACTGCCATAACAGATGTAACATCAAAATCTTCTGGTATGCCAAACTCTGCAATTACTTTACCTTTATCAAATCCAGCCATCTGATGAGCCATAAGTCCCATACTAGTTGCTCCCAGCATCATCCCATAAGTTGCAGCACCAGTATCATAGCTACTCCAATTGTTACTTCCTCTACTTAAATCACGAAAATTCTTAGCACTGCAGCAAATTATAAGTAAAGTACAATCCTTCACCCATTTTTGATTTTTCTGGGTCAGACAATTAAATAAGGTGTTCCATGAGTTTAGGTTTTTTTGTTTATTGCAAATTACATATCTCCAAGGTTCATCGCCATAACACGATGGAGCCCATCTTGCTGCCTCAATTAACATATCAATTTGCTCTTGCGTGACAACTCTTGTTCCATCATAAGAACGTCCGCTGTATCTTTTAATTATTAAATCTAGTAAATCCACTATAAAATAAAAATTATAACACTAATTTAATGTAATTGTATTAATTTAAACAAAATCTATCAGACACTTAATAAATTTTAACGTATTTACAAACCCTATTTTTCTTATCTTGATTTGCTTGCTTTTGTATCACTATATGTTCGGGAACTGTTAAAGTTCTACTTTTAGTCAATATTTTTTGCAGTAGGCTACCTGTAGGTAGCCTATAGTGTTTAATGTACAATAGGAGATTGACCATCTAATTGAGCTATATTTGATTCAGTTAAAACAGCGCTTTTACTTGTTGTTTCTGTTTCAATCTTGGCAACTTCTTCTTTGTGTTCAGTAAGAAGCTGGATTATGTCTTGATGTCCTGCTTTTTTAGCAAGATCTAGAGCTGTATAACCCCAATAATCTTTAGCATTAACATCTGCTTCCTTTTCAATAAGAAGCTCAACTATTTCTTTATATCCTTCTTTAGCGGCCAAGTGTAGAGGTGTTTGATTATCAAAGTCCAGAACATTAACACTAGCTTTATGTTGAAGAAGAAGCTGAGCTATTTCTTTATATCCTTTTTTAATAACAAGGTGTAGAAGTGCACAAGTACCAGTAGATTCTCGAACCTCAATATTAGCATAAGCTCCATGTTGAAGAAGAAGCTGAACTGTTTCTACATATCCATTTTTAGCAGCAAGGTATAGAGGCATGTTACCACCCCCACCTTTAGTATTAACTTCTGCCCCATGTTGAATAAGAAGCTCAACTATTTCTTTATTTCCTCTTGTAGCAGCCAAGTGTAGAGGTGTATTATTACAATAATCTTTAGCCTCAACATCTACCCCTATTTTATTTAAAAGAGACTTAACTTTCTCTACATCTCCATCTTGACAAGCTTGTAGTAATTCATTATCAGGTTGAGCAAAATGTTTTGTCCTAAAAAGATGTAGTATTTTTCCAGCACAGAACCTGAAGAACGATTTTATTTTTTTTAATAACCATTTCATAATTTTCCCATTATCTTTATAAATGAATTAAAATGTTAACATAATTTATTGCTTTAGTCAATACCTCTCACAATAAATGCATCAGCTATTTACCTTTTATTTACAGTAAAGATTTTTTACGTATTAAACCTAAAATGTATTACATCTCCATCTTGGACAATGTATTCTTTGCCTTCAAACCTGGATTTTCCAGCGTCTTATCGTAGAATTTTCCCAAAATGTAATTGGAAAAAAACATACACAAATGATTGAAAGTATAAATGCTATAATTAAAGACATTTTGTGTAGCAAGAACTGTGTTATAATTAAATCAAATATTTAGCAACAAATGGAAATAATAATAGAGAATAGAAAATCTATATTTTAATGACAAAGGAATAGCTAAAATGAAAATAAAATTTATGCTATAAAGCGAATTTTTTAGCAGCTTTTAATCTATTAAAATCTTCTTCTGCATGATATGAAGATCTAGTTAATGGGCTTGATGACACCATTTGAAACCCCTTAGAATAAGCTGCATATTTATAATATTCAAATTCTTCTGGGGTAACGTAGCGATCAACTTTGGCATGCTTAGGTGTAGGCCTAAGATATTGTCCAATTGTGATAAAATCGACATCAGCTGCTCGCAAATCATCCATAACCTGTAGTATTTCCTCTTTTGCCTCTCCAAGACCAACCATAAGCCCAGATTTAGTAAAAATATTGTAATTACTCTGCTTAACTTTTTTAAGTAAAAATAAAGAATGAAAATAGCGAGCACGTGGTCTAATTTTAGCATATAATCTAGGTACTGTTTCAACGTTATGATTATAAACATCTGGGCCCACTTTTGCTATTTTTTCAATTACCCCTTCTTTATTTAAAAAGTCTGGTGTTAAAATTTCCACTGTTGTACTGGAATTAATTTTTCTTATTTCCTCTATACATCTGATAAATTGCTCAGCTCCACCATCTGGAAGATCATCCCTATCAACAGAAGTAATTACAACATGCTTTAAACCTAATTTTTTTACAGCGATTGCCAAATTTTCTGGCTCATGAGGATCAAGCTTATCAGGAATTCCTGTTGCAACATTACAAAATGCACAAGCGCGCGTACATACCGATCCTAAAATCATCACTGTTGCGTGACGCTTATTCCAACATTCTCCAATATTTGGACATGCTGATTCTTCACATACTGTATGTAAATTATATAACTTGACTGTATTTAAAGTTTCATTGAAAACATCACCAGATGGAGCTTTAACCCTTAACCATTCAGGCTTACTTTGCATATTTATTTATAAAAGTTTTCAAGTTGTGTTTTTATTTTCTGCGCTCTTAATTTTAACTCCTCAAGCTCTACCTTCATCTTTTTTGCATCTGATTCTTCAGAATTTGTTTCTACTTCCTGCATCTTCAGCCCAACTTTTTCAATCTGTACTTCTATTTTAGGCATTTTTGTAATCAAATTTTTAAGTCGAATTTCGGTCTTGTGCTTTTCTGGTACCAACCCTTTTAGTTGTATTTCTATCTTCCTTATTTTTAAAACTAAACCTTTAAACTGGATCTCTATCTTTTGCTCTGCTGAAATTAGCTTCTTTAGCTTATTTTTTATCTTTTGGGCTTTTAAGCTTAAATCTTCTTTAGCAGCGTTTAATAAATATTGATCTAATCCACCTTTATAATCTATAGTTCTTAAAGTCTTTGTTGCTATACGTTCTTTGAATTTTTTGTTTAAAATCTCACTTCTTAAAGAAACGTTGTGCAAATTTAATAAAAAAGTACGCTTAGTCTTACGATTTGAATGAGATACCTTATTACCAAAACCTTTCGTTCTACCAGTTAGACTACATGCTCTACTCATTTTAATTATTCCATATAGAAATTTTAATTTATTTTAAACATTTTAGCTATTTAGTCAATAGATTATGTCTCTAGCTACCTATAAATTATAGGACATGATTTTAGATTCTTTGAGTTTTTCAGAGGCAAAAATCATTGTAATTCAGATACCAATACCTCTTTACTAAGAATTTGTGGTAGAACTTTTCCTTCCTTATTATGAAAATATAACACGTATAAAGGCACTCCACCCCTTTTGAATTTGAGTAGATACTTAGTAATCTTTTCATTTCTTTTTGTCCAATCTGCTTTCATATACAGAACATTTTTATTTCTTAAAAGAGTTTGCACATCCTTTGATGCTAGCAAATGCTCATTAATCTTACATGTCACACACCAATCAGCACCAACTGCAACTAAAACATTGCGTTCATTTTGAACTAGACCAGTCAATTTATCAATGGAGAAATCAGCAACATTAGTATCTTGTACACATGCCATATTTTTCACTACAGCAAATGGAAGCAAATTTAGAGAAATTAGAAGCACAACCACATAAATCTTCGAGCTTAATTTAGTGAGTATCCAAATACTAAAAGCTAAAAATAAAAGTCCTATTAGTGCTGGTAGTATGATGTTAGCGTTTGATTCCTTAATCAATATCCAAAATAGCCAGATACTTGCGAGATACATTGGAAAGGCCAAAAATTGTTTGACAGTCTCCATCCATTGGCCTGGCTTTGGTAGGAATTTAAGAGTGGTAGGAAAAAATGATATAAAAAGATAAGGAAAAGCCACGCCAAATCCTAGTGCTTGAAAAATAAGCAGAAAGTATAAAGTTGGTTGAGTTAAAGCAAAACCTACAGCAGATGCCATAAATGGTGCAGAACACGGAGTTGCAACTAAAATTGCAAGTACTCCAGTGCAAAAACTGCCAATGTAATTTGATTGATTTATGTATTTACTGCCAAAATTAGGTAAAACAAAGGAAATGTCATAGAACCCAGAAAAGGATAATCCTATCAAAAACATAAGATATAGTAGCATTAATATGAATATGGGAGACTGCATTTGATATCCCCAACCTACTGCATTGCCCATGCTACGTAGTATTAATAACAAAACTGTTAATATAAACATACAAAGCAACACACCAACAGTATAGGCAAGACCTTCAATTTTTATTGTAAGACTATTATGGTCTTTGACCTTTTTTAAAATTGAAAGAAATTTTAATGAAAGAACAGGAAAAACACATGGCATACAATTTAAAATAATACCACCAATAAATGCAGAAATTATGGCATTGATAAAACTCATAATATAAATATTAAATTACTTTAATATATTCTTTTTGTGCAAAAAATCAAAACGGACTATTAAAAAAGTATAAATAGTTAAGATTAGACAAAAATGGTTTACTTTTGAATAACAGCAAATAACGATATGAAAAGATAATTTTCTTTTGAAATATCGCTATCATAAAAACTTGAATTTGAAATTTTTGAATATTTCTAAATTTTGCTCTTCTTAAGCGATGATTTTGTTTAGCTTCAGCAAACATGCCTTCTATTTTCCAACTCCTTTCAACTAACCTTTTCTTAAACTGTTTTAATCTATTCATCTATTTCAGCTTGATACGAATTACGGTAATTCAATCGCTATGGATGAGAAATCCAAAGATTGAGATAGAATGCTAATCTACCAATTCTTATTTAGATAACCCATAAATCCATTCTTCAACTCTGTTGTTGTGTTTTTCCTGAGCTTAATCATCTACACTAATTTGCTAAATATAGAAACATATATATGGACATGATTTGATATCCCTTCTACTTCCTACCTGTACTACATCTTTGGCTCTATATCATCCACCAACACTGATATTTCGTACTATACGATATATATACCGAATTTTCCTATAATATCACCTCAGATCAACAATTTGAAAGCAATTCCACATTTTGGATAATAAATATTTGAAACAGCAAGTACAGATCAATTGTATTTGACTAGAGCATTAGTTATAAATACTATTTTTCAATATAGAGAAACGTATGCCAGAATCTATATCTATTTCTTCTGATCATAACGGTGTAAGTTTAAAATCAGTAATCAAATTATATCTGGAAAATCTGGGTCATAAAGTTTATGATTTTGGTTGTTACTCTAAAACAGAATCAGTTGATTATCCAGACTATGCTGATGCTGTTGTTAGCAGCATAATAAATGGTGAATCAATATATGGCATATTAATTTGTAATACTGGAATAGGAATGAGTATTATAGCTAATAGGCATCGAAAAATAAGGGCAGCTTTATGTCATGACGTTGAGACTGCACGACTAGCACGCGAACATAATGATGCAAATATTCTTTGTCTTGGTGCTAAATATATAGCTAATAAAATGGCAAAAGAAATCATAGAAAAATTTTTGATTACAAAATTTGCAGGGGGTAGGCATATGCTACGTATTAACAAGCTTACTGAATGGAAATATGAAAACTATTAATCATCAAGAAATATCAAAATTTTCTCAATATGCAGATCAATGGTGGGATGAAGATGGGAAATTTAAACCCTTACATATAATCAACCCTGTGCGTGTTTCGTATATTACTAAGCAAATAAAAGCAAAAATAACCAAAGATTTAAGTTCAATGTCGGTACTAGATATAGGTTGTGGTGGTGGTATTTTATCAGAATCAATAGCTCGCATTGGGGCAAAAGTTTTAGGAATAGATGTATGCGAAGAAAACATCCTTGCAGCACAGCTGCATGCTAAAAAGGTAGGGCTAGAACAAATAGAATATAAATGTACAAGCATTGAAGAATTAGAGAAAAAAAATAAATATGACGTGATATTATGTATGGAAGTGATAGAACACGTAGATAATCTTGCTTTTTTCATAGAAGAATCTGTCCATCTATTGAAGCATGGAGGCTTAATCTTTATATCAACTCTAAACAGAACCATAAAGTCGTTTGTATTTGCTATAATTGGAGCAGAATATGTATTGAAATGGTTGCCAAAAGGTACTCACAATTGGAATAAATTTGTAAAACCATCAGAGGTTGCAAAGTATTTACGTGAGAATAGTATAACCGTAGAAGATGTGAAAGGAATAAAATATAATATAGTCAATAATCAGTGGCAATTAACGGATAATCTTTCTGTTAATTACATACTAACTGGAGTGAAAACG
Source organism: Candidatus Mesenet longicola (assembly GCA_016860565.1). Lineage (GTDB taxonomy): Bacteria > Pseudomonadota > Alphaproteobacteria > Rickettsiales > Anaplasmataceae > Mesenet > Mesenet longicola. Next base: position 1,804 of record BNGT01000002.1, on the reverse strand, counting down.
GTTGGCTAAAGTTTAATTATAAGGTTTTTAACTTTTATTTAATACTGTATATTAAATTTTATAATATTATTTAAGAAATTTTTATGTTTTTTTTGTTAATATATTAGTATATCAGAAGCTAAAGAGGAGTTTATGAATGAATTTTATGTTGAGCCAGAAGATGTCTATTGTGATCAAGTGAATGAAAATTTAAAGCATTTTCTTAAATATTTTGTTGAAGAGTTCGAAGAGAAGTTAGCGTTATACAGTTTGGAGTTAAATGGAAAGCTTAAAAAAGCAGGAAAATCTGCAAAGCACATAAATAACGCTCTAGTAGGGTTAATTGGCTTTGTAAGTGGAAAAATTCCTATGGTTGGCGGTGTAGTAAAATCCGTATCAACTGATTTAATAGCAGATGAAATAAATAAAATAGGTGAAGAGTACCACTTAAAAAAAGTAATTAATTTATCAGGATTAGTAGATTCTTCTCAAGAAGTATCTGATCATTTTAGAGACATGATAATAAAGTCTGGGATAGATGTTTTTCAAAGCTTCGAATTGCAGTTTATGAGAGTCACTCCAAGGAGTGCATTGCGTCTATTGGCAAGAGATGCTGTAGACAGAGCTATTAATTATATGGAAGGAAAAGAGCAATTTGATGAAGGTTTAATAGCAAAAGGTGTTGTTTTAGGTAAATCTAAAGGTTTTTCATTTAGGGGAAAGTCTATAACTAGTGGGTTTAAGATAAAGTATAGATATAACAATGAAGAAAAAAGTTTAATAATTAAAAAAAATTGGAATACAACAGAACTATACAGTAAAGTTGGTATAGTGATAATATCAGAAAATAAAGATGGAACTGGTTACTATAGAAGAAAAGATCAAAAAAGTAATACTGGTGAATATGGTTACAGGCGCCTTCTTAAATCAGAAAATTGGGATGAGTTAAAAAAAGAATATGAAGATGACTCTATTACAGGTGTAAATAAGCAGCAATTTACAAATTATAACTATATTACAAGCACAAATTTATCAGAAGATCTCGAAAATGACTCAAAAATGCTGTCGGAATCTATTTCAGAAATTGCGTCAGAATTTATTAGTCTCAAAGATGAAAATTTAATGGAGAAGAGAATAAAAGAAAGACTAGGAGAAATCCAAGCCAATACTATACATGAAATAAGAGAATTAAAAAAACTTATTATAAAACTTGGTAATTATTTAAGCAATAATATAAAGAGATAACTGGTGAAAATTATAAGGCTATTCAAACACAAATGACTAGAATAGAAATGGTGCTTGATAAGCTTTTAAATAATAAGAACTAACTGTATATATTTGCTATTAAGGGGAGCCGAAATTGCTGCCAAATTGGCACTCATCGCTGGGGTAAGTTTGTCTAGCCAGCAGAAATTATAAGGTATCTGCGTGAAAATAATGTAGCAAAAAAAGACATGAAAGAAGTGAAATACAGCGTAATCAGTGTCAATTGATGACAATAATTCCATTAACTATTATTAGCAGGGATAAAAGACTATTGATAGAAAAATTAAGTTCAATCTATTTTTAGTTGTAATAATGTTATGCGTTATTCTTCTTTAATGAATAAAATTTTTGTTTTGATAATTATAGCTAACATAAGATACAAGTTAGGTTTTATGATAAAAATAGGTAAAAAAGGGGGTTAAAGTGCAAAAAGTGAAGATTTGAGAGAACGAGTGTTAAAAGTGGTAGATGAAAGAAAGATGAGCATGAAAAACATTAGCGAGGTATTCAATATTGACGAAAAAACGTTATACCGGTGGCGCAAGATGAGGGAGAAAAC
>BNGT01000001.1 GCA_016860565.1 Candidatus Mesenet longicola | reverse complement strand
GTTGAAATGCTACATGTTCTTGCTACAGCCGTTATACTGCTTTCTTTAGCTGCAATTGCAGTTTTCTTTAAACATATTTTTTAACATTTCCTTTTCTATGATTTTCTTATCCAATAATTTTGATGCCAATGCCATTCCACAACTCCATAATTACATTCTTCATAGTATAATCTCACTTCCTATCTTACCTATTCGTTTGCTCTATAATTGGAGTTAGTATAAGCCCATAACTTTCCTCCCATAATTCAAAGTAGTGATGTTTTATATTATGCTGTTATAGTATATATTTACTTCCATTAGTAGAAATAATCAATTTAATTACCAAGCTAAGCTTTAGCCTTTAGTCAGTCATTTTTTGCATTTTATGAAAATATTGCATTATAATTGCAGCTGTTTCCTCTATTGATCGTTGCGTTACATCAATGATTGGCCATTTATTTTTAGAAAAAAAAGCTTCTGCTTCTAGTATTTCTTTTTCAACTTGCTCAGTACCTATGTACTGCTTATTATTTACATCTTTTATTGAAATCAGCCTATTTTTACGTATTTGTATCAGTCTATCTATATCTATAGTTAACCCAATAACTAATGTGTTTTTAATCTTCTTTAAGTCTACATAAAAAGGTACTCCATCAACAAAAGGTAAATTTGCTACTTTATAACCACGATAAGCTAGGTATATGCCAGTTGGTGATTTTGATGTACGTGATACTCCAACTAGGACTATATCAGCTTCATCAATGTCATAAATATTTTGTCCATCATCATGATTGATAGTGTAATTAATTGCATCCATTCGTTCATAATAATCATCACTTAAGCTATTATGCAAATTTAGAAATGAATCTTTCTTAACATTCAAATAAGATGAAATTTCTCTTATGATATGAGACAGTATTGCCACATAAGGAACTTTGAGAGTACGACAACTCTCTTTCAGGTAATTTCTTAGCTCATCATTAGTGATAGTGCAGATAACAAAATTATGCTCATCTTTTTTTATCAATCCTAAAATTTTATCAATCTGTTGCTTATCTTGTATCAAAGACCACACGTTTTCCATGGCATCAATTGAGTTAAAGTGTTGAACTGCAGCTCTTGCAACTGATGCAACAGTTTCTCCTGTTGAATCAGATACTAAATGTAGGTTAAGTATTTTTTTCAAGATGTTAATGAACTTAATATTGTAAAAAATAACATAAAATATTTAGAAAACAAATTCCCTATTGCAATTTCTTGCAGTATCTCTTAATTGTGATTCAGCTATAGTAAGGTCAGATGCATCTATGGAGTGGGCTGAGAAAACTTTACTCATAAGAAAAAACCCATTAAAGCAACACATGGAAGTAGATATAATAGATAATATTGCAAATTGTGTTATTGCAGCTATTTGTACACTCTTAGATTCAAAGAAATCATATTTTTCCATTAGAAATACTATACTTGCTGAAATACAAAAAAGAATGAAAGAAGCTATTATATAGATTGCATTTGTTTTAGAGTTTGCATTCATGGGGTGATCTAGAAATTTTGTAATACACATATTAATAGCTAATTATACCTATTTAAATATAGGATATCTTTAATCATATTGAAATGCTTTTTTATTTAACTTGAGAACTAATTCTGTACAATAGAAACATGCGCTTATAGCTCAGTTGGATAGAGCGTTACTCTCCGAAGGTAAAGGTCGTGGGTTCAAATCCCTCTGGGCGCATTTCTCCTTTATTTAAATTAAAATTTACCAATCGAATACATACATGAACCTGGTGATAATGATGGAGATAATCCTAAAAATCTTAGATTATTGCTATCTGATGATGAAGTTAAATAAGGTGTAAATGTAGATGATGATGAAAATGTGCTAGGAGATGATGGTAGTGTCCATTCTCTTGGAGTAGATGGTGTTTGTTGCATTATATCGTCAGCTGAAGCTGGAAATATAGATTCAGATAGTTCTTCTTTATATAAATGTGGCCAAGATTTTGCTTTTCTAAGAGAAAATAGTAATGATGATTCTGATATTATACTGACATTTCCACTTGAAAGTGATACTTTAGACTTTGATATCTGCGAAGATTTTATTGAGGTACCTATACCAGACGATGATGGCTTTGGGGCGTCTAGTAGTTTTGGCATGATATCTTCAACTAAAAATGAAACTGAATGAACCTCAACCTTTAATGTAGGTGAAGGTGATATTGAAGGAAATGAGAATACACCAGATGATGGTGTAGGTGAAGGCAACAACGATATCAACTGAGGTGTGTCGCAAGATGATAGTGATGATCTTGGAGTAGATAATAGTTTTAACGTTGTATCATCAGTTGAAATTAATGGTGGTGAAAGTGTATATACATTTGAAAGACAACGTTCATGTGATTTGAAATATTTGTTTTTTTTTAACATTACTATAGTAGTATGTAATGAAAAAAGTAAAAATGTTATTATTGTTAACAGCATTGCTAGAATTAGAAACATGTAATTTAACTCTAATTGTTTTTCATAATAGTATGATGATATATCACCATGTATGTTAAAGTGATATTGAGCCAGAGCCCAAAATCCAACTGTTAATAAACAAATGTGCAACAGGGTAAAGCTATATCGAATTCTTTTATCTGCTAATTTCTCTTTTTTTGTAAATATTCTTTTGCACCTTTCCAGGATTACATCCTCTTTATGCTTATACTTAGTTTTAAAGAAAAAGTCTTTTGTTATGTAATATTTAGTGTTAAAATAAATTAATATGTTAAGTAAATTAATAAATGACAAAATAAATATCACACAAGCGTTCTCAATTAAGAAATTATGATTGTGAATTTGACGCAGTATTAAATAAGCTATAGGGAAGTAGGATGTAATTGTCACGGACAAGATAACTGCTTTATAGAATTTACTTTTTTTCACGATATTAACCACCAAATGATAGTAATTTTTATATTTAAAGAAGCATAAAACATCAACTATAATTTTAGGGAAGTTATTGAAATATAAGGCATTAGTAATACAATTTACGTTTAACAATTGAGATCAAGGCGGTGAACAGTAATTTATCTTGGCCCTTTCAAGAAGCAAAAAAAATTTTAGAACATTCGGGTAATAAAAAAGAAATTATACTTGAGGCGGGTTATGGTCCTTCTGGTTTACCACATATAGGAACTTTTGGTGAGGTGTTTCGCACTACGGTAGTAATGAATGCGATAAAAGAATTAGCGCCAAATATTAAAGTAAGACTAATAGTTGTTTCCGATGATATGGATGGCCTACGTAAAGTACCAGATAACGTGCCAAATCAAAAGATGCTCAGTGAGAACTTAGATAAGTCACTAACGTCTATTCCTGATCCTTTTGGCATCTGTGAAAGTTACGGCCATTATATGAATGCACAGTTGTGTAAATTCCTCGATCTATTTGAATTTGAATATGAGTTTAAAAGCGCAACTGAGTGTTATAAATCTGGCATATACGATGAGAAGCTACTGCTGTTGCTAAAAAATTACGATAAAATTATGGAAATAATGCTGCCTTCACTAGGTGAAGAGAGGCAAAAAACTTACAGCCCGTTTCTGCCAATATGTAGCAAAGCTGGTAAGGTACTGCAAGTACCAGTGATAGAGAAAAGTTTAAGTAAAGGCACTATAACTTATAAAAATGATTTGGGAGAAGTGGTTGAAACTCAAGTAACAGGTGGAAGATGTAAACTACAGTGGAAGCCTGATTGGGGAATGAGATGGGCAGCATTTAAAGTTGATTACGAAGCTCATGGCAAAGATTTAACCCCATCTGCGGTACTTTCAAGCCAAATATGCAGTATACTTGCTGAAAGACCACCATTACTTTTTTGTTATGAATTATTTCTTGATAAGGAAGGTAAGAAAATTTCAAAATCAAAAGGTAATGGTGTATCAATTGACGAATGGTTGCGCTATGCTCCGTCTGAAAGTTTAGCACTTTATATCTTTCAAAGTCCTAAGAAAGCAAAGCGCTTATATTTTGATATAATTCCTAAGTTTATGGATGAGTATTTAGAATTCGTGAAACGCTATCATGAAAATAATGATAAAGACAATCCAGTTTGGCATATACATAAAGGCAAGGTGCCAAAAATTAATATTGAAAATATAAATTTTACATTGCTGCTCAATCTAGCTACAGCTTGTAATGCAGAAAATAAAGATATTTTATGGGGATTTATTTCTCGTTATATATCAGGTGCTACGCCAGAAAATAATAAGACTTTAGATAAGATGATAAGCTTTGCCACACAATATTATCATGATTTTGTAAAACAAAATAAAGTATACAAAATTCCAAATGACTCTGAAAAGGAAATGTTAACGGATCTAATTTATATGCTAAAATCTTTGTCTGATAAAACCACAGCAGAAGAAGTGCAAACCCAAATATTTAACCTTGGTAAAAAATATAAATTTGAGAACCTACGTGATTGGTTTAAATTATTATATAAAGTGTTATTTGGTCAAGAAACAGGTCCAAGAATGGGTTCGTTTATTATACTTTATGGAATAAACAATACCATTTCTCTTATAGAGGAAGCAAAAAGTAGACCTCAGTAGCTATTTTCAGTTTTATGTTTGATTACTACTATATGAAAATGGCATTGAAGCAAGCTAAAAAGACAAAAGATGAAGTTCCTGTAGGAGCAGTAATAGTAAAGAATGAAAAAGCGGTATCTTCTGCACATAACAAGACCATTGCTTTATCTAACCCCATTGCGCATGCGGAAATTTTATCAATAAATGAAGCAACTTCATCTATAGGTAAATTGTTTGACTGCGATATGTATGTAACACTAGAGCCATGTCCGATGTGTGCTCAAGCTATTTCTTTTTCTCGAATTAGAAGACTCTACTTTGGTGCTTATAATAAAAAAGGAGGGGGTATTGAAAATGGGGCAAGAATTTTCAAGTTTTGTAATTATGTCCCTGAAATATATGGTGGTATATTGGAAAGCAAGAGTTCCTTGCTACTTAAACATTTTTTTATAAGATTAAGAAAAAAAGATCTTCTTTATGAGAGATGTTGTGAGCCTAAAAGCTAATTTTAAGCGTTAAATTTATAGATTATGGTTATTTTATAATATGCGATTTTAGCTTCAAAAATGTGCTGCTTGAGCTTTCGTTTGATATTAAGGTGAAATTTTGCTAACCTAATGGCTGTTTTTATTTTTATGATGTATGGAAATTAATGGATAATGATGATTTTTTATTTATTCCGCTAGGAGGAGTTGGTAAAATAGGCATGAATGTTAGCCTATACCATTACCAAGGTAAGTGGATTATGATAGATCTTGGCGTAGGCTTTGCTGATAGCGATATGCCAGGAGTTGATTTAACAGTTGCTGATATAAGTTTTATTGCAAAGAAAAAGGATGATCTGCTGGGCATAATATTGACTCATGCACATGAGGATCATCTTGGTGCAATCCAGTATCTATGGAAAGATTTGCGATGCCCAATATTTGCAACTAATTTTACTGCTACATTCTTAAGATCAAAGTTGAAGGAGTTCAAATTAGAAGATGCAGTACCAATAAACATAATTGAACAAAATGAGAGTTTTACACTTGGTCCATTTGATATTGAATTTATTAATGTGACTCATTCAATTCCAGAGGCAAATGCAATAGCTATAGGTACTGATGCAGGCAAGATATTACATACAGGAGATTGGAAATTTGATCCAGGTCCAGTTATTGGATCAATTTCTAATACAGAACGTCTAAAAGAATTAGGAAACCAAGGTTTGCTCGCTGTTATATGTGACTCAACTAATGCTTTTACAAAAACTGAGTCGCAATCTGAAAGTGGAGTTGAAGATCACATATATAACATAATACGGGAATGCAAGCAGCTGGTTGCTGTATCATTATTTGCCTCAAACGTAGCACGCATTGAAACCATTTGTAAAGTTGCAGAGAAATTGGGCAGGAAAGTAGCATTATTGGGGAAATCTCTATGGAGAATAGTAGAAGTCTCACAAGAGAGCGGGTACTTAGCTGATTATGAGTTTTTAGGCGCAGAAGAAGCAAGTCGTTTCTCAAGAGATAAGATGTTACTACTTTGTACTGGCTGTCAGGGTGAGCCACTTGCTGCTAGCTCCAAACTTGCACAGAGAACTCATCCAACGTTTCAGATGCAAAAAGGTGATACCATTATTTTTTCGTCAAGAATGATACCAGGTAATGAACAACGAATACACAATATGTTTAACTCTTTTGTGAATATGGGGGTTGAAGTTATAACTGAAGATACAAGGCATGTACATGTTTCTGGGCATCCGGTAAGAGAGGAGTTAAAGATCATGTATGAACTTACAAAACCTAAAATCTCCATTCCTGTACATGGTGAGTACATTCATATGTATGAGCATGGAAAGTTAGCACAAGAATGCGGTGTAGATAAATCAATCATGGCCAGATTAGGGGATGTTATTGATTTAGTTGATGCTAAAAAGATTGATTCTGTTCAATTTGGTTATTTTGGTATTGATGGAAAATTTTTGCGTCATCCAGATGGTGATGTAATGAAAATGCGTAGAAAGATGCAAAATTCTGGACTGGTAATAGTTACAGTAATTCTAAATAAAAAGAATAAGCTACTCAAAGATCCAGTAGTATTTGCTCCTGGTGTGCTTGATCATCAGAAGGATCAAGGCATTTTAAGAAAGATATCAAAAGAAGTCGAAACTGCAGTATTTTTAAAGGATTTAAAGAAAATACGTCATAAAGTTAGAGATTCTATTTGTAACCTACTTAAAAGGCAGTTATTAAAAAAGCCTTTGATTGAAATTCAGATAGAGCAAATATAAAATAGCTTTTATGTATGATATGAAATATTTTGTATGGAAATAGTAAAAGCACTATTAATAGAAAAAACAGGTGGTCCAGAGGTATTAAAGCAGATTAATAAAAATGTTGGTAATCCAAAAGAAGGTGAGGTGCTTATTCGTCATAAGGTAATAGGGCTAAACCGTTATGATCTAGAGTGTAGAAAAGGAATTCGTAAGTTAGCAAAGTTCCCAGTGATATTGGGAAGGGAAGCTACAGGTGTTGTTGAGAAAGTTAGTACAACTGGTAATAATAATTTTAGGGTAGGGGATAGAGTTGTTTATTGTACTGCTCCCTTTGGGGCTTATTGCGAAAGGCGTATTATTGATCAAAAATATTTAATTAAAATTCCCGATGATATATCTGACGAAGTTGCAGCAGCTGTTCTTTTTAAAGGAATGGCAGCACATTATCTTTTATATCGGGCATATAGAGCATTGCCAGGAGCTTTTTTGTTGGTACATGGTGCAAACGGTGGAGTAGGGCAGATATTATGTCAATGGGCAAATCATATGAAATGCAAGGTTATAGGTACTGTTAGTTCTGATGATAAAAGAAAGATAGCAATGCATAACAGTTGCCAGTATGCAATAAATTATAATGATGGAAATTTTGTTGAACAAATCATGGAGATTACAAATGGAAAGGGAGTAAATGCTGTTTATGATCCACTAGGTTTAGTTACAAGTAAAATATCTTTTGAGTCTTTATCCATATTTGGAGTGTATGTTTCTTATGGTCAAATATCTGGTGCTGCTCCTAACATAAATTTGTCAATGCTTAGTTCTCGTTCTTTATTTGTTACAGGTACTTCAATGCATCATTATAAAAGCAATATATTTGAGATAGCACTGACTGCAATGGAAATTTTTGCAATGGTAAAAAGAGGTTATATTAGGGTACATATTAATAAAAGATACAGATTCGATGAAATTAAAAAAGCCCATGAAGATATGGAAAATAGCCAACTAAGCGGACTAAATGTTATTGTTGTATAGTCTTACTAACAATTCTAAAATAGTTAGAATTATAAATAACTTTAAAAACAAATTATCGTATAGTTTTTATTTGTTATATAGTTAAATATTCTCTATAATTTTCAGCATATTTTGAAGCTAGTCTTTGTAGGAAATGGTAAAATGACTGATTCTATATGTGATAAAGAAGTATATAACAAAGAGCTTAAACAAAGTAAAAGAAGAGATTTTATCATTTTAACTGCAGGAACTATGGCTGGTCTTGGTATTGCCAGTGCAGTTTGGCCACTAGTCAAGTCAATGAATCCATCTGCTGAAGTTTTAGCTATGTCGAATATCGAAGTTAATTTATCAGGTATCAAAGAAGGGCAGGGGATAAAAGTAAAATGGAGAGGAAAGCCAGTTTTTATTCGTAGGCGTACAAAGCAAGAAATTGAAACAGCACGTGCTGTTGATATAAAAGCTCTGCGTGATCCGCAACCTGATGAGCAACGTGTTCTTCCCGGTAAGGATGAGTGGCTAATAATGCTAGGAGTTTGTACTCATCTTGGTTGTGTGCCAATTGATCATATGACCAAAGATGGCAATGGTTGGTTTTGTCCTTGTCATGGTTCATATTATGATACTTCAGGACGTATCATTCGTGGTCCTGCACCACTTAACTTGATTGTGCCTGATTATTTTTTTCCTAGTGATGATATCGTTGTAATTGGTAAAAAGTCTTATGCGTAAAACTAAGAATATAAAGAAAGAGGAGGGTAGTGGTATTTTAGGTTGGATAGAGTACAGGTTACCAATATTCTCATTTCTAAAACATGCTGCATCTTATCAAGTACCTAAAAATTTAAACTATGCTTGGAATTTTGGTTCACTCGCTGGCATAGCACTAATTTTACAAATTATCACCGGTATTTTTTTAGCTATGCATTATACCCCCCATGTTGATCATGCTTTTAGCAGTGTTGAGCGTATAATGCGTGATGTAAATTATGGATGGCTTATACGCTATACCCATGCAGTTGGTGCATCACTTTTTTTTATGGTGATATATGTTCATATACTGCGTGGTTTATACTACGGTTCATATAAAAAACCACGTGAGATGGTATGGTTTATTGGGATATTTATATTTTTTGCAATGATGGCTACTGCTTTTATGGGCTATGTTCTTCCTTGGGGGCAGATGAGTTTTTGGGGCGCAACAGTTATTACTAATTTATTTTCTGCAATACCTATAATCGGAGAAAACGTAGTAAAGTGGTTATGGGGTGGTTTTTCTGTTGACAATCCAACTCTTAATCGTTTCTTTGCCCTTCATTATCTATTGCCTTTCATTATTATTGCCTTAGTATTTCTTCATATTGTTGCACTGCATAGATTTGGTTCTGGTAACCCAAGTGGTATTGAAGTTAAATCAAGTAAAGATACAATACCAATATATCCATATTATATTGCAAAAGATTGCATAACTTTTGGTTTGTTTTTTATTTTGCTATTTTTATTTGTTTTTTATGCACCTAATTATTTAGGGCATCCAGATAATTATATAGAAGCTGATCCTATGGTAACGCCTGCACATATAGTTCCTGAGTGGTATTTTTTACCTTTTTATGCTATTTTGCGATCAATACCCAACAAGCTCATGGGAATAATTGCAATGTTTAGCTCAATTATAACATGGTTTTTGCTGCCAGTACTTGATAAAGCTAAAACTAAAAGTGGTGAGTATCGCCCTATATTTAAAATATTCTTTTGGATTTTTGCAGCAAATTTCTTCTTTCTTGGTTGGCTTGGTGGACAAGAAGTTAAAGAACCTTACGTTACTTTAAGCAGAGTTTCTACGCTTTACTACTTTTCTTATTTCTTTATCGTCTTACCATTACTTAGTAAATATGAAAAGCCAATGCAGCTGCCTAGTTCTTTAAGTACTTGAGATAAAGTAATGTTAACTCGAATCTTGTTATTTATAATATTTTCTTTTATATCTTTACAGCTACATGCTGATGATTTCCATCCCACCAATCCAAAAAAAATAAAGTGGAAATTTCAAGGTACCATGGGTTCATTTGATAGGGAAGCAGTGCAGCGTGGTTATAAAGTATATAAAGAAGTGTGTGCTGCATGTCATTCTATGAATAAAATAGCGTTTCGTAATTTAAAAGAAGTTGGTTTTTCAGAAGAATTAGTCAAATCTATAGCAAGTTCATACCAGATAACAGATGGTCCTAATGATATCGGTGAAATGTTTGAAAGACCTGGCGCTCTTTCTGATTATTTCGTGCCACCGTTTGTCAATAAACAGGCTGCTATGGCTTCTAATAATGGTGCCTTTCCACCTGATTTATCTTTAATTATCAAAGCTAGGCACGATGGTGCAAATTATGTCTATTCATTACTTTCCGGTTACGAGAGTAATAAAGCAGATGAGAATGGTCTGTATTCTAATCCATACTTTTCTATAGGTAAGCTTAGTATGGCTCCTCCTTTATCTGATGGTCTTGTTGAATATGACGAAGGTAGGCAATCAACTGTAGAAAATATGGCTTACGATGTTGTGAACTTCCTGCAATGGGCAGCAGAACCTGAAATGGAGGTAAGACACAGACTGGGATTGAAAGTAACAGGTTTTCTTGTAGTTTTAACAGTGTTTTTCCTACTTGCTAATAGGAGAGTTTGGTCTCGCTTATCCAATTAGAAAACTACTTATTCTTCTTCTATGGTAAGTAGAGGGGTGAATTATCTCATCTTTCTTCTTGAGAAGATAAGCCAAAAAATAGAGAAAATAGAAGCAGATAAAGTATAGCAAATGCAGATACTTAATTCGACAAATGAGAATTAGAAGAATTTAAATATACTATCAGAGTCTTTTTTTCTAAAAAGCAATGTATCAAGTGCAAGGGTTATAGCAACTGATTGTGTAATTATAAAAAAATATCAATCTTCTAAAGAATAGTATTGCGAAAAATAATTTGCATAGTTTTGTGAAACATTGGTCTGTGGATTTTGGTTCTAGAATGATCGATATGCTTAAATGAAATTTCACTTAAATATAAAATATTATTTAGCAAATTATCGATTTAGCAAACGAGAATAATAAAAGTCTGCTGCTTTATATTACCCACGTAATAAATATCCTGAGAACTCAAATAACCTAATTTCATCATCTTTCATTTTTCTAAGCTCTGTCAACCATCTTTTTAAGTCTTTTTTTGAAGGTTTCAACTCAGTCATACAGATCTACAGCTAATCAACATAGATTTAGGTAAAAGAAGGAATAGGTAAAAGTTAAGGAATAAAAGGGAGGGAAATGGCAATAAACCTGCATTTAAGAGAAAAAAGATTAGTATAATTGGAGCTTTAAACGCAGAAAGCACCGTTTCCAATGCTGCAGCAAGATTGATAATTCCATAAGTCTAAAATTGAAATGCTGGATGCAAACCATAGATCGAATACCTTTTTTTCGATTATTTGCTATCTACTCTTCTTGTTATCAGCAGCATTTTCTATATTAGCACTGATTGTAATTTGATTGGTTTCAGCTGTTTTTACTATCTTCCCTAGTTCTTTATAATTATTGTCTTTCATAGCATCTTCAGCGGCTTTTGAAAGTTCCTCACTTAATTCTTCTCTCTCTTCTTTTTTTGGCTCTTCTTTTATAACCTCAAGCTTTTCCTTTTTGTCTTTTACCATAGGTTAATTAGAATAAAACTAATTAACCAATTATATGAATAATTACTAAAAAGAATATTAAAATAGATATAGAGGTAGTTAATTTTTAAGCTAAATTTGGCATATGGCCTGTATAAAGTAGGATAGCAGCAACTAGCACGACCCAAGCTAAAGAAATAGGTAAAAACACTTTCCAACCTAAACGCATAAGCTGATCATAACGGTAGCGCGGTATGGTAGCTCTAATCCAGATGAAACAGAATAGGAGAAAGACTATCTTTAAAATAAACCACACTAAACCTGGGATTTTATAAAGTAGGCTAATGTTTAAAGGTGGGTACCAACCTCCAAGGAAAAAGATAGTCATGATCGCACTGACTAAAATCATATTTGCATACTCACCAAGAAAAAACAAAGCAAATGGCATAGATGAATATTCAACGTTGTATCCAGAAACAAGCTCTGCTTCTGCTTCTGGTAGATCAAATGGATGGCGATTGGTCTCTGCAAGTAGTGAAATAAAAAATATCACAGCCATTGGCAAGAGTAAAAGATCAATCCAAAAAGGCATATTGTGGCGGATTACAACCATCTCTCCAAGTTTTAGTGTTCCTGAAGTGAGTACCACAGTGGCAACAATAAGGCCAATTGAAACTTCATATGAGATCATTTGCGAGGCTGATCTAATTGCCCCTAAAAAGGCGTAATTAGAGTTACTTGACCAGCCAGCCATAATTATGCCATATACGTTTAAGGAGGATATGGCTAAAAGGTAGAGAACACCAACGTTAATGTTAGCGATGACATGCGGCACAATGATTTGTCTGCCATTTTCCATGATAACATCAGTACCAAAAGGAATCACCGCCCAAGCAACCAATGCTAAAACAAAAGTAAGCATAGGTGCAATTCTAAAAATTAGTTTATTAGCTTTAAAAGGTACAATTGGTTCTTTAAGCAGTAATTTAATTGCATCAGCAAATGGTTGTAGCAGGCCAAAGGGACCAACTACGTTCGGGCCATGCCGCAGCTGCATCGCCGCAATTACCTTGCGTTCAAAATACACAAGATAGGCGACTGAAAGAAGCAGCGGTAAGATAAGAGAAATAATTTTAATTATCAACATACTCATATATCAAGGTCTTTAACAGTTTAGATACATGCAACAGGGGTAAAAATCAATTATTTTAAATAGTAAAATACTAATTTAATTACAAAATTAGTAAATATTTTATCTTTTTATTGTAGAATTGGTAATATAGTTAATAAATTAAGGATAATAATATGACTGATAAGTGTGGATGTGTAATCAAGTTAAAATGGGGTGATGGCAAAGAGATAATAGACCATATTTATAAAGGAAAAAATTATAAAGGAGAAGATATCCAATTTTTTCCCATAATACTATTAGAGCCATTAAGTGGTAGGGAAGTTGCAACTTTTCCTATATCTAATTACTACTTTGATAGATTTGGGTACCTTGTCACAACTAGTATGAAATACGGGATAATACCTGATAAGAGAGACAAAGACGAATCAGGAGAAGTTATTAATAATTCGAGAAAAAGTTATTTTTTAAAAGTTGAAAAAAATGATCAAAATAAACTTGATCTATCTATCTATAATAAAGCTCCTGAAAATCAAGGTGTACGTATATTTGGAATAGAAGAGTACGAAATAAAAAATATTGATCTTGAAAGATATGCTAATGCTGAAGAACCACAAATTTTTATAAAGCAGGAAGCACAAATAAACAATCAAGGGCGTGGCAATACGTCCCCTGTATACGTTGCATGTCTATACGATGTTGATGATAATAAAATAGGATGCTTACCTTCATATACTGTTGAGCATATGACAAATTTAACTCGTGCTCCGCACACTTATTTTTATGGTTTATACGGAAAGCATGATTCATATAGCAGTAGCGGTATTATAGACGGAGAAATTTTTATCAGCAAGGTAGATGGTAAATATCAAATGCATGCAGGAGAAGGTAGCGCTACACATGATGCTCTTGTTTCAGATCTTGACAAGATTATTATAGATTATGATGAAATGGATAAAATAATGGATAATTACAATCCATACTCTCAAATTGAAAATTTAACCCAAAAGAACAATGCTTTGTGTAATGATTACAATGAATATCGCTCTGGGTTAGAGTTAGATCCTGTTGACTGTATAATATAGGAACAAATTATTTTACAGAGATACGAGATATTAATGTGAATATTTTAAAACAAATTTTTAAATTAACAATTATAAGAGGAATATTATGGAAATAAAAAAACCATCACCAATAGAAGAAGTAAGAGAAAAGTTAAACGAGATAGTTGAAGGGTTTAAGGAATCACTCACTCCTATAGAGGAAACAATAGAAACAGTAAAAGAAACAAGTGATAAGTTATCTACTGGTATTGGAGCTTTAAATCAGAAGGTATTAGATCTTTCCAAAGACGTTGGAAAATTAGAAGATCTGGTTAAAAGCAATAAAGAATTATCTAATAAAGTGGAAGAGCTCACCAAAAACAATGGAACGATCTATAAATTGGAAAAGCAAATAGTACATCTTGAAGGATTAGTAGATGGTACAAAGGCAGATGTAGGGTTATTTAAAGCAGTAAATGATCATTTCACTGAGCTTATGAGCTCATAGATTTTGGCCTTCTGTATCAAGAAGGCCATTAATTTTTAGGTATTTATAACAATGGAGGCAATATGGATAAGATTACTCTGAAAGACATTAAAGGAAAAACTGATGAGATAGGTGGTATTAAAACTGATACAGATAAGATACAAGATATCAAAGATGCAACCGATAAAATAGATAGTATTAAAGATAAAACCGATAAAATAACTGATATAGAAACCAAAGTTGGCACAATAGAAACTAAAATCCAAGATTTAGAAACACTTGTAGGCAAGTCTGATGGCACAGATCATGCCAAGGATACAGGAATATATAAAGCAATATATGATGGTTTTACTGAGCTTATGGGCTCATAATTTTATGTGATAAATACTGTTTTTAAAGTGATAGGTGGGGATTAATTAATGTAGGGGAATTATTATGGCTATTACATTGCCGATGATAAAAAAAGAAATTGATGAGCTTAGGAGTGATTTTAATAATTTAAAAAAACTTATAGCTAGCAGCTCAAGCACATCTGGACAGATAAATCCTGATCTATCTGATAAATTAGATCAGATAATAGATAAGATTAAAAAGACTAGTGTTTCATCAAACGAAGCAGAAGCAAAACTCATCAAAGGAAATAAAATAGCAAATGATAAACATGAAGCAAGGTTAGAATTAAATGGTAAGAATGAAGATAGTATTTTTTCACCAGTTGGATATTATTTTTATGATAATAAAATCTATATTTACGATCGCTTTAAACCTGAGACCAGTATTGATCTACTAAGGCAGTATCACTTTTTAAAGGTAGTAAAAACTGAAGAAGGTGAATATAAATTAGCCTTCTGTAATCAGAGTGGTCATGAGTTCCATGGTATTTTAGATGATTATGAACATATAAACCCAGTGGATATAAAGAGCACAAAAAACATTGATCTTGCAAAGTATTATAATAAAAATCATTCTCATCCGTCATTTGCCCTTAAAGCAAGTGATAATAACTACTCTAACTCTCAGCAGCATGGAGTAGATGTGTATGAGATAGGCAATGGAGAAAAAAAAGTGGGATCACTCATAGATGAGTTTGGTTACTACGATAGCCAAAACAAATTCCATTATTTTAATAACTATTTAGGAACTCAAATTTACGATCCTCTTTCATTTACTATCACAAAAGGGGATAATCAGTGCTTTTTGCATCAAATGAAAGAAGGAACAAATAATGTTGATTCTACAAATGATGCTATGGCATGCAGCTTAGTTGAGTATGTAGCAAATTATGTGAACGGTGTATATTTTTAGCTAGTTAGCTCTTTCATAATTTCATTAGCTCTTTTTAAAATAGAATCGGGAAAACCAGCGAGTTTTGCAACGTGTATTCCATATGATTCATCTGCTACTCCTTCTGATATTTCATGCAAGAAAATGATCTTTCCATCCCATTCTTTTACTTTTACGTAAAAGCACTTTAAGTTATTTAAATATGCACTTACTTTCGATAATTCATGATAATGAGTTGCAAAAATTGCACGACATTTGTTAATGTTATGCAGATGCTCTATTACTGCCTGTGCTATTGATAGTCCATCGTGAATTCCTGTACCTCTACCGATCTCATCCAATATTACTAAAGACCGCTCAGTGGCTTGATTGATTATTGAAGCAGTCTCAATCATCTCTACCATAAAAGTAGAATAGCCAACGGTGATGTTA
This sequence comes from Candidatus Mesenet longicola, assembly GCA_016860565.1. GTDB lineage: Bacteria > Pseudomonadota > Alphaproteobacteria > Rickettsiales > Anaplasmataceae > Mesenet > Mesenet longicola. Next base: position 36,358 of record BNGT01000001.1, on the reverse strand, counting down.
TCGGATGCTCCTACTCTGCTAAATATTTTATCAATAATTCCAATGTGCGCATATTCTGCTGGCACAAAAGAGCCCATTTGCGCTAAAATTGCAATTAAAGCATTTTGCCTTAAAAAAGTACTTTTTCCAGCCATATTTGGACCAGTAACTAAATAAATACGCTGCTGTCCAGCTAAATTAATGTTATTGGCCACAAATTTGTTATTTACCCCTATTACTGGATGACGGCCTTTTACAATATCGAATGCATAACTATCATCAATTATTGGTTTAACATAATTATTTTGCATAGCAAGTTCTGCAAAAGCTGTTGTTAGATCAAGCTCTGCTATAACATGTGCAGTAAGTGCTATCTGCTGAGATTCTTCAGCAATTCTTGCGCACAATTGACCAAAAATTTTAATTTCTAAATTTATCGCTTCTTCACGTGCTGTAATTATTTTATTCTCTAGTTCCTTTAATTCTGTTGTGGTATAACGCAAACAATTTGCTAAGCTTTGTCTATGAATAAATATGTCTTGATCTATCTTATGATTTGCTGAAACTTCAACATAGTAGCCTATAATATTATTATACGATATTTTTAAGGTTCCAATTTTAGTCAAATTACGGTAAGAATCACGCAACTTATCAAGAAGCTGATTAGCATTATTTTGTATATAAAGTAGCTTATCTAACTCTGAATTATATTTCGGTTTAATAAATCCACCATCTCTTGCATTACCAATATTATTCGCAATTAGCGCTTCATCTAAAACATTGAATAAAGCCTCATGTTTCCCCAAGTTTTTACAAATAAGCTTAATTTCATGTTCGTTTATAGAAGATAAAGTCTTAGATAACTTTTTAATTTTATCAAAACTAAGACTCAGTAAATACATATCTTTTGGTGAGCCACGCCCTAGCAGCAAACGCGATAAAATTCGCTCTATATCAGGAATGTTTTTTAATATTTCCCGTATTTGCTTGCATGTAGTGTTATTTTTTACGAAGAATTCTACAGCTTTTAATTTTGTATTAATAACTTCAGGTGAAATGAATGGAGATGATAAAGTTTGTTTAAGAAGTCGTCCCCCAGAGGCAGTAACTGTATGATCAATGGCTTTGAGCAAAGATCCTTCTTTTTCACCAAATTGGGTTGTAAATAGTTCGAGATTCTTCCTTGCGGAAGTGTCAATTAGCATGAACCTTTGTTGCTTAAATGCTTTTGGGTACTCAAGTCTTGGTAACCTTCCTTTTTGTGTAATTTTAACATATTCCAGCACCGACCCACATGCTGCTATTTCCAACTCTGTGAAATTTCCTAAAGCTTTCAGCGACTGCAAGTTATAGAATTCTAGTAATGTTTTATTTGCTTTACTGCATTCAAAAAAACTTTCTGCATGTTCAGTTAAAGATAGTTTATAATCTTTCAAGATTGATTTTATTTCTTCATTATAATCTAGCATTCTATCAGATATTAGTAGCTCTTTTGGTGAAATTCGGAGCAAATCACTACTAAGATTATCTGAGTTTGTAGATGAGTAAAAAAACTCGCCAGTTGAGATATCAACCCACGCAATGGAGTATTTTTTTTTATCATATACTATACATGCTAAATAGTTAGAGCTTTTATCTTCTAAAAGCGTATCTTCAATTATAGTACCAGGAGTAACGATGCGTACTACATCACGCCTGATTACAGATTTATGACCTCGCTTTTTTGCTTCTTCTGCTGTTTCTAATTGATCACAAATTACAACTTTAAATCCTAAGCTTATTAATTTATGCAAATATGATTCACTGCTATGAGCCGGCACTCCACACATTGGTATCTCTTTACCATCATAGTAACCACGTTTAGTTAGTACTATATTTAAAACTTTTGCGGCTTTTATTGCATCATCAAAAAACAATTCATAAAAGTCTCCCAATCTGTAAAATAATAAATAATCATTATAATCTTTCTTAAGAGAAAGATAATTTTGCATTACTGGAGTTACTTTCTTCTCTGTGATTAGAGTCATATAATTAACTTATTCTTAATAAAAAAAATTTATAATTTTTTTACTACTTTGATAGTATTTACTTTTTATGTATAATTGATTTTTTATGGTAATTTAAGTTTATTTTACTATAATATATATTAGTTTTTGTTCTAGAACTAGAGACAGGGGTGATTAAAATGATAAGCGGAATAATAAACAAGGTAAAAGCTGGTGCTGAAAAATTAGATCATAGCATAACAGGGCATCCTTGGAAAAGTTGGCGTTCTATACCTAGGGTGATGTATTGGCTTCCAAAGTATTTTATCTATCATCCTATAAGTACTGCTATTCAGGGGTTGCCGTATATTGTTAACTTGGAGCAAACATGGAAACAAAATATACGTCCTAAAATTCCTTTTTATAATCCTGATGTATATTTTGACGTTAAAGAAAACAAAACTACAAGCAAAGACTATGGCATAAGATTTGATCCTATAATGAAAAAGAAGGGTCATGATGAAGATATAAGGGTAAAAACGCCTAAGTATAAGTTACCCCAAAAGAGTATGCAACAATTTGAAGCATGGCTTGAAAGTAGCGAAGAAGATAGGAAAAATAAGAACTTTATACCTAAAAGTAGTGATAAGAAGGAGCTTTCTGCTGATGAGAAGAAAGTTTATGATCAACTTATTGAATTACACAAGTTTCTTAAAGAAAGAAATGGAACAGTTAAGGTTGAAGGAGGGGCATTGGTAATTAGGATAGATGTCACTAATAAAACGCTTGAAGAAATTGAAGAACAGGTTGAACATTGTTGTAATGCTTTAGATATGCCACGTGATACAAAGATGATAAAAACTATTGCAAGGAGGTTGTATAAAAAAACTCAGGATAGAGAAATTAGTAATGATGAGCCGTTTGCAAAAACAAAACAGCAATTAAAATCTGCTGCTACATCGCCATCTCATTCTATACTCCAAGATAAGAAAGAAGACATTGATGGGGAGATAATTGAAGAAGTTGCTGTGCAGGATGTAGAGCAACAGATACCAGGAAATCCTATTTGTACATCACAATCTCAAGGTAAAAATGATACAAAAAATATGGAACCTGTAAAACAAATATCAGGTATTAGAAAGGAGGAACAAATGAGTAACAACATGGATAATAGTCAATTTTCTTTAACTAATCCAGGAGAATTTCCTAACAATGTTGTTAGTTTACAATCAGAAAAAAAGTCTAATGAACTACAGAGTGATTTGGTATCGCGTTCTGAGATAGGGAGATCTAATATGAGTGATATCAAAAATCAGATTATAGATGTAGGTGAAGATTTAGGAGATGTGTCTTTAAGTACAACGAATATTAAGTCATCTTATATCTCAGGAAATAGAAGAGGTGAAGAATTAAGTAGAGGAAGAAGTCAAGGATAGTTAATAAAGAGATGAGCTCTACAGTTTATGATAACAACAATGTCTTTGCTAAAATATTACAGGGAGAGTTAGCATGCAAGAAAGTATATGAGGATGAACAGGTACTTGCTTTTGAAGATAAATATAAGAAGGCTCCTATTCATATACTAGCAATACCAAAAGGTAAGTATATCTCCTTTGATGATTTTATTTCTTCTGCATCAGATAATAATATATTACATTTCTTTAAAATAATAAGAAAGATAGCACATGATCATAAATTAGATAAAACAGGATATAGGTTAATTACCAATCACGGTGAAGGTGGAGGGCAAGAAATACCACATTTTCACGTCCATATTCTTAGCGATAAAGATTTAAAAATTGAATAAGAGTTATAAATGTAAAAAAGTACGGATAGAGGGACTTGAACCCCCACAAGTTTCCTTACTAGGACCTAAACCTAGCGCGTCTACCAATTCCGCCATATCCGCATCTTGCAATAAATTATATTTTAACTTACAATAATCTCAAGTATTCTTTTATTTAGTTTAATAATTTAGCTTCTGAGTTTATTATTATATTATAAAATATTTAATTCAAAACAATGAAAGTAATTATAAGCTTATTGCTAGCTGTTTTAATAGTAATTCAAAGTGGTTGTATTCCTGTATTAGTTGGAACAGCTATAACAACAGCAACTGTAGTTAGCATGCAAGACAAATCTTTAGGTAGTACTATCGATGATACTACTGTTATGATTAGAATAAATAAAGAACTTTTAAATAATAATCTTTTTTCATCCATTAAAGTAAAAGTGGATGAGGGTAGAGTTTTGCTCATAGGAAGTGTAGATTCAATTGAAAAGCAAATTATAGCAGAAAGAGTTGCGTGGGAACAAAGAGGGGTAAAAGAAGTGATAAATAAAATAAAGATAAAAACGTTAGATAACGATAGCTCTATTACTGATATAGCCAAAGATAGCTTAATCACAGCGAAAATTAAGGCAAGAATTTTAAGAAGAAAAAATATAAAATCGGTTAATTATAGTGTTAATACAGTAGACGGTGTAGTTTATTTGATGGGAATAGCTCAAAGTAGCAAAGAGTTAAATGAAGTTATAAAGATTATTAGAGAAATCAAGGAAGTTAAAGATGTTGTTAGTTACGTAAGGTTTATAGATAAATAAGATGTCGCTAAGTGTTGCTTTTCAGATGGATAAAAATGTAAATTTTCGCAATGATACTACTGTTGCTCTCATGCAAGAAGCTCAAAAAAGAGGGTATGAAATATTCTTTTATACACCAAATGATCTATCTTTAAAAAACAATGAGCCAATTGCATCAGCTAAAAGGGTTATTGCCTGTGATTCTGATTTTAATTTTTCTGAAGGTGAGGTTATTCCTTTGAATAAAACGCATATTATTTTCGTAAGACAAAATCCGCCTTTTGATATGCGCTACATCACCACAACTTATATTTTAGAGAAAGTAAATGCACTAATAATAAATAATCCTACAGAGATAAGAAATTGCCCGGAAAAACTTTTAGTGTCACATTTCCCTCAATTTACTTTACCAACTCTCATAACAGAGGATTTAGCAGCTATAAAGAGTTTCTATTTAGAGCATAAAGATGTAATTTTAAAACCTCTATACAGCTATGGTGGGAATGATGTACTGAGGATAAATCATAATGATACAAATATCGAGGTTATATCGCAAATTATGACTGAAAAATATAATTGTCCCATTATCGTCCAGCTGTTTTGTAATGATATAAATAGCGATAAAAGAGTTCTGTTGCTTGATGGTGAGCCAATTGGAGCGATAAGGCGAGTTCCAAACTCTAATGAAGAAATAAGAACAAATATTCGCCTTGGTGCATCTGTTGAAAAGGTATCATTAAATGATAGAGATCGCAATATATGTACTGCTGTTGGATTAGAACTGAGAAAAAGGGGATTGCTATTTGCTGCAATAGATATAATAGGTGATTATTTATTGGAAATTAACATTACTTCTCCTACAGGAGTCGTTGAAGTTAATGAATTGTATAACTTATCTCTTGAAAAAACTATTTGGGATTGTTTTGAAAAAACACTAAAAAAGCAATAATAAAATAATTAAAACATAGTCTAAAAATCTTACCTGCTGGTATTTTAATTATTTATTTTACTAAATGCTATTTTTAGCATATTGATACATCGTTCAACACTGCAAGTAGGGAAAAATATGAGAGGAGAATTAGATACTATTATAGTAGAAAAGTTAGGTACTTTAGATAATAGCAATTTATATCGAACGAAAATTATAGAGTCGCTCTTCGTACATAACGAAAATGTGTACAGAAGATATCAACATAGAAAGTGTGATTATGGTGAGCATAAAAGGATCAATAGCAATAATTTGTGTAGTACCATATATACTACTATTAAACAGATTTGTGATGAGAATACACTAGCCTTTCCCTTTCTTCTGAGTTGTTTTTATAATCAAGATATATTAGGTTTAATAAAGGAGGAGTTAATAAATGATTTGATTAGTAGAAGATATACAAATTTACAACTTAACTCAAATATTGAAGATTATCTACAGAGTAGTCATAACATTCAAGCTAAAAATGACTTTTTATATAAAGTATATTCTGATTGTCTAGTAACGTATAAAGCAGCAGTATCTACTATAATAAAAAATAGAATAAAACATCACATCTCTGAATTAACACCTGAAGAAGCTCGCAGCATATGCAGAAGTGTAAGTTACAAAATAGAGGATTTTGACTGTAATAGGCGAGGTAAGCAAATTATTAATTATACTGTTTTGATATGTTCTGTATATACATTTACGTCACTTTTGCTCCTTCTAGGTAATACTAAGCTAAATAGAAACTATTCTAAAGGGGAAGTGCTTGCGATAGCATTTATACCTTCTTTTGTTTTATATCTTGCTTCGCGAATGCTTAAAAACCTCTTTTATATAGAAAATTATAATATACGCGATAGTTTTAAAGATTTCAATGATCCAAGTTCAGAGTTTAATGAAGTGTATGATGATGAAGCCCATAACATGGAAAAACAAACTTATGAAAGCTTTGTCTAAATTTCTATAAAAATTGCCATTATATGTACAATAGGTGATGGAATATTCAACCACTATGGAAGAGAAATCCAAAGATAGAATGCTAATTTTCGACTTTCGTTTAGAGTGATTTTATCATTTACATTTTCCTTACAAAATAGCTCATAAATCGATTCTTTAATTCCGGAAAATTTTGTTATTGAACTTTTTCTCTTTGCGCTAATTTGCTAAATGGGATATATACCGAATGGCTGCTTTTTCTGTAATATCATCTCTAATTTATCATCAGCAATTTGAAAGTAATCCTAAATTTGCGATAATAAAAAATGTAGATAATTTTTTTTGTATTTATCACTAATACCTTACATTGTTCTACTTTGCTGCTATTATTATAGGCTACATCTAAGGGGGCAAAAATGGTTAATGAAATAACAAAAGCAAAATTAGGAATAGGTGTATCACTTTTTTTTACAATTGGTGGAATAGCTGGAATAGTTATATCTGAAAAACTTCCTTCTAGGGATAATAAAATCAATTTTGGTGGAATATCATTTTTTACATTAGCTTTTGCCTTAATAGGATTATTTAACTTTACTTACAGATTCAAAACTGCAAAAGATGAGAAAAACAGAATAGAAAATACACGTGACAATAGTTTGAACAAACCGAAAACAGAACTTTCAACTATTTCAACAAATGAAATTGTACAAATATCAAATTACCAAAGCATAGAAAGTACAAAGTAACTCATCTTTTAATTATTATTTTACTACGGTTAATTTTGCGTTGTAAACATAGCATGCCATAGAGAAGAGCTTCAGCAGTTGGCGGGCATCCAGGAACATATATATCGACAGGAACAATACGATCACAACCTCGTACTACTGAGTAAGAATAATGATAGTAACCACCACCATTAGCACAACTACCCATAGATACAACATAACGCGGCTCAGGCATTTGATCATATACTTTACGTAATGCTGGAGCCATTTTATTAGTGAGTGTCCCAGCAACAATCATAACATCAGCTTGCCTTGGGCTTGCACGAAACATTATTCCATATCTATCGAAGTCATATCGACTGCTCGCGGTATGCATCATTTCAACTGCACAGCATGCAAGGCCAAAAGTCATAGGCCATAATGAACCAGATCTCGCCCAGTTTGTAACATAGTCAACCAAATTACCAAATTTGGTAACTATAAATCCTTTATTATTATAATCGTCCCAAATACCGTCGTATGTAGTGTTACTCCCATTCCAAGGCGCCCTTATTCCATTCATATATAAAACCGACAGTCAGTATTAATAAAAATATTACCATAGACCAAAAGCCTATGCTTCCTATTTTAGCAAGGGATATCGCCCATGGGAATAAAAAAGCAATTTCTAAGTCAAATATTATAAACAATATCGTAACCAGATAAAACCTTACATCAAATGTCTTTCTTGCACTTGATAATTGATTGAACCCACACTCATAAGAAGATAATTTTTCACTATCAGGTTTATATGCTGCAAAAAACATAGGTAAGGTAGCTAGAAGTACAGATACAAGTACAACCACTCCTAAAAAAACCATTATTGTAAAATAATCACTTATCATTGCCTGGCAACACGTAGTATGAAGCTTAATCTTAAATTGCATTTGAAAAGGTTGTCAATTTCTTTTTATAAAAAAACTTAAGGTTTATTATCCTTTTTCCAGTTTTTTTAGATGATCTATAAAATCTTAATTAATTTAATTTAGCTTAAAATATATGTTAGTATATTATTAATATATTAATAAAGGCATTAAAATGGGTTTACAAATATCAAATTATACAAAACAAAAAGTAAAAAAAACTGCAATATATGGAGGTACTGAACTAGCATCCTTAATAGCATTTCTTGCAATAAGCGCTGCAATAGCCAATTGTGTAGCTCCAGAATCAATAAAACCGTTAGTGGATTTATTTAAAGGTGAAAAAAACTTCACTTTAGCTGTATCATTATTTGCTTCAATATCTTTAGCACTGGCAGTGTTGGGAATGGCTTACTTGATATATCGTCATAAATCGCAAATTTTAGAATCAACATTCAAAAAAGAGAAAGATAATTATGAGTCGCAACGTGAAGTTTTAGAACTAACAGTCGAAAAAGAAGGAGATGATTTGATAGTTAATGGTGAAGACTTAAACAAATTAAATTTCGATATTAATAATAAAGCTATTATAATGACTGACCATAGAGATAACATAGTGATAGAGAAAACTGATGATACTTACAAAGTGATAGAAAATCAAAATACCTACAATTTTCCAGATCTGAAAGATAATGAAGAAATGAAACTTAAGGTTTATCAATCTAATCAAAGTTTACAAAACACTCAAGTAATTAATGCTATTACTTGTCCTACACAAAAAGTAGTTAACTAATCAAAGTGACAGAAGAGGTAGTAAGTTAATTACCTCTTTTTATTTTTTCTGTTTTTTTAACTCAGCAACTTCAAGAGCAGCATAAGTAAAAATAGACTTAGCACCAGCGCGTTTAAAACTAAGTAATGACTCATATATTACTTTATCATATTCAAGCCAACCTTTTTCTGACGCAGCTTTAAGCATTGCATATTCACCACTAACTTGATAGGCAAAAATCGGGATGTCAAACCTATCTGCTGCAGCTCTAATTACATCTAAATATGGCATGCCAGGTTTTATCATGATAATATCTGCAGCTTCATCTATATCCATCTGAATTTCCCACATTGCTTCTTTTGTATTGCCAAAATCTAGCTGATAACTACTTTTATCAATTGAACTTGAAAATGAACACGAGCCTACTGCCTGCCGGAATGGTGCATAGAAACCTGAACAATATTTAACGGCATAGGATAGTATCAGTACATCTTGAAAATTGCTGCTGTCTAATGCTGTTCTTATCGCTTGAATTCTACCATCCATCATATCAGAAGGCGCAACTATATCACATCCAGCAGCAGCTAAAACTAATGCTTGTTTGCATAAGATAGGTATAGTTTCATCATTTGCAATCTTGCCATTAATTACAACCCCGTCATGACCACAAATGGTATACGGATCAAGCGCAACATCTGCAATAACTCCTATATCGTTTGCAAATTCTGATTTTATCTTACGGATAGTAGAGCAAATTAGGTTATCTGGATTGTATGCCTCACAAGCATTCTCAGTCTTCAAACTATTTTCAACAACAGGAAAAAGCGCAACAGCATTTATACCTAAATTCTTAGCTTTTTCAATAACCGAAAGCAAATTTGCAATTGGATAACATTTTATATTAGGTAGGCCGGCAATAGGTTCATATATCTTCTCACCGTTGTGCACAAATAGTGGCAAAATTAAATCATTAATTGATAATTCATTTTCTCGCGTTAAGTTTAAGAGCCAATTGCCTAAACGTTTGCGTCTTAATCTTATATTTGGAAAAGCAGTCATTTTATAAATTATAATAAAACCTTAAAATTTATCAAATATTATAGATCAATATATTATTGCAAATCTTTAGTTAGTAGAGAGATATTCCACTTCCTTATTTTCATTACCGTTTACTTTAGCTTGATCTAGATCACTTAGTGGTTCTTGCTGCTGGGGTTTGGAATAGCAAAAAGTAAAAGTGCTTAAAGCAAGTGTAGCAGCACCCAAAATTGCAAGTGCTGCGATACAATACTTATCGTGAAGGAATTTACCCAATATTGAGGAAAATAGCAGTATAGTAAAAGCAGCACCTGTAGCATAAAGAGCAATCTTTCTTTTATCAAACTCAACTGATAATAAGCTATATGATTTCTGTTTAAAAGTTTCAGACCTAGCATTAGGTGCGTCTTCAAATATTTCTCCATTAATAGATTCAGATTCATGTTGTATATAAGCTAGAATCATATCTTCAAATTTTTCAGCTATATCTTCTTCATCACTATTTATTAAATAAGTAAGGATATCTTTATTAATTCCAACTTGAATTAAACCATATTCAATAGAAAGATATTTCACGCTAATAAATTTTCTATCTACTTCTTTATTATCAAATGTATAATTCTCGCCTATAATTCCTATTAATTGTATGAAGTTAGAAAAATTAAGCGTTTGATTAAGTAAATCAAAATTAAACTTATTTGAAATGTTATTCGGCAAGTATTCTGCTACTTCTGGTACAAATATAATTAGCGCTAAAATTATATCTTTATCTATGTTAATATTATTAATTTGACAATAAAGTTCTATTAATGCTTCGTAGAGAGGAATAGCAGTTTTGTAATATTGCTTTACTACCTCTTCTTTTGGATATTTAGTAATTCCATTTGGATAATTTACTGGTTCAATTTCGTTGATCAAATTTCTTATATCCTTTAAAACTTTTTCTTCAAAATCATCTATACTGTTAAAAGGTGGCTCACCTTTGGGATTGATTATCATATTGAGAAATCTAATTGATGCGTCCTTTTCTTCCTCTATTATCCTTGCTATCTTCGTAAGCTCTTGATCTACAATAGCAAGAGTATAGATTTGATCCATCACCTCTTGCGCATCTAAGTGATTGTGATGATTTAAAATTTTATAAGCCTTTTCATATATTAAACATAATCCTTGTAAACTTAACTTCAGTTTAAAGTATCGATCTAAAGGTTGTGTTTTAGTTTTATTTATGAATTCATAAAGATGAAAAAAATTTCTGTGATCTATATATTCAACATTAGAATTGTTATGCGATATCATATTTTGAAAGCCGCCAAGGAAAATAAATATGGCTTCTAGCAAATTTCCTTTGCCAAATACTTTCACTAATTTTTCTAATTGCTGTGTTTGCTGCACATTACCCCCCCAAAGTTATATGCTATTTTTAGTTTAGTATAATACAAAACTAAAAACTATAAGTAATTTATTTTTAGTAATTTCTTTGAAAATTTAAGATCTATTTTTGACACTATTTTATGAGTTATCTCTTTAATGGAATACTTTATCTGGTTATTGCAACAAGCTATTTTTTATGCTTTGTTCGTATTCTTGTGAAGCATTTATACTTTTTATTATAGAATCCAACTTTTCACCCATTACATCTATTTTTTGTGACTCAGATTCTTTCTTTATAATCTTTTGTATTGATCCCCAAAATATATAATTTAGACTGAGAAGTGTAGACATAATAAAGCCCGTATTTATTAAAATTGAACCTTTTTCCATATTATTTTGACAACATATAGCACCAGCTATGATTACAGTAATTGTAGTTGCAACGTAAATTGCAAGAGCACTATGTAATATAGTTGTTTTGTTAAAAACTTTCCTCAGATTTACGTTACTCATCATCCCCCACTAGATAAGTAAACCTACTACCAGTATGACATATATTTCTTCTTATATCAAGAAATTAATGATAAATATAAATAATTACACCCCTAAAGCTAATCTACTTGGGTCTTCTATGTACTGTTTAACAATAGCTAAGAAGGTTACTGCTCCTTTGCCATCTACTATTCTATGATCATATGAAAGTGCAATGTACATCATCGGTCTAATTTCAATAGAGTTGCCAATTGCTACCGGTCTATTTTGTATTGTGTGCATGCCTAAAATTCCAGATTGTGGTGGATTTATAATGGGAGTTGAAAGTAAAGAGCCATAGATTCCACCATTAGAAATAGTAAATGTAGCACCTATCAGATCAGCAACTTGGAGCTTGTTCTCATGTGCATTTTTACTGAGCTGAATTAATGTATTTTCAATTTCTGCAAATGACATTTGATCTGCACTCCTAATAACAGGAACAACTAGCCCCTTATCAGTGCCAACTGCAACACCAATGTCATAATAATTTTTATATATTATCTCATCTTTAGATATTTCAGCATTAATTTCTGGCACTTCTTTTAAGGCTAAAGTCACTGCTTTAATAAAAAAAGACATAAACCCAAGTTTAACACCATGCTTTTTTTCAAATGGATCTTTATATTTTACTCTTAGATCCATAACGTTTTTCATATCTATCTCATTGAAAGTAGTTAAAATTGCAGCAGTGTTTTGTGACTCTTTAAGACGAGCAGCTATCACTTGTCTTATTTTGCTCATCTTAACTCTCTTTTCCCTTGTTACGTTAATATCTTTTGATATTGATTGCACATTATCTTGCATACTGCATGTAGTAGGAATCTCCTTTCTATTTATATGATCAATGACATCAGATTTAGTAATGCGAGAGCCCATACCAGTTCCCTCAACTTCATTTGGCTTTATTTCATTCTCACGCATCATTTTTTGTGCTGATGGCGCATCCTTTTTAGATGCTGTAGTGTTATTAGTAGCTTTTTCTTCTTGTTTAATATTTTGATCTACTATTTCAGTACAAAGCTCTATAAGTAACGTATCTCTCCTAACATCATCACCTTTATCTACATGCATTTTCTTTATATAGCCTACAGCAGGAGAAGTGATTTCGAGTGTTGTTTTATCAGTATCAATTACAAGTATCACATCATCTTTTTGTACTCGATCACCTTCTTTTTTATATATTTCACCTATTGTACCTTCTGTAATTGATTCACCACCTAAATTAGTTACTCTAATATCTATCGTACTCATTGCTTTTCTTTCTTGTTTAAGATTTATATTTATTTTATAAATCCTTCATAAAATAAAGTCCACAGGATTGAGAGATTTTTTAATGAATTAGACATATTTTAAAAAATCATGTTTTTTTACCTTCTAGAGCGATTTCCTTCTCAAAATTTAAAATATCTTTTCTGTTAACAAAATCTTGATTACCAAAACTAGCTTCTAACTTTTTCATAAAAGCTTCATTGCCTACATTTTGAAGATATAATTTAACTTCTGATAACTTTATTGATTCTTCTTTTGGAGGGCAATAGTTGTGCAAAAGTTTTAGCACTTTTTCTTTAGCATCGGCAAGCAGTTTCTTTCTGTCCTCGGTAATATGATCACTACTTTTTAGCATATGTAAATTATACATCTGCTTTGCAGATTCAGTTGTATTTGCTGAGATGATATCTTGATTAAATTCCTTTAACTCTAGATAGCGCAATATCATCTCTGTATAGCCGCCAAGTCCCGATAATACATGACCCTCTTCCGTTAATCTCGCATGTGTTTCCACATATGCTTGAATAGAGCTGCAATGCAGAGCTATCTCACAACCTGCTCCCAAGGTGAAGCAACTAACTGCAGCAACAGTAGGAAAGTTTGCAAATTTAAGCATCTGCAGTACAGATTGACTATATTCAATTTCTTCTTTTGTTTTAAAGTTATCACGAGCACTGCTATGATTTATTCCTGATGAAAAATTTGCAGAGTCGTTGCCTATTAACATGCATTTAAAATACTTAGGCACTATGTTGATTGCATCATATAGTAATTTAAATGTTTGATAGTTAATTGTATTATCTTTTGAATTAAATTCAAAACACACCACGCCATCTCCTATATCCCAAAGTGATGCAGCTATATTAGTTATAACTTGCTTAAAAGCTGATAAATCTTGATTTTTTGAATTAAATTCCATATTCATTTTAGCCTACAATTTTTTAGTTTATAAATCTATTTATTAGCTGTAAGTGTTAAAATATAGTTTATCCATGAAGTTAAGTAATAAAGGATCTTTGATATTTAACTATATTTTAGCATTTTAATCATAGTTTAAAATTTTGAGTCTTAATGATTAAAATACTAATTTTTATTCTTATTTTGCTACAATCTTTTAGCATTTATGCAGATGAAGAAGTATTTTCTCAAATCGCTAAAGCAATAAAAGGCGGACATTCAAGCGTAGTAAATGATAGTGATTTTCTCGAAAAAAGAAGCGATAAATTTGAAATAAAAGTTAGCGAAAATTTAACTAATGTAAGCCATTTTCTCAGAAAAGCTAAAATTGCTTTTGATATGGGAAGCATTGAAGTTGCAGAATCTTTTTACAGGCAGATACTGGATAAGTTTCCTAAAAATAAAAGTGCATTAATTGGGCTTGGCAATCTTTATTATGTGCAAAAAGATTATAAAAAGGCACATGAGATGTATCTAGTTTTACTAAAAGAATACCCTCAAGATACCACTGTCATACTTAACTATTTCACAGTAGTCTCAGATTATGATCCTGACTTTGCTTTGAGAGAAATGTTAAACCTGTCGGATGATATAAACTTTGCACCACTCTATGCTAGTATAGGTTTGCTCTACCTCAAGGCAGATGAATTAAATAATGCTAAAGATTATATGATCTCTGCACTTTCTCTTGAGCCAGAAAATGTTTTTTATATTTATAATCTAGCTATTATCTTTGATAGATTGTCAGATTTTAAAAACGCTGCTTTCTTTTATCAAAAATTAGCAAGCCTGCAAGATAAAGACACCATAAAAAATATTCCCACACAACAAATAAGAAGTAGATTGAAATTTATCAACAGCTATTTATAAAGTTTTAAAATACTATGCTGCATGCTGCTTTTGATCTTTTACACCATTTTTATAATTTGCATCCTCAAGTTTTAATTCATATTTTTGTTTAATTTCTTTTGCACAATTAACAGCAGTAAGTAACGCAAGAAATGAAAGTACTGCAAAGCCCACAATATCTGCAATAAATTTTACATTACTATCTAATTTATTTCCAAATAAGCCTATACCAGTTAATATTGTACCAAGTAAAAGTGGAGTTGTAAATGTAGCAGCTTTCTTTATTGTCTGCTCTGATATTTTATTATACTTTTTTATATCATCGCTAGCACTATAGACTGTGATTGCCATAGCAAATAAACAAAAAGCGACAAGTGAAATAAATCCTGTGACACCTAAAGCAAAACCCGTTTTTCCTAGATTACTGAATAAACCCACTCCAGTGAGAATACAGTGCTAGTAAGCATGATGCCACCAAGAATTAGCAATTTTTTATATCTCTTTAAAACTGAACTTAAAACGTGATTATTCATTTTATCCATATAACTTATTCTGAATAAATTATAATAATTTATTAATTAATAGTCAATTTGGAATATTTAATAATGCAGTAGAATGTTAATTATGATTTTAAGTTGTACACAATAAAGGAAAAAACAATTTCTTGCATGTATCTTAATAAAATAGTAACTTAATAACCCAATGATGTTACAAAATTATATGAGTTTGTTTATATGTCTTTATTGCGTCCAAAGATTACTGTAATTGGCTTAGGTGGAGCAGGCGGTAATGCTGTAAATAATATGATCCAATCTAATCTGCAGGGAGTAGAATTTATTACGGCAAATACAGACTCTCAAGCACTAGATTATTCTTTAGCAGAAAAAAAAATTCAATTAGGAATTAATTTAACCAAGGGTTTAGGTGCGGGTGCATCACCAGAGGTTGGCAAAGGTGCAGCAGAGGAATCAATTAGCGAGATTAAAGAATATATATCTGATAGTAATATGCTTTTCATTACTGCAGGCATGGGAGGAGGTACAGGAACTGGTTCGGCACCAGTAATAGCTAAATTTGCTAAAGAACATAAGATATTAACTGTAGGGGTTGTCACAAAACCTTTTGCTTTTGAAGGTAGCCGCCGGGCAAAGATAGCAGAAGATGGGCTTAAGGAATTGCAAGAATATGTTGATACTTTGATTATTATTCCCAACCAAAACTTATTTAAAATTGCAAATGAAAAAACTACTTTTTCTGATGCGTTTAGACTTGCTGATAATATTCTCCATATTGGAGTTAGGGGTATAACAGATCTTATGGTTATGCCGGGGCTTATTAATCTCGATTTTGCTGATATAAAAACAATAATGAGCGAGATGGGTGAAGCCATGATGGGCACAGGAGAAGCAGAGGGAGAAAATCGAGCAATAAGTGCAGCAGAAGCTGCAATGCTTAACCCACTGCTAGATAATATCTCAATGAAAGGAGCAAAAGGCATATTGATTAATATAACCGGTGGAGCGGATATGACCCTTTTTGAGGTTGATGCAGCAGCAAATAGAGTGCGCGAAGAAGTGGATAGTAACGCCAATATTATATTTGGAGCGACGTTTAACAATGAAATTGAGAATAAAATCAGGGTTTCAGTGCTTGCTACTGGAATAGATAGCACTACTCCATTTGAAGATGAAAATTCATTTAATAGTAAAATCACTAATAATTCATTTTACAAATCTACTAGCGATGAACAAAAAGCATTAAAATCCTATGATAATTTAAATAAGCAAGATGCAACAAAAAAGACGCCTACAGATGCATTTAATGGAATATCAGAGGTTATAAAGAATCATAAGCGGATAGCTGAACTTGCGGGGGAAAACCCAAGTTGGAACTTTAATTTTGTTGATGTACCGGCTTTTTTGAGGAGAGATAATAAATAAATGCAATTTTGGCTTTTGAAGGTAGAGCCGAGTGTTTATCCATGGGAAAACATGATCAAGGATAAAATTACAAATTGGGATGGTATACGCAATCATCAGGCACAAAAATATATGAAATCCATGAATGTCGGCGATTTAGCTTTCTTTTATCATACAGAAAAAGAAAAGGCTATTGTTGGTATAGTGAAGATACACAATGAATATTATTGCAATGATAATACAAGATTTGGTGTTATAGACGTCGAATATTTTAAACCTTTAGAGAAAAGAGTTACTTTAGAGCAGATAAAGCAAAATACCGATCTACAAAATATGCTTATCTTAAAACAACCCCGTTTGTCGGTGTCTAGCATACTGCAAGGAGAATGGGATGCTATCTTACAGATGAGTGTAAAATGACAGAAGTAAGCATTCACAGTGACAGATGGTATGATGTTATAGATGATCCTGAAAAATTTGTAAAAAATATCATTAACGTTTTTCTAGAAAGGCTAAGGATAGCTAATTATCAGCCAATAATTTCAATACTTATGGCAGATGATGGCGTGCTGCATAAGCTTAATTTAGAGCATCGCGGCCAAGATAAACCAACAAACGTACTTTCTTTCTCTTACGAAAAATTATCGCAAGGGTGCTTTTTAGGAGATATAGCAATATCAGTAGATAGAGTAATTGCCGAATCAGTTGAGTATGAAATTTCCATACTATCGCACACTGCTTATTTGATATTACATGGGCTGCTTCATCTTTTAGATTATGATCATGAGCAAGAGGACGAAGAAATTAAGATGCAGAACCTAGAAGAAGAAATCATGGCAAAACTGGACATAAAAAAGGTACTAATGTAAACTTTTTATATTGATAATATCATAAAAAATACCTTTAGTTAGAAGTTTGTTAATAAGTACTTTATATATTATGCCAAAAGGAGAAAATTATGTCTAATCTTGATATTACGTTTGATGATGCTTATGAATATGGTACTTATAAATATAGTGCTTTTGATGGCAAAAACACTTATCATCATATAAAGAATGACGATGTAGGTTTGCGTATTAATCCTGGAAATGATGGTGCAATGTTTTATGAAGGGACTAATCCAAAAGCTCAAGATTTCTTTTATTCAATAAACTGCAACTTAAATGTAATAGATAGATCTGACTCATCTGTCACAGCACATTTTCAATGTTCTGATCATAATTTAAAAGTTAATAAGAGTACCATTCAGAATGGTGACGCCTGTAATCGTTCTAATGTATGTCTTAATGAGATGAAAAGTTTACATTTCAGGTTTAAGTAATTTAAGGGAAATTTGCTATGGCAGCATAGCATCTTTTTCTTCAGAAAATACTATATTCTTGAAATAGCTTCTAAGCTTGGAATAATATAATTATTTTATAATAGTAAGAAATTTTACTTGTTCAGTGAGTGATTGGTTTTTATACTTAATGTTTTAAGCAATGTATAAGCTATTATTATTCTGCTTTATTATTCTGCTAGTTGGCTGCCCGCATAAGCATAATATCCAAAAGATAGATGAGAAAACAGGGGCTCAACTGTATAAAGAAGCTACAGATCTAGCCAAAAATAAAAAATACAAACAAGCAATTAAAGTTTTTCAAGAAATTGAAGATTTATATCCATTTTCGGATTGGGCAATAAAAGCTCAGCTGCAATCTGCCATTGCAAATTATGATAGTGGTAATTATAGCAAAGCTGTAGCTCTTTTGGATGAATACGTATATATGTATCCAAATGATCAGGATATTGCTTACGTATATTACTTAAGAATTCTCTCTTACTACGCACAGATTAACGATATTAAACGTGAGCAAAAAATGGCATACACAACTTTAGAATTGCTAAAAGAATACATGCATATCTTTCCAAATAACGAGTATAGCAGTATTCTAGAGAAAAAAATGGATTCAGTGGTAGATCATATTGCAGCTTATGAACTTTCTGTTGGCAAGTTTTATTTAAAACGCGGTTATTACATATCTGCAATCAAACGTTTTGAGGAGATAGAGAATAATTATAGTGATTCAAATTATACTACTGAGGCCTTGTGTGGATCAATGGAAGCATATTTAGCCTTAGGAATTCACGAGGAAGCTCACAGAAAGAAGCTCAAAATACTAGATAGACCAGATGCAAAAAAATGTGCAAATAAAATGATACAAATAAGTAGATAAAAGAAATTATTTTTTGTGTATAATATCAGTTCATAGCGCAACTGTATTAAATAAATTTACTTAAGTAGTACATCCCGTGCTTCATTTATTTTTTGTGCTAGATAAGCAGATCCTCCTTTATCTGGGTGTATCGATTTCATTAAATTGTGGTAAGCTTGATTTATATCATTGCTCTTTGCATCTTCAGTTAAGCCTAAGATTTTTAATGCTTCACCTTTTGACATATTACCTGTATTTTCATTATCTGTCTTGGCAGTACTCTCATTTACAAATCTATATAAGATGGAATTAACAGTTTCACTAATATTCATTATACTGTTTTTCTTAAAAAAGAAAAAACAAACCAAAATAACAGTTGGCAAAACAAATATTATAAATATTAACAATAATAGAATTAAAAGTATGTATGACATGACTTATGTTTTAAAATAGTATATTAACATAGTTTTGTTGCAACGGGTTAATAATATGTTTATTCAAATTGAAGATACACCCAATCCTAATACACTAAAGTTTCTTCCAGGGTTTCCTATCTTAAAAGAAGGTGAAACAGCTGAATTTTCTCAAGAGAATGATACAAGTAATTCAAAATTAGCAAAGAGCCTTTTGCAAGTGGAATATGTTAATAATGTCTTTTTTGGTTATGATTTTATTACAGTTACCAAATCAGATGAGATCAGTTGGGATTTAATAAAGGTAGAAATACTTACCTCCATTATGGATCACTTTGCAGCTGATGGCACTGCACTTGATAATGGTGATATAAGACCTGCGGATGAAGATGATGAATTTTATGATAAGCACGATGAAGAAATAGTAGGCAGAATAAAAGAGTTAATTGAGAATTATGTAAGACCTGCAGTCGCTCAAGATGGAGGTGATATTAGATTTAGAGGATTTAAAGATGGTATAGTTTTTGTTAAACTTCATGGTGCATGCTCTGGCTGCCCAAGTGCATCGCTTACTCTAAAGCAGGGAGTACAAAATATGCTAACTTATCATATTCCAGAAGTTGCAGGAGTGGAAAATATCTAGTTTTTTAACCTTTTGTGTGCTACCATACTGCCAAATAGCAGTGATATAATGAATGCAAAATTCTATAGTTTTTTATTAATTTTATTTTTCTGTCACACAAACTCCTATGCCATCCAGCTTATAAGAGATAGCGAAGCAGAATCTATAATACGAGAATTGACAGTGCCTCTCTTTAAAGCTGCAAATGTAGATTCAAATTTGGTGAAAGTTTTCATTGTTGATGACAAAGCACTAAATGCTTATGTTATTGATAATAACAATATTTTCATAAATCTTGGGCTAATACAATATTCAACGAGCCCCTATCCCATGCTTGGAGTTATAGCACATGAGCTTGGTCACATAGCTGCAGGGCATGTGCTGCAAAGAGATAATGACATAAATAATGCTAAAATAGCAGTGTATGCAAGTTACCTGCTTGGGATAATTTCAGCTATAACAGTTGATCCAGCTATTGGCACAGCACTAATACAAGGTGGTAGCCATTTAGGAGAAAGAGCATTTTTAAATAATAATCGTGTTCAAGAAGAAATAGCAGATCAGTATGCTTTAAAATACCTAGACAGTGCTGGCTATAGTAACTCTGGAATACAGGATATTTTAAGATATTTAGACAAATCTGAGCATCCACAAATTGATCAGTACTCACTTACGCATCCACTAAGCAGCAAGCGTTTATTTTACGTACAAAATTATCAAGCGATAAACAACATACAACCCATACCTGCTGATAAGCTGTATAGATTTAAGCGTCTAGTAACAAAGCTAGATGCGTTTTCTAGCCCTATTAATACTTTGCTGGATAAGTATTCAGACGAATCAGATTTATCTAAATACGCTTGTGCTATTATTTACTACAGGCAATCTAAAATAGATAAGTCTATAGAACAACTTGAATCATTGATTGAAGATTCCCCTCAAGATCCCTATTATCATGAATTGAAAGGTGAAATTCTTTATAAAATTGGTAAAATAGATCAGTCTGCAGCGAGTTATAAGCAAGCGTTATCTCTAGTTAAAAACCAAAGTACGCTAATAAAGCTGCAGTTATCACAAGCTTTATTACTTAAAGATCCTCAAGAAGCAGTTTTTTATTTAGAACGAGCAAGTGCTGAAGAAAAAAATAGCCCATTTATCTGGAAGCAACTTGCTATAGCGTACGGACGTAGTGGTAATATTGGTATGTCATATTTTGCGCTGACAAAAAAAGCATTTCTTGAAGAGGATACAAGCAAATTTAAAAAATATTCTGAGCTAGCAATTAAAAACCTACCTCAAGATAGCCCCTACTTATTGCAAATAGATGATATGCTCAAGTACTATATAAAAATGTAAGTCATCCAATTAAAAATGTTAAAAAGAATTTTTTTATTTTGTTAAATATAATCCTCTGAATTATTTATTTTTGACTTCATTTTTCGACCCATTGTTGATTTAGTGCCAATCTGGAGAAAAAGCACGTGTACAACATCAGAGAGAGTTAGCCCTTTTCACCACCATGAAAGAGTTGATAATTGGAAGCTCTATGGTTATATGTTTTAAGGCATATAACTATAAACCCTTACTCTAGGCAAAAGAGCCTAAAATAGCTAAAACTATTTAGTAAAGATCCTATTCAATATATTCAGATCTTTTTTTCCTATACATCTGCCACTTTAAAGGCCGCCTCTACAGCCTCAATCTCTCCAGATTGGCATTCTCTTTATATCATATACATTCACAACCATGGAAGCAGAATTTTAGCGGAATTTTATTATTTTTTCAAAAATTTTTAAATCCTACCTACAGCAACTGTTTTATGATTTGAATAATTAGGAAATTTCTATTATCTCTCCATACGTTTATGTTCTGCTGAAGGTTCTATTTGAGATGCAGCTAATGCTGTGTTTGGATTTTGACAAGTATTTGTTAGTTCATTATTTAAAGCAAGTGATATGCCATCTAGAACGTCTAAATGTGAAGCTATTTTTTCTACTATCTCACTACTATTAGGGAGTTTACACAGTGTCAAAAAGTTTTTTACAGCGTATTCCACGCAATTCTTTTTCTCATTTGCTGGTGTTATATGATTTATAAAATTACTCAAGTATTGAAGTATAAAAGATAACTGCTCATTAGAGCTATATTTTTCTTTAATTGTTTTAAATTCTTTAATTAACTCTTGTCCCTTAGCTTCATCATTCACATATTCAGCAATAGCTTTTGCACCTTCTTTTTTTATGTTTGCTTCTATTAGTTCGCCCAAGTGCGGCATTGCTTTTATTTGTTCAAACGCTGCTAAACAGCTAGCAAGCTCAGGTTTCTCATTTATTTTTCCTCTCTCTTTTTTATTGATATCAGCTCCGTAAAGTAGGAGTAGAAAGAGGATTTCTATATGATCATGAAAAGCAGCCGCGTATAGAGGTGTATCGCCATGTTTGTTTTTAATGTTAGGGTCTGCTCCATATTGCAAAAATAATCTTGCCGCTTCTGTGTGACCATACATAGCAATAAAATGTAGAGGTGTATAATTTGTACAAGTTTTAACATTAAGATTAGTTTTGTGATTAACAAGGAGTTTTGCTATGTCAATCCTATTGCCAGTTGTTTCAAAAATTTTATGTAAGACTGTATAATCAGAACCATACTCAGGGGTAACTTCTGCTCCATGATTGATGAAAGACCTTATTATTTCGGTATCATTATAGTTTTTTCCTATAATAGCCCAAAATAGAGGTGTATATCGATTATTGTTTATAGCATTAACATCTGCTCCTTTTGCAATAAGAATATTAATCATGTCTAGATTACTATTTCTAGCAGCATCATGTAGCGGTGTATTATGATTATAATTACTATCTTTAACATTAACATCCGCTCCTTTTCCTAATAAAGAACGTACTTCTTCTATATTATCCCTTCTAACTGCATTTATTAATTGTTCCTCAAGTGACATAAATTCCTCTAAAATTTTAATACTAAAGTTAATATATTAATATATAATGCTGTGCTTGTCAACTTATAAATTCCTTCATGAAAATTATTTTTAGCTCAATGCAATTTGTGAATATTAAAAATAAATATCTAAGTTAAAAACTTACGAATCAAAAATTGGATTGAATTTGCGGAAAATTGGCAACAGATTAATGTTAAATGACTTCTTGCAAAACTTGAGCTCTGTATAAGTCTTCCTTGGTTGTAATCTTTAGATTATCATCATCACCATTTATAACTGCTACTGATTTATTAAATTCCATCATTACAGAAGAGTCATCAGTGAATTCCTTATCTGGATCTATTGAATGTGCTAATTTATGACAGGTAAGGATATCATTAAACTTAAATGCTTGAGGTGTTTGTAGAGCTTTTACTGTATTTCTGCAAACATGGGATTTGATTGAATTATCCACTACTACTCTTATAGTATCAGTAACTGCAGTAGCTGGTACAACGCCTTGCGTTATTTCGCAATTTTTACTTAAAAATGAAATAATATCACTGATAGTTTTATCGGCAATAAAGGGCCTGCATGCATCATGTATAATAACAATATCAGGACTTACATCTACTATACTTTCAAGCCCAAAACGAACGGAATCTTGACGGCGTTTACCTCCATAAATTGGGTGTAGTAGTTTTGTACCTGGCAACGACGATACAGCTTGCTCATATAAATTTTTGTGGTCTTCCCTTATAACTGTTCTTACAAGATCAACATCTTTATTATTTAAAAACTTTTCAATAGTATATGTTAAAATCGGTTTATCTTTTATAGTTGCATACTGCTTAGGCACTATTAAATCATATCCTTTGCACCTGCCACCTACTCCACCTGCAACTATTAAAACAACAATTTTAGTCATACATATAAGTTACAGTAACTCTTGTACTTATAAAGTATTTTTTATTACAAAAAGTTATTTCATTTCATTGTATAAATCACTTATATTTAAAGTTTGACTGGGATAAAGTGTAAAAGTAATACCAGGTATATCTTCACTTTGCAGTAACGTAAATTGGACGAAGTCTGGTGTCACGCGTAAGGCATGCAGATTCTTACTATTTTGAAATGGCTTGCCATTAACCCATATTTTCCAGGTATTTGACGATAAATACAAGATTGAATTCAGCTGTATTCTATCTGAAGCAAATAACGAATCTTCATCTACATCTTTTTTATCAAATTGATCTATTGCACTATTTAATTGATAGACTAGCTCTTCATTAAAAAAAATACTTTTTAGTTTTCTCTGATCTTTTAATGTTTTTTCTAATAATTTAGAATTTGCCTTACTTGGTTGATTATTTTCTTGATCAGAAAAAAAGCACTCTTTAGCTTGAATATTCTCCAGTATATCTAAATGCTCATTATTTAACTGCTTAAGCTGAGCTTGCACTCCGGCTTCTGAGTAACTGCAAGTCATAATATTGTTATTATACTGCTCAATGTACTTGCATAAGTTATTATTATCCTTTCCCAGTATTGTGTATTTAATATAATCTTTTGTATCTGTGAAATAGGAGCATTCATACTTTAAGCAGTTTTGCAAATTTATTATAACATCTGAACAGCTATTTTTTGCTACGTTTGCATAACAATTGCTGAAAACTAGTATCATAAGTATGATAAATTTTTTCATAATTTTATATATTTTAGAATCTTATTTGGGATCATATGATTTTAAATATGTACTTATATAATTTAGGATTTAATAAACTATGAATATTTGCATTTTTGTCTGTTTGAGATAAATATTTATACATAATGCAAGTTCTTTACAAAAATAGAAATATAGATACACTATAGCCTTAGTTGACGAGTTAAGTAAAATGGAAAATGATTACTTATCCTTACTTAACAAGGAGCAAGAAGCTGCTGTGGTTAACACGAGTGGCCCAACTCTTATTCTAGCTGGAGCGGGAACTGGCAAAACAAGAACAATCACAACAAGAATTGCACATATTATAAAATGTGGTTTGGCCTTTGCTGAAGAAATACTGGCGGTGACATTTACTAATAAAGCTGCAAATGAAATGCTCCTAAGAGTTTTGGAATTAACAGACGCAAGCGGCATGTGGCTTGGCACCTTTCACGGAATAGCAGCAAGAATTTTGCGCAGTCATGCGGAAGTTGTCGGTCTAAAATCCAATTTTACAATTATCAATACTGATGACCAGGTGCAGGTAGTCAAAAATATCATCAATGAAATGTATCCAAACTATTCATCAGAAAAATATAATGTTATCACCGGCATTATCCAAAAATGGAAGGAAAAAGGGCTATCTCCTAAAGATATTGTTGCTAGCGAATTGTTTAAGCAGTCATATGTAACTGCACTAACTGTATATCATCATTATCAGGAACGTTTGAAATTTTTAAATTCTGCAGATTTTGGCGATTTGTTGTTATATAATGTACAAATTTTAAGTAAAAATAACGACATTCTCTCTTACTACCAAGACAAGTTTAAATATATAATGGTAGATGAATATCAAGATACCAACACAATACAATACCTATGGCTGCAACTTCTTGCGCAAAAGCATAAAAATATCTGCTGTGTTGGCGATGATGATCAGTCTATTTACAGCTGGAGGGGAGCAGAAGTAGAAAATATTTTAAAATTTTCAGATGATTTTCCAGAAGCTAAAGTAATTCGTCTTGAATGTAATTATAGATCTACGCTTCACATACTTGCTACTGCATCTTGCATAATCAACAACAATAAAGGCAGATTAGAAAAAACTCTATGGACGCAAAGTAGTAGCGGACAAAAAGTTGGACTGATGAAATTCTGGGATGGGAAAGCAGAAGCAAAATATATTGGGGAACTTATACTAAAGCTCAGTGAATATAAGTTTAGCGATACTGCAGTTTTAGTTAGAGCTGGGTTTCAAACCAGAGTTTTTGAGGAATATTTTGTCAAGTATTCCATTCCTTATAAAATAGTAGGCGGAGTTAAATTTTATGATCGTCAAGAAGTAAAAGATATAATTGCTTATTTAAGAGTTATAACAAATAGTAGTGATGATCTTGCTTTTGAAAGGATTATAAATAGACCTAAAAGAGGCATAGGTGCTACAACTTTAAAGAAGATATACAATATTGCTCAAGAAAATAATATTTCTTTTATTGAAGCAACAAAAATATTGATTGATGGCAAACAAGTTACCGAAAGAACTAAAACTACACTCAAATATTTATTAGATAAAATAAATTCATGGAAAGAATTACTGACGGAATTTCCTTTATCTGAAGCAACAAAGATGATAGCTGATCAGTCTGGGTATATAGAAACGCTAGAAAGTGAAGGAGCAGCCGGGCTACCACGTATAGAGAATATAAAGGAGCTGCTGTCAGCACTAAATGGCTTTAGTGATGCTATAAATTTTCTTGAGCACATCAGCTTAGTTAGCGACATTGATAGCGTTAGCAGTGACAACACGGTTTATGTTATGACTTTACATGCTGCTAAAGGTTTAGAATTTTCTTGCGTATTTTTACCCGGATGGGAAGAGGGAGTTTTCCCTCATCAAAGATCCTTTGATGATAAAACTGGCAAGTCTTTAGAAGAGGAAAGAAGGCTTGCCTATGTCGGAGTAACAAGAGCAAAAGAAAGGCTTTACATTTCATGTGCAGGTAGAAGAGAGATAAACAATATGTGGCAAACAATGCGAAATTCTCGTTTTATCCGTGAATTACCAGCTGAAAATGTTGAGATAGTAAAACATAATGTGAGCTGTTATTGAACTTGAGCTAACCGCAGCTTTATAAACAAATTAATATTTTTAGTAATACCAGAATATTAATAATATTATAATTTAAATTAAAATTTAGACTTGACTTTTTAGATAAAAATCTTAATATTTTAATTAAAATAAGAGTAATAGTTATGATAAGCAATAAAGTTCTTACAAAAGACGATAAAAAAGAATTAGCAAATTTTTTATTCCAATGTTTAAGTGATGGAGTAAGTAAAGAAAGAATAAACGATCTAGCCCAAATCTGGATTGAAAAAGATGGGAAAGTTGGCGATGAAGAGTGTGCTGCTACATGGGACGAATATAAAGATAGGCAGTTAGGTAGAGAAATGGCATGTAGTTTAATTATTGGCACTTTACCCTTAGCAATTCTTTTCGGTTTAATGGCTGGTGCTGGGAAAGGAGAAAAAGCTGTTATTGTAACGATGGGTATATTTGCAGGCCTTGCAGCAGTAGCATTTCTAGCGTCTGTGGGATATTTAGTAAATCAATATGTTAGTAATAAGAAATATGCTAATGCATGTGCTGAAGAAATGGTAGATGCTTACAATGTAAAATGCTTTGAAGCAATACAAATACGCTGTAAAGAATTGGAAAGTGATGTACGAAGTTCACAAAATTTTATTAATGAAATTTTCGATAATCTAAGAAGTCTCTATCCTAGCTTAGATTTGAGTAACATCAAACTTATACAACCTATTCCTACTGCTCCACCACTGCAGACGATTTAATACAGATAAAAATATTCAACTAAAAAGTGTGATTTAATTAGAATCCTAGAAATTCCTTGTTATAGAATAGGTAGTTAACTACACTAAAAATTTTAAGGTTATGTTTAGTACAAATTTAGAACACTCAGATCCAAGTATCTATTCATGCGTACAAGAGGAGTTATCACGTCAGCAATCACAACTGCAACTTATAGCATCAGAAAATTTTGCCAGCAGAGCGGTGCTAGAAGCACAAGGGTCAATCTTAACAAATAAATACGCTGAAGGTTATGCCGGCAAGAGATATTACTGTGGTTGCGGTTTTGTCGATAAAGTAGAAAGTTTAGCTATAGAGCGTTTATGCCAATTATTTAACGTCAAATTTGCTAATGTTCAGCCACATTCTGGCTCGCAAGCAAATCAAGCAGTGTTTGCAGCGCTACTTAATCCTGGGGATACAATACTTGGTTTATCACTGGAGTGCGGTGGGCACTTAACTCACGGTGCGAAACCAAATCTTTCTGGTAAGTGGTTTAATGCCGTACAATATGGTGTTGATAAGAATACTCATTTAATAGACATGAATGAAGTTGAAGACCTTGCACTAAAACATAAACCAAAGCTTATCATTTCAGGCTCATCAGCTTATCCTAGACAGATAGATTTCAAAGGATTTCGTGAAATTGCAGATAAGGTGGGTGCATATCTTTTGGCAGATATTGCTCATTACGCAGGTTTGATTGCTGGAGGAGTCTATAGCTCTCCAGTGGAATATGCTCATGTTATAACATCAACCACACACAAAACTCTGCGTGGACCACGCGGTGGAATAATTATGACTAACGAAGAGGATATACATAAAAAAATTCAATCTGCACTTTTTCCTGGACTGCAAGGTGGACCGCTTATGCATGTGATTGCAGCTAAAGCTGTCGCTTTTGCAGAAGCACTTAAACCTGAATTTCAAGATTATAGTAAAAAAGTTGTTGCAAACGCAAAAACACTCGCAGAAACTCTTAAGGCAGAAGGATTTAATATTGTAACTGGAGGGACTGATTCTCACATAGTTTTAGTAGATCTAAGATCTCAAAAATTAACAGGAAAAGATGCTGTAAATAGCTTAGAGAGAGCTGGCATTGTATGTAATAAAAATACTGTTCCTTTTGATGAAAAAGGGCCATTTATCACTTCTGGTTTGCGGTTTGGCAGCGCAGCTGAAACGACTAGAGGGCTAACACAAGAGGATTTTGAGCAGCTAGGTCAAATGATAAATAAGGTACTGAAAAGTTGCGGTAATGATGTAGTTGAGGAAGAAGTAAGCAAAGAAGTTCAAGATATTTGCAGGAAATATTCTATTTATTCATAGAATTGTTTTTCCTTTACAATAAAACTTACCTTTCCTTTAAAGCCTTTTCAAAAGATGTCATTATTGGTGTTGCTAAATATGAAAAAGGTGTACGAGACTGGGTTATAATATAAACTTCAGCTGGCATACCTGGATATAAATAAACATTTTTTAGCTGTGATAGTTCTTTTTTAGGTATTGCAACACGTACTAAATAATAGCGAAAACCGTTTGGTTCGCTTAAAGCGTCAGCGGAAACTTGGCTAACCACACCCTTGATCAAGCCAACACGTCGGCTACTGTAGGCACTCAAACGCACTTTTACTTCTAGCCCCTGAACACCATCTATATTTACTGTATGATCACCTTTTTTTTGTGCAGAAAGTATCTCTTCTATATTCCTTGTCTGGATTTTAGAATCTACAATTAATTCATCATCCATCGGAACTATATCCATGATTGGTGCACCTGGTGGTACCACTCCCCCTTCAGTATGATATTTTAAACCGGTAACTTTACCATCTTCTGGGGCTCTAATTACTGTACGTTTTAATATGTCTTCTGCCATCATAAGTCTTTCTCTTAAGTCAGAAATATTAGTATTGACTTCTTTTAATTCAGCATGAGCATTATCCTGAATTTTGTTTTTTATGTTCATAATTTCAAGTTCATTTTCACCTACCTTCTGATGAACTTGTGATATCAAAGCATTATATTGACCAATTCTACCTTCAGCCTCAGCAAATTGTTTTTCCAATGCAAGAATAAAAGGCTTACTAATGTGACCGCTATCAAGCAATTTTCTTTTTGCTTCTAGTTCCTCTTTTATAAACCCATACTGCTTATTAGCTGCATCTAGTTGTGAAGATAAACCTTCCAACTCATTATGTAGTTGCTTTATCCTCTGATCCAGTATATCAATCTGCCCAAGTATGGTTTTTTTGTAGGAATTAAACAATTTTTCCTGAGCATTTACAACTTTATGCACAGCCTCTTTATCTGATAAGGTAGCAATTTCATCAGGAAAGCTCATATGATCCAAATTATCGCGTATAGCAATTAGCCTTGCTTCTGTAACAAGCAAATTTAAAAGCTTTTCTCTTATTATACCTAAGTTAGCTTTTGCAGAAATATCACTAAAATATATTAAAGAGTCACCCTTTTTAACTGATTGACCTTCCTGCACAAGTATTTTATCTATTATTCCACCTTCTAAGTGCTGAATGGTTTTTTTATGGGAGAACAAAACAACCTCTCCTGGGGCTATTACAGCTCCTTCAAGTTTTGCAGTAAAAGACCAAAGCCCACCTATTCCAAAAAATATTAGCATAATTATAGAACCTGTAACTAATGGTCCCCAAGTTATATTCAATACTTCATTTGTCTTATTATTGCCTTCTCGCTTTAGAATAAAATTTATTATTGCATCAATAAGTAGAAATGATTTTTCAAGAAATTTGGGATATTTTTTATTTGAATTGTTTTTTACTTCAAAGGATCCATGGCCGAGTAGGATGGGAACAGAAAGTTCAGCATTAGCAAAAACCCCACCTAAATACTTTTTAAATTTTCGAAGCATATATTTTAAAATATTAGAAAATCAAAGGAAGTGTAACATATGATTACAAAAAAGCTATGGTCTAAAATTAGAAAATATACTGTCTAAATAGCAAAATTAAATGTATTTTAATCATAATTTAGAATCTGATCATCTTTTACAGTAAAAAATTTAAAGGATTCTTTGTGTCCCAAAAAGTTTTGATCGTTTACATCACTTACCCAAGTTTGACAACCTATATTTAATATCTCTTCTAATATTGCTTCTCTGTACCGCTTATCCAAATGAGACATAACATCATCAAGTAAAAGGATGGGGGATGTCTGTCTAGCCCTTACACTTGCCATTACTGTTGAGAGTAATAATAACTTTTGCTCTCCAGTGGAGCATAAGTTAGATGCTAGTTGTTTTTGCTGGTGAAAAATCTGAAAATTATCATTGTGCACACCAAAGCTAACGCGGTTATATAATGAATCCTTTCCTCTACTTTGTCTTAGGTAATCTTTATAATGGGATACAATTTTATCAAAATCTTTTTCCTTAGGTAATTGAGTAATTAGTTGTAAAGCTGGCTTTGGTAAAGAGGTAGATAAATCTTGATTGATTGTTTCTTGTAGCATCTGTAAAACAGAAAACCTCATCAATGAAATATGAGTGCCACAGCTAGCCATTATATCTTCTAAACCAGTAAGCCAACTATCATCTAATATATTTTCTTTAAGTAATCTACTCCTTTCACTTTTGGCTCGTTTGTATTTTATAAAATACAATGCATATTTTTCTTTGAATGTAGAAACTATTCTATCGAAGAACTTTAATCGTGTGCCAGGACCTTTAAGAAGAATGTAATCCATTTGCGGAGCAAACCATATCACATCTGATAACTCACTCAGAAGAGAATAGTTTGATTGCATTTTTCCATTTATACTTATTAATTTTCTCTCTTGTTTGCTGGCAATTCCAATGGAATTTAAGTTATTACCATCACAAAAATCGTAATGAGCTACCCAATCTATATTTGTGCTACTGTTACGCATTTCACTAGCATTTGCACTTCTTATTCCTTTGCCTTTTGATAAAAGAGATACAGCTTCAAGTATATTAGTTTTACCTACACCATTGTTACCAACAATTACAACAGAGAGTCCATCACAGTTCAATTCAGAGTTTAGATAGTTACGAAAATTATATAATTTTAAACTCTTTACACAGCAAGCTAGAGAAGTTTTAAGCACCATAACATTATTGCTTTTTGCACATGAAGTCTATTTTCTGCTTCATCAAATACAAGTGAATTTGGGCCTTCCATAACTTCAGCTGTTACCTCTTTTCCCCTATAAGCAGGAAGACAATGTAGAAAAACAAAATTCTTCTTAGCTAAGGATACTAATTCTTTATTTACTTGGTAATTGGAAAATCTTGCATAGTCTTCATTATTTTCGTTACCCATAGAGACCCAACTATCAGTAACAATTAAGTCTACGTTAGGTACCGCTTCTTTTGGATCTTCATACCAAGAAATATTACTATTTCGTTCTTGAGCCCAAATTAATGGCTGATAGTCAGGTATGGCTTCCTTAGGGGAAGATACCTTAAGTTTAAAACCTAAAATAACAGCAGCATGTATCCATGAAGTTAAAACATTATTACAATCCCCAACCCAAAGTACTATGCTATTTTCAATAGAACATTTTTTTTCTTCAAAAGTCATAATATCAGCCATAATCTGACAGGGATGACTATAGTCAGTTAAACCATTTATTACAGGCACCTCAGAGTATTTATCTAATTCCTCCAAAAAAGAATGTTGATAACACCTGATTGCTATAATATCAACATATCTAGAAAGTACTTTAGCTGTATCATAGACACTTTCACCACGACTTAACTGCATATTATTACTATGCAAAACTATCGAATCTCCACCAAGTTGATTAATTCCTACTTCAAACGAAACTCTAGTACGTGTTGAAGGTTTTTCAAAGATCATAGCAAGTTGTTTGCCAGTTAGGGAGTTTTTGTACTTTTCAGGATTTTTCTTAATTGTAACTGCACTGCTCAATATATATCTTAGATCTTCTTTCTTGTGTAAATTAAGATCTATAAAGCTATTTAACATTACATCTTTACGATAGAAATGAAAAAAAATAATGTAACCAATACTATTAAAATCACAAGTAAAAAATAGTTTTTACGCTTTTGCTTTTTGTGAAGCTGAGAAAAAGTCATACAACAACTAAAATATTGAGAATATTATTATAGAGCCAAAAAGAGCAAAAAGGTACGAAATCGAGTAGGAAAACATTCGCCTACAAGAGGAATCATCTTTTAGTATTAAAACTCTAACTGCTTGCCATAAGAATACAGAGCCTAATAAAGTTGCAGTTATCAAATACGGCAATGCTCTTTTAAGAAAAAATACAGGAAGCAGGCTTACTAAGATCAATAGCACGCTGTATACTAATATATACATCCTGGTTTTTTGAGCGCCATAAACAACAGGTAACATTGGAATATGAACTTTACTATATTCTTCACATCTAATCAAAGACAAAGACCAGAAATGTGGTGGCGTCCACATAAATATTATGATAAACAATATCACACTTGCCAAATCTATTGAGTCAGTTACAGATGACCAACCAATCATAGGAGGAAAAGCACCAGCAGCACCACCTATAACAATATTATGTGGAGTACGTCTTTTTAGCCACATCGTATATATAAAAACATAAAACAGAATGCTTATTGCAAGCAAAATTGCTGAGATATAATTAACTGCAAGTGCCATCATAAAAACAGATAAAATTCCAAGCGCAATGCCAAATTCAAGTGCATTATTTGGAGCAATATTACCAGAGGGTATTGGCCTATTTTTTGTTCTTTCCATAAGCCCATCTATATCACGATCATACCACATATTAATTGCCCCAGCTGCGCCTGAACCTAAAGCTATAGATAGTATAGATATAAATGCCAAAAAAGGATGGATTGTACCAGGAGCAGCAGCCATGCCAGCTATTGCAGTAAAAACTACTAGATACATAATTCTTGGTTTTAATAAGCGCCGATAATCAGTTATGCAAGAATTCACGTTATATAATAAAACACTCGTTTGCATCAATCTATTTTTGGTGGCTTCTCAAAAGTATGAAACGGAGCAGGTGATGGAACTATCCACTCTAAAGTATCACCTCCCCATGGATTACTAGGAGCTTTTTTACCTTTAACTAAAAGATGTACTACTATGTAGATAAAAAATAAAACTGATGCAAATGATATAAATGCACCAATAGACGATACATAATTCCAAGGGATGAATGCATCTGGATAATCAGGTATACGTCTTGGCATACCTGCTAACCCTAAAAAATGTTGGGGTAAAAAAGTAACGTTAGTGCCAATAAAAGTAAGCCAAAAATGAATTTTACCTAGAACTTCGCTATATTGTTTGCCTGATATTTTTCCAATCCAGTAATAAAACGCAGCATAAGCAGCAAATAAAGCTCCTAAGGACATAACGTAATGAAAATGAGCTACAACGTAGTAAGTATCATGCATTACCTTGTTGATGCTACCATGTGATAAAACTATACCAGTTATGCCACCACCAACAAAAACAAATAAAAATCCTAAAGCAAAAAGCATAGGCGTTTTAAACTCAATTGCACCACCCCACATAGTTGCAATCCAGCTAAACACTTTTATGCCAGTAAGCACACCTATAAATATCGTTGAAGTGCTAAAGAATATCACCGTTTCAGTGCTCAGACCAACAGTGAACATATGGTGGGCCCACACTAAAAAACCTAAGGTTGCTATACCAATCATCGCATAGATCATACCCAGGTAACCAAAAACAG
Organism: Candidatus Mesenet longicola; assembly: GCA_016860565.1. GTDB lineage: Bacteria > Pseudomonadota > Alphaproteobacteria > Rickettsiales > Anaplasmataceae > Mesenet > Mesenet longicola. The sequence continues at coordinate 2,092 of BNGT01000001.1, read as the reverse complement.
GCTTATGAGAAAAAGTGGATATGACTTGACTTATAATACCAAATGCAGGAAAGATAACCACATATACTTCTGGATGACCAAAAAACCAAAATAAATGTTGAAATAACACCGGATCACCACCACCTGCTGGATCAAAAAATGCAGTACCAAAATTGCGATCAGTGAGGAGCATAGTAATAGCTCCTGCCAAAACTGGTAAAGCAATTATAAGCATAAAAGCTGTAAGTAAAATAGACCAAACAAATAAAGGCGTTTTATGTAAAGTCATTCCAGGGGTGCGCATATTAAATATAGTCACGATAAAGTTAATAGCACCAACAATTGAAGAAATGCCAGCAACATGCAGTGCAAATATTGCTAAATCAACAGCGGCACTAGGATGAGAATTAACCTGCGATAGTGGTGGATATAAGGTCCAGCCAGTACCAGCTCCTTCGCCAACGAATACAGACATAATAAGTAAAATAAATGAGGATACAAGCAGCCAAAAGCTTAAGTTATTCATACGTGGAAAAGCCATATCTGGTGCACCAATCATAAGAGGAACAAACCAATTACCAAAACCACCCATCAAAGCTGGCATAATCATAAAAAATACCATAATCAAAGCATGACCTGTAACTACCACATTATATAATTGATAATTATCACCAAAGATGTTGATATGCATAAGTTGCATGCGAAAAATCAAAGATAAAGCACCACCTACCACTCCCGCAAAGATGGAAAAGATAATATATAAAGTACCTATATCTTTATGATTTGTTGAAAATAACCAACGTTTTAAGCCTTTTGGTATATCACTCATGCTACATCCTCTTTAGTCAGTTTACTAATAGACTGAAATTCAATCCATCTTTTAAAATCTTCCTTACTTACGGCTTGAACAACAATTGGCATAAAACCATGACCCCTGCCACATAATTCAGAGCACTGTCCATAATAAATTCCTTCTTTTTTAATATTAAACCACGCTTCATTTAATCTTCCAGGTACAGCATCAAGTTTTATACCAAAAGCAGGAACAGCAAAACTATGTATTACATCACCAGCTGTAACTTGCAAACGAATATTTGTGTCAATTGGTAAAACAGCATGATGATCAACTGTAAGCAGCCTTGGCTCCCCAGGCAGCAAATCAGAATCTTGTTTCATATAACTATCAAAGGCAACTCCATCATACTCAGGGTACCTATAACCCCAGTACCACTGATAACCGATGGCTTTAAGCGTAAGTTCAGTTTTAGGAATTTTCTCCTGCAACTTTACAAGTTTTATATTACTTACAGTCAATATAGCCACAATAAATAGAGGAACAACTGTCCAAGTAATTTCAAGAACAGTGCTGTGTGATTTTTTGCTAACTTGCATATTTCCTTTCTTGCGAAAGCGCAACATTATATAGCCAAGTAAAAGACAAACAAATGCAAATACCCCAAACATTATAAGCATAACAAAAGAATGTGACTTATCTGTAATTTCCATTAGCTCTGTTGCAGCAGGTTGAAACCCAATTTGCCAAGGCATAGGAGCAGCATAAGAGCTGATTGCATGTAAAGAAAAATATAGAAAAAGAAACAATCGAATAAAAATCATATTTTTCACCAGTTAACTTTTTTATATTATTAAAGCAAGAAAAAAGCAAGAAATAATATTCATGTAAAACATTTAATTAATATTATACTTTTTATTTATAGCATTTCCGACTGAAGGACTGATAAGAAAGCAAAATATGATAAAAAGAGTTGAACATTTTTAACCAATAAAAAGTCAGGCAAAATCACTGATTTTTTTAGATTTATGGCAATGTCAAAAAAGTTGGTATTGCAAGTGTTCTGTATTGCAATAGCCTTCGAGTGTCATACCATTATTCAAAGCTGTTTTTTCCAGATTTTAATTGTATTAGACAGAATTTAATCTGACAAATGAGAATTAGGAGGATTTAAATAGTTAAATAAGGGTGCTGATATAGCTAACCCAAGTAAGGTTTCCCTAATTCTTGGAACACAAAATTTATAGCAGCGTTAATATCAGGCCAAAAGGTTGGTTTCTCACAGCGTGTTTAATGGCAAACCAAAAATATTCTAAGATC